>JASFVE010000044.1:0-15479 GCA_050049995.1 Chlamydiota bacterium | reverse complement strand
GATATTTTTTTTCGATAGTATTGTCTAAAATCACTTCGTTATTTTTTTGTATTTTTCGAATTAAAGTAGGTTCAACTAAAAAGCCTCCATTAGCTATAACAGAAAACGCTTTTACCATTTGTATGCTATTAATTAAAATATTGTGTCCCATGGCAAGCGAATAAGGGGTTGATTTAGACCATTCAAGTGTTCCGTTCTGATGCTTTTTCCCAGGAGTAGGTACTAAGCCTAATGTTTCTGCTGGCAATTCAATATTTGTTTTTTGCCCGAATCCAAATTGCAAAAGCTTTTCTCTATACCAACTTTCCCCAAACGTCTCGATCACTCTTTTTATAAGTTGACCAAAATACACATTAGAAGATTTTTGCAGTGCCATATTTAAGTTTAAAAACTTGTGAAGTCTACCGTCTCGAAGAGGCTTTTTCCTCCCTGGAAAGTGTCCATTGGAAGTAGGAACTTTTTCTTCAGGTGTAAATAAAGGGTCTTTATTTTTTTGCATGAGTTCATCATTAGCTTGCATGCAAATAGCTGTAGTTATCACTTTAAAAATTGAAGCTGGCTCAAAAGCATCTGAAACGGCTTTGACTTTGGCGTGCTCTTTTAACTTTTCCGAGTTGAAATACTCTCTATATTTTCTTGGATCAAAAAAAGGATATTGAGCAAGTGCTAAAATATTTCCATTAAATGGGTCCATTATTATAGCCCATCCCCCTTTTGCCTCACTTACCTCTACCCCTTTTTTCAACTCTTCTTCAACTATTGCCTGCAGATAATGATTAATTGTAAGATAAACATCTGCCCCGTCTTCCGGCTGATTAATAACAACCCCGGAATCCATTGGGTTCCTAGCAGATCTTTGCAAAACTTTTTTTCCTATTTTTCCTTTTAAAAAGTTATTTAATGAAAGCTCAAGGCCTCCTATTGGATAAGCCTGCATTGTTTTAGGGTCTTTAATATCTTGGACTGTTTGCAAAACTTGACCTAGCATGGCTCCAAAAGGATAGGACCGTTGGTATTCTTTCACAAAATAAACAGCATTCGAGACAATTTTTTTCTGTTTTGCATAAGATTTCCACCAAGATAAGATTTGATTTTTTTGGTCTTTATCTAGCCAAGTAGCTATTTTTCTACTGCGGCTTTTTTTTAAAAACTCTTGATAGATAGGCTTTTCATTTGTCTTATGCAAAAATTGACAAATTTTTTTACAAACAGCTTTCTTTTCTGAAGCTGGAATGGAATGGGGATCAATGTAGAGATGAAATTTTAAAACATCTAAAACAAAGGGCTGCTCCTCTTGAAGATGCCCCTCTTTAACAGTAGTATTAGAATAAATAGTTCCTCGACGAAATGTTTCAACAACTATTTTTTGATGCTGAGCTAATGCTCCTTGAGTCCACTTTTCTTGTTGAATAATTTGAATTTTATAAAATTGAAGAATAAGTAATACATTAAGGCCAAAAAGGAAAACCGCTACTAAAACAAGTCTTTTCCTATCCGACGAAGTAGACTTCATTTACCTACTTCCAACGCAAGCAGGGACGTCTATTTCCAAATCATTTCTGGGATAAGACAGGGCTACACCCTCAGGAATAGTTTCTATGTCTTTAATAAGAGGATGTTTTAGGTGGTTAAAATCAGGATGACAAGCCATTTCCATTAACCTTGCAGGGTTCTCAAATTGGTCAATTTCATACTGAAGCTGTCTAATTTCTTCATTAATTGCCTGCAGCTGTTTATGAATTTTAGGCACCTGCATTTTTAACCTAGTCAAATCGTTCTGCTTATACAAATAGGAAAAAAGACAAATAGTAAAAACTAAAAGGCATACAGATAATCTCATGATTTTAGTTATTTGCATCTTCATCTCCTTCGATTTTTTCAGCAAACCTTAACTTGGCACTCCTTGAGCGAGGGTTAGCTTTTTTTTCTTCTTGTGTAGCAATTAGTGGCTTTTTCGTTAAAATTTTGGCTTTTTTATTGGACCTAAAAATATTTTTCACAATCCTGTCTTCTAAGCTATGAAAGCTGATAACTCCAATTCTTCCAGCAGGACATAAATGTTCAATGGCGGAGCCAACTCCCTGTTCAACAGAATCCAACTCATGGTTCACATAAATTCTAAGAGCTTGAAAAACCAAGGTTGCTGGATGAATTCTTCTTCTCCCACGCTTTCTTTGCAAAACAGGTGAAATGACTTGAACTAAGTCAATAGTCGATTTAATTCTTTTTTTCTTACGGGCAATAGCTATTGCTTTTGCGATTTTCTTATATTGAAATTCTTCACCATATTTAAGAAAGATCTCAGCTAATTTATTTTCGGGGAATTCATTGACCACCTTTTCAGCGGTTAAGTCTGAATTTGTATCCATGCGCATATCAAGGGGGGCTTCATGCATAAAACTAAAGCCTCTTGTTTTGCTATCTAGCTGCATGGAAGAGACACCCAGATCAAGTAAAACACCATCTAGGCAATCAATTTTTTCTTCTTTTAGATATATCGGCGCACTGGCAAAATCACCATTTTTAAGGCGTAGTTTACCTTTCCAAGGGTCTAGTTCTTTTTCGGCAATTTCTAAAGCATGCATATCCTTATCAAATCCGATAAAAATTTCAATTTCAGGATGAGTCTCTAAAATTTTTTTAGCGTGTCCTGCAGCTCCCATTGTTCCATCCATAAACACTTTTAGTGTTTTATCTTTGAAAAACTCCAAGACCTCATCAATTAAAACAGGTATATGGGGTCTTTTACTCACTGTCTAATAGTTTCCTGTGCATTTTTAATGTGAGATTCAGATAACTTTTCCATTTCATTTATCTCTTCATTCTGATCGTCTTGTAAAAGAGCGAATGCTTCTTCTGTCATTTTTTGAAATTCAGAGCTGCTTTCACTAGAAAGCAATATTTGCGCCATATTCTGATCATAAACTTCTTTAGGCCAAAGCTCGATCTTATCTAACACACCTGCTACCACGATCTCTTTTTGAATTTTTACTATGTTAAGTAAGGAGGCTGGAAGGGATATTCTACCAATTTTATCACAGCTTGTTTCATGTAAAAGAGAAAAAAACAAAGTAAAAAACTTTTGATATTTGGCTATATGCTGTTTTTCTTTAAATTTTTTTACAATTTTTTGAATGTCACTTTTCTTATAAATGGTTAAACATCCACCAAGGCCAAGACCAATAGTAAACTCCAGCTTTCCCTCTTCTACAAGTCCATAGCGCATTTGTTGTGGAAGGACAAAACGTTTTTTGTCATCCAACTTCGCTACACTAGATCCGCTGAAGAAATGATCACTCACAGGAGCACCTTTTGGTTTCCCACTTTTTCCCACATACTAGCAACAAATCCGTAAACAGGGCAAATATTTTTTCGTTAGAAATTAAGAAACTATTTTTCCTCCTTAAGAATAAGAAACTTATGAATTGTGGGAAATTGTGGGAAATTTGTTTAAAAGTTTTTCTATTCTTTTGTTAGTAAAAGCTAAAAATAACAACTTAAATAATTTACAGTTAGCGAGATAAGTCAATTTCCCACAATGTTTAAACAACTTGTTCATAAGTTTTGAACAAGTCGTTTTTAAAAATTCAAAGTACTGGTAGAATGAAACTCAAAGAGATTTAAACCCATGTCTACAAAACCTAGAACAATAGATAACTTAGGCACTGACGCATCGAATAGATATGCCGTTGATCAAAAGCTGGTTGATAAAGAGCTTTTACAAGGGTCAAGGCAAGTCGGGGGCCTTTCTGAAGTCAGTGTTACCACACCATATATACCATCAGGATTTGACGAGCAATTTAATACTTTCCAAAAGAATTTGCCTTGGGCAAGATTTGCTCCACCTCCAAAATATTTATCTCATCGAAAGCGGATATTTACTTTTCAGTTAGTCCCCTCTTTGGGTTCGACAGAAAAACATGAACAAGAACTACAAAAACTTTCAAAAGACAAAGAGGAAAAACATAAAGAGCATCAGTTTGAAGGTTTTGAAAAAGATGAAGAAGAAAAAGAACGAAAGAAAGTGATCAAATTACTAAAGATGCTAGGCCTTTATGATCAATATCTTTCATTGATTAACGCAAGAAGAGGACAATACCACAAAGGATGAACTGGCTTGAATTACTTGGTTGGAATGATGAACAACTGGAAGATCTTCGCTTTGTTGCTTACTCATATATAAAACAAGGTCTTTACGATACAGCTATTACTTTTTTTGAAGCACTAAGTGTTCTTTCACCTGAAAACTCTTATGATCTAAAAACACTAGGGGCCCTTTACTTACAAAAAGGCAATAGTTTGGAAGCCTTAAATTATCTTGATCGTTCTTTAAAAGTTGATCCCAATGACTTACAAACACAGCTCAATAGAGCTAAAGCTCTTTTGTCTTTAGGATATAAAAAGCAAGGAATCTCTCAAGCTAAAAAACTGCAAAATTCCTCTAACCAGGATATTGCTAAACAAGCAAGTGCTTTAATTTTAGCTTTCCCAAGTTAGGACAAAATAACTCTCTTTTTTTCTAATTTTGAAGCTCAAGGAGTTAGAGATATTGGAAGAATGATAATCCACTATTTCATTGCCCAGATAGAAAAATCGTGTTAACTTGACTAATGAAATTGCTTTTGTAAACCACTTTCCAAAAGCGAAAATCGTTAAATTTTCAAAAGATAAAAGATGACCGTTTCTTGTGATATAAAAAGTGTTTGGGTTGACTTTGTTCAGCTAGTAGAAAAAAAATGCTCAGCTACTGAGTTTCATAATTGGATTGAACCCATCAAAGTAAAAGAGGAAACTGAAGATAAGCTAGTATTAGAAGTACCTAATATCTTTGTGCAAGAATACCTCATTGATAATTACAAGCAGGACTTACTGAATTTTTTTTCCTGTACTAGCATTGAAGAGCTCCCTTTTCATTTTAGTATCGCCGCCATCACACCCAAAGAAAAAAAACCTTCTACAAGTATTTCTAAGCCTCAAAAAACTTCTCACTTACAATTAAACAGAAATTATACTTTTGAAAACTTCATTGAAGGACCATCTAACCAGTTTGTAAAATCGGCAGCTGTGGGAGTTGCTAATCGACCTGGAAAATCTTACAATCCTCTTTTCATTCATGGAGGAGTAGGTCTAGGAAAAACACATCTGCTGCATGGCATTGGTCATAGCGTTTTACAAAAAAACAAACATGCCAAAATTCAAAGTATCACAACAGAAGCATTTATCAATGATCTTGTAGACAACTTAAAGAACAAATCTGTCGACAAAATGAAAAGGTTTTATAGAAACTTAGACATCTTACTGGTTGATGATATTCAATTTTTACAGAATAGGTTGAATTTTGAAGATGAGTTTTGCAATACATTTGAATCTCTTATCAACCAACATAAGCAAATTGTCATTACCTCTGATAAACCTCCTTCTCAATTAAAACTTTCTGACAGAATGATTGCTAGAATGGAATGGGGCTTAGTTGCCAATATAGGTGTTCCTGATTTAGAAACTAAGGTTGCCATCATTCAACATAAGGCAGAAACCAAAGGAATCATTATTCCAGATGATGTAGCCTTTTATATAGCAGATCATGTCTTTTTAAATGTACGGCAAATAGAAGGAGCCATTAATCGCCTTTTTGCGTACTGTCGCTTGATGGGCGAGCAAATCACTCAAGATGTCGTAGAAAAAACCTTAAGTGAGATCTTTGAGCAGCAAACATCTAAAAAAGTTACAGTTGAAAGTATTTTAAAATCTGTGGCTAGCGCATTTGAAGTGCGTATCTCAGAAATAAAAGGAGACTCGCGCATGAAGCAAATTGCTCTTGCAAGGCAAGTGGCCATGTATCTTTCCAAAGAGTTAATTTCTGATTCCCTCCAAAAAATAGCCAATTCTTTTGGAGGTAAAACACACTCTACCCTACTTCATTCATGGAAAAAGGTATCTAATCAACTAAGTACTAATGAGCAGCTTCAAAGACAAATTCAAATGATTAAAAAGAATTTATCTTAAACGTGTTTCAGGCATTATCTTATCAAAGGGATGCACTAACTCTAGCTGACCTTCTTGGCTAATTTGAAAGTATTTCTTGAAAAACACATTGCATGACCTTAGTGATTCATGTCTCAATAAATCTAATACTTGTCGCTGTTCATCTAGCACGGCATTTGTCTCATCAATACTGCTGTTTTTATTTCTTTTAAAATAAATTGAAAACGTGTTAGTTCTAGCATCCTCGATTGGATTAGCCTTGTATAGATACATTACTGCAATAACTGAAATAGTCATGGCCGCCATCAGCATCTTTGTTGGAATAGAAACAATAACTCCAAGAGAAAGAACAGATACAGAAGGAATAAGGCACAATGAAAAAAAGTTCATTATGAAAGCTGTAGCATTATATTTGAGAAAAACTTCTTTATAAGTTTTCACAGCATTTGCACTAATTCTGTTAAGTTTTTCAGTTAATTGCCCGATTCCGGCCTCGTAATAGCCTGAGGAGCCACTTAGTGGATTATCTGCTGAAATTAAATTAGTGATTGCAGTCATTGTATCTCCTTAATTTTATTAAATTCCCTTTCGTACATTGTAGGGATAAGTTTATATAAAGGATGAACTAACTTCGGCAACTGCTCTTCTTTGTTAAAGGAAAAGTACTTGTAGAAATAGCCTCCTAAAAAAGTTTTATCTTTCCTGTTTATACATTCTCGAATGTAGTTAGCTAGTGGTTCAAGCTCGACAAATACCTCATCTGCTTGTCTAGAGGGATCAGCGTCTAATTTAGATACCAATATTTTATGGCTTTTAAGAGTCCCAGCTACTATTGGATGTTTATTAGCTATGAAAATTTTTTCGGCTATAAGGCAAATAATGAAAGATGTACCTGCTATTACAGGATTTACCATGCCAGTAGCTCCAAACATAAACGTTGCAAAAGCAAATGTTTTAACTACTAAAGAACAATTTCTCTTAAATGCTGCAATATTATAAGCGAGGAAGACTTCCTTATACGTGTCAACTGCTTGCATGATGTCATTAGGAGCTAGAGCATTAACTCTTTCTTCTAAAGTTGTCGAGTTGGCATTTATTGGCTGAGTATCAAAATTTGAAATTAGTCTATCATGAACTGCTGTTGTCATTACACCTCCATAATTTTATTAAATTCTTTTTCTCGGGTTATAGGGATAAGTATATGTAATGGAGAGGCCAACTTTTGCATTTCGCCACTCTTAAAAACATAATATTTCCAGAAAAAACCACCTAAGCAAGTTTTATTATTTCCATGTGGTAGATATTCATCAGCATATCTGGGGCGAGGAATTCCACTATCAGCATCATTTAATCTACGCTCCATTGCAGCTCTATAGCCAGAAACTTCAGCAAAATATGGATATCTATTATTAAAAAAGACAGCTATAGCTTTAATGCAAATAAATGTAGCTACAAGAACTAATGCAAGATCATGAATAGCAATTCCAAGCACATACATTGCTACGGAAGTAATCCCAGCCACTAAAGAACAATTTCTCTTAAATGCTGCAATATTATACGCGAGGAAAGCTTCTCTATGTATTGTAACTGAACGGTTAATTTCATCAGGAACTATAGCATTAACTCTTTCTTCTAAAGTTGTCGAGCTGGCATTTGTTAGCTGAGTATCAAAATTTGAAATTAGTCTATCATGAACTGCTGTGGTCATTACGTCTCCATAATTTTATTAAATTCCCTCTCTTGCATTTATAGAAATAAGCTCATGTAAAAGGCGGAATTGCTTAGCCTACTTTTTTAGGAATTAAGATTATAAGTTAACTGATAATTATAAATTAATGTTTTTTTAAACTATTAATTAAATAATTATGACTTTAGAGGAATTATCTTGAAAAAGTTCTTTTTCCTCAGCTAGAAGGATAGTACTTGCTGTGATAATATTTTTTTTACTTCGGCCGATAAAGCTTTGCGCTTTTTTAGCAATTTTTTGAGTGAAAGGAGTATTCCCTTTTATTTTGCTAGGCATGTTCCAGTTTAGCTGATCTATTTTTAAAATAATAAATGCACTTAAAGTTTTAATATCTTCCGGGAATTGATGATGCTTAACATAATTAACAAATAACTTGGTTACTGGATTTTCTTCAAAAAGACGAATAAAGAAGCATTCATCTGAAGTAATCTTTAAAAATTGAGCGCAATGGGGACAAATAACAGATTTTTGAACTCTTTCATCACAATGAAGGCAAAAAGTGGGAAAAATGAAGTCTAAAATAAAACTCATTTCTTAGAAAAAAAACTTTTTTTAGTTTTCAAGCTGACGGCTGGCTTACCCAAATTTCCTTCAATACACAAAATAAAGGGCTCAGTAAACTTAAATAATACAAAATGCTTCATTTGAATATGGACATTAAGATTTCCATTAAAATCTACAGTATGACTATCTTTTTTATTAACTAAGAAAAACTTAGACCTTTTTCCTTCACTAAAAGAATCTTTAAGCTCTTCCACATAAAACTTTCCATCATGGATAGAAAAGTCAATTGCTCCTCTTACTGGTATTAACAGCTCCATATCCAATCCAAAAATTCTACCGAGGAAATCTGCAGGAATATCAAAAACTGTATGCTCTCTTTTAAAAGAGTTAATGAAGGAAAGAGCACCCTTTCCTTCAAAGGTTGATTTATCTTCTAAATCTCCATGTAAATCAGTAATATTAAGCTCTCGTACTACCAATGGTTTTATTTCTCCTAAAGGAGAGCCTTTTTTCTGAAGCAAGCTAGGCCTTAATTCTTTAAAGGATATTAATGGAATAGAAAAAAGCCATTTTCCTTCTTTAGATTTTTCTATATTTATTTTATCGATTTTGTAAATGCCAGATCTGTCACTAATCTTAAAGTCATCAACTTTCACAGCATCAGAAGAAATATCTATAGAAGAAAGCATTGTTTTAAAAATACAGCCAGCAAGCTCACAGTCTTTTCCACTTAAAGTACCTTCAAAGTGAAACGGCTTTAGAAAAAGCTTCCCTCTCAATTCGTAACCTTTTCCCATATCTAACTCAGTAAAAAATTCACTAACTAGATCAGGGAAAAGTAACTTTGCCTTACTTAAATCAAGCTTTAAACTTCCTATAAATGGGGCGCCTTCTTCATCTGACTCCTGGTGGAAACAGGCATCCAATCCTTCAAAACACCCATTAATTGAATAGATTTTTAAAGACTGGTCAAACCTAAATAAAATCGTAAGAGGGGTATCTACTTTTTCTTCAAAAACAAGACTTCCTTCTATTTTATCCGAAAAATCTAACTGAAAATGAAACGGCAGATACCTATTCTGATGTCGATAACTAGCTCTCCCAGAAATGTTTTCTGGACAAAGGAATAGATCAATGTCTCTAAATATATGAGGCACATCCTCTGAAGGAATTTGATATTCACTGATTTGCATGTGGAGAGTTTGTGTCTGAGTATCAAATTCTCCCTTAGTAGAAAAGTCTAAATCATCATTTTTATCAAAAAACTTACTTACTCCTTGTAAGGTAAGGCCCCACTTATTTTCTTTTATTAAATGAGATATACCCTTTTTGGGTAAATATACTTGCAAATCTTCATAAGACCATTTTTCTTCTTTTGCTTTATGGTAAAGCCTACCTATTTTGCAGTTTAGCCAAGTAAACTTTTCTTTAGGATGAAACACATGAATATTTAATCCTCTAACTACTAAGCCATCACTCAAGGAAAAATACATTTTCATGGAACCTGTATTTTTTAAAGCAAAATCATCAATAATTAGTTCACTTGTTTGTAGGTCAATATCCGTCTCTATTTGTAACTTTCTATTGTCATAGGGAAGGTCAATTGAAAAACGGCCCACACCCTGAATGTCCCCTTTGATATCTATATCTTTTTTAATAAGGCTCTGAAAAAGACTGGCATTGATTTGCAGGTTAGTAAGCTCTCCATTAACTTGAAAATTATCATTTAAATAGAAGTTCATATCAATTTTTCCAAAAGAAGGCAGCTGCAATAAACAATTAGAGACAATCCATTGATCCTGCCCCTTTTGTATCTCACATGAACCGCTATAGTTATCTAAGGCAACATTGACAATTTTCCAAAAGTTGCCTTCTCCGTTTGCTTTTAACGATAATTCATTAAAGGAATTTTGACCTATTTGAAGGTTTTTTCCATTTAAGGAAATAAAGGATTTTTCATTGGAAGCAAATGCTACATTACAAGCAATTACTCCTGATAATTTTTCAGGAAGGATTTCATTGATTGCAGTAGGTAGAATTGCTGGTGTAAAAATTTGATTTATTACTTTTATTTGCTCGGGTAACATCGCTATGTCAACCTCAGGAGACATCTTTAACCGTTGCAATTTGTAATTTTTAAAATTGAGTTCATTCACATGTAGTTTAGTCCCAAAAAAGTGTGTTTTTTCATTATCCAGCAACACACTAAACTCATTTTCTTCAGCTATAACATCTCCTTTAAGACGAACAACATCCCAAAGTGAATTAGAAAGCCTTGCATCAAAAGTTATATTTTCTTGTAGTAAAATATATGGAACATAGAGATCAAATACCTCTTGGGAGTCTAAAGAGTGTAAAAACATACGAGCTGTTACATCGCTAATTCCCCCTTGTTTAGTAAATGAGTTATAAGAAAAAACTCCTTTTAACTTCTGAAGGTTTGCCTGTGACGACATTGAATAACTAACATCTTTCAAAGCTATTTTAGCCTTCCAGTTAAGTGGAACTGTATCGTCATGTAAAACTGTTGATAAATAAAGTCCATTTTTTGAACTTTCGAATGATCCTTTAACTGGGATATTAGCAAGAGGATTAATAGAAAAATGTCGAAGAAAAATTTCTAAATCTTCTATCTCTCCTTTTATTTTATTAGTTAGGATCTGCAATGCTTTTTCTTTTAAGTGAAAGGAAAAAACTCCTTCAAAATCAATTTTTTCTGATTGGGTGTTGTCTACCTGTAGAGTAATATTGTCGTCAGACAGTGAAAAACATCCCATTATCTCTTCGAAAGAGACTTGATATTTCTTGACGGTTACCGCTCCCTTATCAATAGGAAAACTACAATTTAATTTTTTTTCCTCTAAAAAATAATCTAAGTTAATGCAACAGCTTGTATTTAGCTCATTATTAGTAGAATAACCAATATTTTTTAAAGTAAAGTACCATGAATTTGCATCGCCAATTAAGTCTTTGGCATTGATAACAGCTGTTACTTTTTTTGAATCCAGCCTTGCTAAAAAATTAGCCTTTCCCTGAAAACTTATTTCAGGATCATAGGTAAATCTTTCTAAGGCTATATTAGCACCTTTTATCCACCCATGCTGAATTTTTTTAACAAACTTTTTTTCCTTGTTCAAACTATCCAATAAATTTAGCTCGAAGCTGAAAGAATCTTGTACTGATTCTTCATCAAAAAACTGTAAGGTACCAGAAATTTCACTTCTTTTAACGGCAAGTTCCGAGTAAAAGTGCAAGGAACTATACCCTGAGATTACTTTTAAAGTGTCATCAATAAAAGGATCTAAATCGCCCCATTTTCCTTTAAGTTTTGCTTCAATAGTAGGATCTTCAACAGCTCCATGAACAGTACATGATCCTATGATATTATAAATGCTAAAGTCTACTTTAGAAGGCTGAACTATTCCCGAAGAAAATTTTAACGCTCCTTGGATATTGTCTATCTGTATATTCGGAGTAAGGGCATAAAAAGAGCCCTGATCGATATCAATTTGCCCATTTATTGAAGTCAGAGATTTCAAACTGTATGAGCCATTTAAAAGTACTTCACTTGCAGTTATCTTGTTATATTCAACTGAAGCTATTAAATCTTTAGCTAAGAAATCACTAAAGGCAAACTCAATAGACCCCTTTTCAAAATAGTGAGCTATAATGTTACCTGAAAAAACCCCCTTATCTACTTTAACGTTTGGTAAGCCTCTTATAAAAACCTCAAAAAGCTTTTGTAGACAGCCAAAGTGATTAGAATCCAATTCATGTAGTTTAGTTTCTAAGGATAAAAAAGAGTTTTTTTCTTCCAAATTGAAAGTAAGGCCAGCAGCGTTGTTAAAATTAACAGTGCCTTTTAGCCAATTTGCAAAGAAACTGTGAAAAAAGCCTTTTCCTGAAGTAGAAAAATGGAAATCATCTTTTTTATTTTTCCCTATTCCTTCGAAATCCCATTTAGGTCCAATACCAGGATTAAAAGAAAATTTTCCCGATAAGTCGGATAAAACATTTTCGCCTTTTACATGAATTTTCCCTTCTTCAATTTTAGAGTCTACCCTCAGTTTTTGAATAAAAAGGGAAGGAACCCACTTGTTAAGCTTTCCTTGAAAAGTAGGATATTCCCCTTCAAGAAAAAGTTTTTTTGCTGAAAGGCAAATATCTGCCGATAATCCTTTTGATACAAAATCCTCAATACAAAGATTATAAAAAAGATAGTTAATGGTTTCATTATATCGTAGCACGGCAAATCCATTAGCAGATCCTTGCAAATCAGAATAGAAGAAATCTTTAAAATGTTGAAAGAATGTAAGGTCAAAGTGCTGAAAATTTACCTCAGCAAGCTTATTTTCTTTTTGAGCAGTAATATTCACAGTTAACAAGGCATCTTCCTTGTTGTGGAATTGCCTTACAATAACTTTCTTATTACTGGAAAAAGGCTCGGTAAAACAATCAACCATTACCTTGTCTTTATCCAAAAACACTTCCGTATTTTTGCAGGAAAAAGAGACATGAACTCTATTTGACTTGGCTTTTGTAAAAGAAGGAATTTTTAGCAGTTCAACTTTTGAATCTACAGCATCTACATGAACAAAGAAATCTAATGCTTTAAGGTTTGCTTTATAAGAAACACTCAAACTCTCAGTAGAAAATGTATAATTGTCTTTTCTTGTGATTTGAGCATTTTTTAAAACCCAGCCATCTAATGTTTTGTGGCAAGATTCATAAGTTAGCGAAGCATTAAGACTTGATCGAACAAAATATCTTAGTACCTTTTGAAAGCTAAAATGATAAATTTCGCTCTTAAAAACAAGCAAACTCAAAAAAATAACAAAAAAAATCCCTTTTTTAACCATACAAAACACGATACCTGACTTACTAGCATAATCAAATTGGTTTAAAGATCGAAGTAAAGAATCTTGAAAAAATTATTTTTATTAAGTAGGTTTTAATTTGAGGTCTAATACCATGCTAAAAAAAATTCTAGAAAAACAAGTTGAGTGGGTAGAAAAAAAACCAAAACTGAAAAAGTTTGCGCCTCTTGTTCGTGCAATTGATACTTTTTGTTTTGAACCCAAGATAAATACTAAACACCCTCCTTTCATCAGAGATGCCGTCGATTTAAAGAGATGGATGATTATAGTTGTCTTTGCTCTTATCCCCTGCACTATCATGGCTATTTGGAATAGTGGAGTCCAGGCCTATGTATATAGTAGTGGCAACTATTTGTTGATGAAAGAATTCATAGAAGCTTCCTCTTCTTTTTCCGGTTATTTCTCTTTTATCTCAGAAAATGGAAGAATAGTTTCGATTATAACAGAAGGGCTTCTCTCTTTTCTTCCAGTTTTACTTATTTCTTATGCTGTCGGAGGACTATGGGAATTTATTTTTGCTACAGTAAAAGGGCACGAAATTTCTGAAGGTTTTTTAGTTAGTGGACTTTTATATCCTTTAATTTTACCTCCAAGCTTGCCTTACTGGATGGTTGCTGTGGGAGTATCTCTTGGGATAGTAATCGGCAAAGAAGTTTTTGGAGGAACGGGTATGAACATTTTAAACCCCGCTCTAACTTGCCGAACATTTTTATATTTTGGATTTCCCGCTTATATGACTGGTGAGGTTTGGGCCGGCAGAGATAACTACACTGTATCCCAAAGTATTATACAAATGAACAATCAAGCTAATTTAAGCGGCGCTGATGCCATCTCTCAAGAAACAAGCTTAGCAATTTTTAATCTCCCAGGAGAAGTTAAAAGAATTCATATTGATACTATTGCCAATCACCACCTAGGGATAAAGACAGAAATTTTTCCCTACATTAACAGTTATTTTCAAAAATGGTCATCTGGTATAAGCGATGCTGTTCGCAATCTTTCGGACCTTACTCTTGATCAATTAAGAGAATTTGTTACTGCTCCTTTCGAACAAGGAGGACTTGGACTTGCTGTTGATAATTTCCCACTTGCTGAAAAATTCATTCAACTTAAGTATGGGCTAAACTTATTTAGTGATGGCAATTTATTTTGGGGAAATAAACTAGGATCATTTGGAGAAGTTTCCATTTTCTTTTGTATCATAGGCATGCTTCTTCTCTTAATTACAAAGGTAGGTTCTTTCCGAACTATGTTTGGGTTTATTATAGGAGTGTTAGCTACTTCCTTACTTGCTAGTTTTGCATCTACTACTTTTGGGGTCGACTCTGGAGCTTGGAATAGAGCTGTTTTTGACTTCCCTTTTTATAAACATTTTCTAATTGGTAGCATAGCCTTTGGGATAGTCTTTATGGCAACAGACCCCGTATCCTCACCTTCTATGCGATCTTCACAGTGGATGTATGGCATTTTGATAGGTGCACTTATCATTATTATTAGAACAATTAATCCAGCTTACCCAGAAGGTGTTATGTTGGCTATTTTATTTGCAAATGTATTTGCGCCTTTATTTGATTTCTATAATGTTCGTATTTATAGGAGGAAAAAGCGTGTCCTCCTCTGAACAAAAACCACCCAAAGTAGAAAAATCTCATAACAGCAGAACAATGATTTTTATTATTGTTATTTGCTCAAGTTGCGCTCTTATATTAGCTATATTAGCAAGTGTTCTAAAGCCTAAACAAGATGAAGCCAAGGAGCTTGACCGAAGCAAGCAGCTTATGATTTCAGCTAGTTTATTAAGTCCAGATGGCTACTTTCTTGTTCAAGAAGATAACAAGTATGTACCGGCCATTTTTTCAGAAAAAGAACAGATACTTATCCCCTCCCCTTCTATTGTAAAAGCAAAAAGTAATGAAATCCTAAAAGTATATCAAATTCGCATTCAACCATTTTTAACTGATAACGAGGGAAGTACTTATACTTTTCAAGAAAAAGGAATTGATTTAACCAAATACTTAGAAGAAAACAAAAAAGATGGTTTTGCTGACCTTCCCCTTAAACTTGTCTATGCTATTTTACCTAATAACTCTCCTCAAAATATTTCTGGTAGCACAACCCCTATCGGTTACGTTATCCCTATTAATGGAATGGGACTTTGGGATGCCATTTATGGCTATCTTGCTATAGAAAGCAATGGAGATACAGTTATTGGAACTACTTGGTATGAACAAACTGAAACAGCAGGATTAGGGGCTAATATTTCCTTTCCAAGCTGGCAAAAGCAGTTTAAAAATAAAGTGATTTTTCATAAAGGAGCAACAGGGACTACTGATTTTGCACGTGCTCCAATTGGGATTGTTGTGGTAAAA
>JASFVE010000043.1:0-16100 GCA_050049995.1 Chlamydiota bacterium | reverse complement strand
GGAAGCTAATTTACTGGGGCAAGGAACAGGAGAAAGTGCAATAGGATTAGATCAACAAGAGAAATTCTTGACACTCTCTTCTATATTGTCCTATGACACAAATTACGCCGAATTCAAAAATACTATTGAGGATTTCACCAACTACCTGTTTTACTGGAGGGAAGAAGTGGAAAAATTTGAAAAGAAAATAAACCAAGCGATATTGTAAAAAAATGGCAGCACACTTTATTGCAGAAGAAGGTCCACTACAGGGACTCGTTTTAGATTTTAAAGAAGGGAATCTTTGGATTATTGGAAGAGATCCCGACCAGACAGATTATGTTTTAGAAGATGCTACTGTATCCCGCAAGCACGCTGAAATATCTCTTGGTGACGAAGGATTTTTTATAAAAAATCTAAGCCGTATCAACCCCACCTTGATCAACGAAGAAGAATTTACAGGAAAAACCCTTTTGAAAGAGGGCGATAGAGTTCGCATAGGACAAACACTCTTTCTTTTTTCTGAAGAATCATCTTTAGAAGACGAAAAGACAGAGGAAAAAAAAAATGAAAGTAGCTATGACAACATTTTCAGTTCTCTAGAAGAGCCTGAAGAATTTTCTGCTGAAGAAAATGAGCCTGATAGCGAGTCTGAAGTAGAACCCGAGGCGAGAAATGCCTATGACACCATCTTTGAAGAATCCGAAGAAGAAGTTCCTTTTCATTTAATTGGGGATACCCCCTTGCTTCTTAAAGTGATTTCAGGGCCTAATGCAGGCGCTGAGATTGGATTGGAAAAAAATAAGACCTATTTAATCGGCAAAGACCCTAATAGCTGTGAGATTGTGTTTCAAGATTTAAGCGTATCCAGAAACCACGCCAAACTAACAATTGACAGTGAAGGAATTATTACCATTGAAGATCTCCATTCCAAAAATGGAACAAGGCTTAACGGGGTTCTTATCGAAGAACTAAAGCATGTAACCTCACAAGATCTCATTGCCTGCGGAACAACTACTTTTGTTATTTTAGATAAGGAAGCAGCTCAAGAAACAATCTACTCGCCTGCCTATGCAGCTTTTGAAGAAGTTGAACCAGAGGAAGAAGTAGAGGAAGAGCCTGAAGAAGAAGTACTCCCCACTGATTGGAAAGAAAGCATCATACCTACAAAGTATATAGCCCTTGCCATTGGCGGTGTGGTTACTTTACTAATTGTGTTTTTAAGCTTTTTTTCTCTTTTTAAAAGTCAAAAAATGGAAGTTGTTACCAAAAAACCGGTAGAAAAAATTCATGAAGCTTTAAAAAAATACAATGACGTTGAGTTTTCTTATAACCCTGCCACCGGAAAACTTTTTTTAACAGGACATGTACTTACTAAGGTTGATCAACAAGAGCTGCTTTATGATCTAAAAGCACTCCCCTTTATTTACTCTGTAGAAGATAACATCATCATTGATGAGTATATTTGGAAAAACATCAATGATGTTTTAGTAGAAAATGCGGACTGGAAAGGAATTAATGTCTACGCCACAGAAGCAGGTCATTTTATCATTTCCGGATATCTTGCAACTAATGAAGAGAAAGATAACTTAGATGATTATTTAAATACCCACTTTCCTTTTTTAGATAAGCTAGAAAATAAAGTATATGTTGAACAAAATTTAACTATGCAAGTACAAGCAATTTTACAGTCAAATGGATTGGATGGTATTTTATTTCAACTTAACAATGGTGCTTTAACCTTATCTGGTTTTTTTAATGAAAAGGAAAACCGAAAATATCAAGATACTGTTGCACAACTAGAAGAGATACCCGGAATACGTTCTGTGCAAAATATAGCAGTAGGTTCCAGCGAGTCTTCTGCCAGAATTAATTTAACCGCGAACTATCAAATAACAGGTTATGCAAAGTATGACAGCAATAATTATAGCGTGGTAATTAATGGACAAATTCTAACTTTAGGCGATTCACTAGATGGCATGGACATTACATCCATCCAGAAAAATATGATTCTACTTGAAAAAGATGGCCTAAAATATAAAATCGATTATAACCCGTAAAAAAAGGACAGCATGTACGGATTAGAAAAAAAAGAACCTGAACAGTTTGCCTTTGACTTGGAAGAAGAAATCAAAAATGATTCCGACAAAGGGAAAAAATATATTGAACTCGCCGAAAAAAGAATTGAAGAGCTTAAAACAAAAATGCGATCGGGTCAGGGTGAAGAAGACTTTGATAAATTAGGTAGCCTTCTTCACGGTTATACGGCCCTTCGAAAAGTATTAAATAAAATCGCCAAATCTTAAAACTTTAAAGGAGAAACTAATGGCAAAACTCCCTGGAGTAACACTCTCATTTTCATCATTGATTAAAGCTTATGCAAAATTACAGTCAAGCTTGGTTCAGCAAGTAAAAAAACTAGCATCCTCTATGAGTCAGGCAACTCCTGGTCAATTTTTGCTTGTGCAATTTCAAATGGCCCAAGTAACTCAGATTGGTGAGTCAATTTCTAACTTAATTTCACAGGTTAATTCCGTTATTAATAATGCGGTACGTAACCAGAAAACCCAGTAATCTGAGGGAGTATGTCTTTTATTCAAGGTTACAAAGAAGATTTTATACTGCTTTTAGAGTCTGGGTTTATAGCTGTTAATCAAGCAGACGAAGATGCCGCACGAAAACTTTTTAAAGCAGCTGAGCTATTAGATCCTAAAAGCACCCTGCCTAAAGTAGGCATAGGCTATTTACACTTACACAAACTAGAGCTTAAGCAAGCTGTAGAACTTTTTGAAAGTGTTTTAAAAGAAGAACCTGAAAATGAAATGGCTAAAACATTTTTAGGCTTGAGTTTAAGCTTTACTCCTAAAGGGGTAAACGAAGCCGAAAAGATTTTAGAATCAACTGCAAAATCCAGTGATTCACTTATTAAGAATCTTTCTGTTTCAGCTCTTGATTTTGTGGAAAAATTTATCAAAAAAACACCTACTCCTGTCGAAGGAATGAAAAAACAAAAATAATATATGGCAGAACAAACACCTCCCCCTACTGGCCCTGGCGGTCCTATTGAACCCACTGGGGAAAAACCAAAATTAACGCCGGATAAATCGCAATTTGATTCATATATGCAGCAAGCTCCTGGGCAAACCCCTGGAGCAGCCCCACAAGGTACATCCGGAGTAAGTCCTATGGAACTTGCACAAGGAGGACTGCAAGGAGCTAATCAACCAACATTAGACTCCTTATTAGCCCAGGTAAATACTACCCATTCAAATTTCGAAAATGTCAAAAAGATGCTGCAAACGCCTAATCTTAAGTTTAAGCGATCTCAAGAGCATCTTCTTAGAAATAAATTATCGGAAGCAAATACTCATTTAATGGCAGCTTCTAATAAAATGGGAGCTCAAGTTGCCACCCCCATGAACATTCCTTCGGGAGCAAGCCCTGTCGAAAGATTTATAGGACTTGTCACAAATGGGGAAAATCAATTACATGAAGCCCAACAGGCTTTACTTGATTTAAAAGATAACGAAGGCCAGCTTAATCCTGGTGATATGATGCTGGTACAAGTAAAACTGGCTCAGGCACAGCAAAATCTAGAATACGCTTCTATTTTGCTAAGTAAAACTATTGATGTATTAAAACAGATGATTAACATCCAATTATAATTATGGATCCTAAATCTCCCTTAGATAATTTGATTTCTCACTTGGAAGATGTTGAATTGACAACTGTCCATGGAAGAATTACTGAGGCAATCGGAATGCTGATTAAGGCAGTAATCCCTCAAGTTAAACTAGGCGAAGTTTGCTTAATTAAAAGAGAGGGAGATCCTTTAGTTGCTGAAGTAGTCGGCTTTACTAAAGATGAAGTACTCTTGTCGCCATTAGGCGAAATGTCTGGTATAGGGCCTTCATCTGAAGTAATCCCAATGCGACTACCTTTACACATTAAAGTAGGTCCTAAACTTTTAGGTCGCGTTTTAAATGGTGTGGGAAAACCCATGGATGAAGATACTTTAGGACCTATTGAAGACTTACCTGAAAGTGTCCCTGTAATTGCTCCGCCTCCTGATCCATTAAAGCGCTCTATTATTGATGAGCCATTATCTGTTGGAATAAAAAGTATTGATGGAGTTTTAACCTGTGGTAAAGGACAAAGAGTAGGTATCTTTGCAGCTGCAGGTGTCGGTAAGTCAACACTTTTAGGAATGATCGCCAAAAATGCTAAAGCAGACGTTAATGTTATATCACTGATTGGAGAACGGGGAAGAGAAGTAAGAGAGTTTCTTAAAAATGATCTTGGAGAAGAAGGTCTGAAAAGATCTGTAGTGATAGTTTCCACTTCTGATCAAGCCCCTCAACTGAGAATTAATGCAGCTTATGTAGGAACGGCCATTGCTGAATATTTTCGCGACCAAGGCAAATCCGTCATTTTAATGATGGACTCGGTTACTAGATATGCAAGGGCCTTAAGAGAGATCGGCCTTGCAGCAGGTGAACCCCCTGCTAGAGCTGGATTTACCCCTTCTGTATTTTCCACCCTTCCTAAACTTTTAGAGAGGTCTGGAAACTCAGACAAAGGCTCTATCACAGGATTTTATACTATATTGGTAGCTGGAGATGACTTAAATGAGCCAATTGCTGACGAAACAAGATCCATTCTAGATGGTCACATCATTTTGTCTAGAGACTTAGCGAGGCAACACCATTACCCTGCTATTGACGTTTTATCATCTGTCTCACGTATTTTAACGCATATTACTGACAAAGAGCACCAGCAAGTTATTGGAAAGATAAGAGAAGTGTTAGCAAACTACAAAAAAAATGAATTGCTGATTCGAATTGGAGAATATAAACCTGGCTCTGACAAAGATGCTGACTTTGCCATCAAATACATTGATAAAGTCAATCAGTTCTTAAAGCAAGGCGTTCTTGAGAAGTCTAGTTTTGAAGAAACTCTTAACCTGCTTAAAAATCTATTTTAATGAGCGCTGACTACCCTCTTCAAGAGTTAGTTGAGATCAAAGAAAGGCGGTTTCAAGAAGCTGCCCGTATTTTAGAAAAAAAGAAAAAACAACTTTTAGAGGAAGAAGAAAAGTTAAAAGAAAAAGAGAGAGAAAGGGATAAAGTATTAAAACACAAACTGGAAAAGCTTCATCAGTTACGACAAGCTCTAGATCAAGGTGAAAGGACAGATAAAATTCAACAAATGAAGCGCTACAAAGAAGTCGTAGATGAGCGTCTAGCAGAGAAAGAAAAGCAAGTCGATGCCCAAAAAAAACAGGTAAGGTTAGCGGAAGAACAGGTAGAAGCTGCCAAAAAAGACTTATACCAAAAACAAAAAGATGTCGAAAAGCTTACTACTCATAAAAAGGAATGGATGAGCGAAATGGAAAAAGAAGAAACAAGAAAAGAAGCTGCGGAGCAAGATGAAATTGGAGCTGCCTTGTATTCCCGTAAAAATAAGAAGAAAAAATCATCTTGAATGATTAATCTATAAGTATAAGGAGCAAAGAAAAGGATGATAGGCCCAATGAGACCACTACCACCAGATGATAAAGGAAAAACTTCTAGAGCTGATGAATTTGCAGAAAAGCATAAGAAGGTAGAAAGAGCCAGAGAAGTAGATCCAGAAGAAAAGAAAAGAAGAAAATTTAGACAACACTTTGAAAAAGAAACAGAGTCTAAAGCTGCTCCTGAAGAAAAAAAGCCTTCCCCTTATGAAACAACCTTTTATGATAAGGGACCTGCTGAAAAGCAAGAGCCAGTTAAAGGCGTAGAACAAAAGTCAGAGCTGGGAAAAGAAGAAAAGTCTATATCTTCGAAAGAAGGCGGTATGGAAGAGGCAAAGGAATATGACAAGAAAAAACCTGTTTCACCTAAACATCCGACAGAATCTAAAGAAGCAAAAGTTACAACTTACCTACCTCCAAAGCCGGATGAACGTATAGAGCAAAAACATCTTGAATCAGAAAAAGACGTAGAGGCGCCTAAGGCAAAGGAAGAACCAGAAGAAAAGAAAAAAGAAACGGAAACACCACTTCCTTCTCTTCCTATTGCAATGCCAGCTGAAATTGTGCAAAAGGCCTCTGAAATTACCAATTCAGTAAAAGTCTTTTTAAATCCTGAAATTGCTCCTTTATTTGAACAGATGGTTGGAAGAATGGTAATTATGAGCGCTAAAGAAGGGA
Organism: Chlamydiota bacterium; assembly: GCA_050049995.1. Taxonomy (GTDB): domain Bacteria; phylum Chlamydiota; class Chlamydiia; order Chlamydiales; family SM23-39; genus 21-14-0-10-35-9. Next base: position 9,931 of record JASFVE010000043.1, on the reverse strand, counting down.
TTATGCAAACGCAAATTGACTTGACCAGTGCTAATTTTGAAAATTCCGTTTTTTTTGGCTCTTCAGTAGTATTGGAAAAATATGCTACAGCTCCAGATTCTTTTAATATTCGCTTAACTGGTTCTCCTGAAGCCGTGACCATTTTTAATGCTAATATGGAATCTTTAATGGAAGCTTTTCAGAAATCAAACTTAAACTTTAGAATAGGTAGACTAGAAGCTGCCCACGAAACAACAAGACCGCTTTTTCGAAGAAAAAGATCTGCATCGGGTGGAGATATGTCTGGAGAAGATTTAGGAAAGTAAAATGACAACGCTTTGGAATACACAGATACAAGAAAAAATACAGAATATTGTAGAAGTTCCAGTAGGAATCGATGCGTTTTCTTGGAATAGCTTTAGCAAGAAATTTTCCGAGAAGTTTGAGTTGGAAGACTTCAAAATTGAACCTTTAAAAAGCTATTGGCTAACTCCTGAAGAATTTGAAAGTCTTTCTAACAGTGAAAACTTTTTTATTGAAATTGCAACTCAGCCAGTTTTAGAAAATTGTTACTTGTTCATGGATCAAGAGGAAATTTCTAAAATTATCTCCTGGGCTTTATTCAAAAAAGGGGAAGGTAGCAGCTTTTCTTCTGAACTGCTTCAGGAAGGCTTTTATCGATACATGGTTCTTGAAACCCTCGATATCGTAGAGCAAGATGACCTTTGCCAAGGCCTTTCCTTTAAAATTGCTCAAGAAACAACGGAAATAAAAGAAGCCTGTCTTGTTATCGACTTGCAAATTACCTATCTGCAACAAACATGTTTTGCAAAAGTTTTTCTAACAAAAGGTTTTATTGACTCTTGGGATAATCAGATTAAAAGTGCTATTGATTTTACCAAATTGCCTGTTACAGAATCCTTTAGCCTTAATTTTAAGGCTCTTATTGCTGAAACAGCCATAAGTGAAAATATATTAGAAACGATTACCCTCGGTGACGTTATTTTATTAGATAAAACTTATTATGATAGCAAACTACATCAAGGATTTGTCCTTCTCCAACTGGAAAATACTCCCCTATTCCAAGCAAAATTAAAACAAGATAAAATAAAAATCATAGGGGCAGCTTTTTCTGAAGAAGAGCCAAAAGATGAAGCGTTAAATGAGGAAGAGCAAGACCTTCCTTTAAACCTTCATGTTGAAATAGGTTCTTTTAAAATCCCTTTTAAGCAGTTAATGACCTTAGAAGAGGGAGAGACGATTGATCTACCTCACAATATTGAACAGGACATTGATTTAACTTTAAATGGAAATTACCTTGGGAAAGGCGAACTCGTAAAAGTTGGCGAAGCTTTTGGCGTTCGCATAACTGAAATGACTTGAAGAAACTTCTTCCTTAAACTGTTTCTAGAATGACTAAAGAAAATATATATCATCAAAACACTAAGCCTCATTTAACTAAAGATGTATCGTTCGCCACCCCATCCATAATTGGACCCTATCGTATTGAAAGCCCTCTTAGTAAAGGTGGCATGAGTATTTTATACCTTGCAAGTCATCCTGAAACTCACGAGCCTTTAGTTGTAAAAATTTTGTCGCCTAAATATATCACCAACAAAGAAATGGTCTCACGATTTTTAAAGGAAGCTGAAATCATTTCCATGACTGACCACCCCAACATTATAAAAGTTTTTGGCCAAGGAAAGTGGGAGAAAGGATTATATATTGCTATGGAGTTTGTTCAGGGTGTTTCTTTAAGGCAATTTATTCTACAAAAATCTTTATCGCAGACCAAAGCTCTGGATATTATACTCCAAGTAGCTTATGCCTTATTACACTTACATACTCATGGAGTTATCCACAGAGACTTAAAACCTGAAAACATCCTCATTACAGAGTCTGGTAAAGTTAAAGTCATTGATTTTGGCATAGCCCAGCTTCATCAAGAAGAAGAAATAACATCTAAAAAATCTCGTCTGATAGGCACGCCAAATTACATGAGCCCTGAACAAAAAGAAAATCCTAATAAAGTATCTTTTTCATCGGATATTTACTCATTGGGAATTATTGCCTATGAACTCATCTTAGGAAGACTTTCGCATGGCGTTATCCATCTATCTTTTTTGCCTGGATCTCTTCAGAAGATTATTGAAAAATCTTTAATGGTAAATCCACAAGATCGCTATCAAGATATAGTAGATGTAATAAGTGAAATAACCCTTTTCTTAAAGAAAACACGCGATGAAATACCCACTTCTTTAGATAACAAGACACTCGATAGTTTTCTCTCATTAAAAAAGGATTTCTTTTCACAAAAAGCTCCCACATGGCCACAAATTGAAATTGGTTTTTCTCAGCAAAAAGCAGAGTTTATGACAGGAGCGCTGTATGACTTTCACAAGCTGCCCAATGATCAGTACTTAGTTATAATAGCAGAACCTTTACAAGAAGGACTGTCTACTCTCCTTCCTATTGCTGCTCTTAAAGGGATGATACATACCCTTATAGAAAATCAGCAAAATGAATTTCACCCACTTACTTTCACGCATACTATTAACAGATTTGTAGCACTTGATAAACAAACTTACCCCAACTCTTTTGGACTTTCTCTTTTATTGCTTATACCAGAAAAAGATCGCATGGTATTCATTTCTTGTGCCCATAGCTCTTTGTATCACTTGCCTTCTGACAGTTCTAACTATAAAGCATTAACAACTCCCAATGACCCCATTGGAAAAAGTAGTGATTCCTCTTTTTTAGAAACTGCTGCTAATTGGAAAAGTTCTGATTTATTATTACTTTGCTCTATGAATTCCAAAGAAATACCTTCTTTTGATACTGCTATTTCCGATTATATTTTTTTATCTCCACAAGTACAGTCAGAAAAAATCTTGTCTGAAATTCTAAGCAAGCAAGATATCAAATCTCAAAAGAACTCAACGGCAATTGCGCTCCATAGAATTTTTTAAATCAAAGTTTTTTGTGCAAGGGCTGATCTCTAAAGATTATCTGAAAAAAAGTGTTAAGAATATAACAAGACAAAGATCTCAATTAAATATTCTTCAAAGAATTGACGTGTAATTCCCACAAAAAACTGATTGTTCAGTTTTTTAAATAAAAGTGATTTAAATAAATCAAATATGATAGTAAAAAGAAAAGGTGTAATTTTTTTTTTAGCTCTATGAAAGATTGCAATTATTAGATTAGTATTTTACGATTTTAGTAAGAGTGCAGCAAAATTGCAAAACGCATGCTTTTATGGTTTCTTAAAAATGCAAAATGTTTTTCGTAAAATTATCTTTTCTATTATTTTTTTTAGTTCCCTTTCTTTACCTGAAAGCATAGTCGCTCAGGAAAATGGTTTTACCATTAACTACACAAATGTCTCTTTGCTCGAGTATGTTAAGTTTGTTGGGAAAATTTGCAAAACTAATTTCATCTATGATGAAAATGAACTTGCAAATTTAACTATCACTGTTGTTTCCGATGAGCCTATTACCCGTGAAAACTTAATGTCTACATTAATACAGACACTAAGAATTCATGGATTGAACTTACTAGAGCAAGAAGGAAGTCTTCTTATTACTAAATCAGATAGTGTAAAGCAACTAGCGCATGTGTCTTCTTCTACCGAAGAGCTTAATCCTGAAATTCCTATTATCACTAAAGTATTTCGAGTAAAGAACACTTCTGTAGAGTCTATTGCAGCTATTATTCAATCCATGATATCTGCTCAAGCAGTTCTAGATGTTTTACCGGAAACTAGGCAAATAATCCTAACAGACATCACGACTAACCTAGAAAAGGTGGAATCCCTTATTGAAAATCTAGACTCTCCTGAGACCCCTTTGGAGATTGAGCCTTACAAAGTTCGTTTTAACCAGCCTGAATATCTAATCAGCTTGGCAAGCCAGCTTATGGCCCCCCTGTCTCAAGGAAGTCCATTCATTTTAGTGCCACATGATATCGCCAACACAATTTACATTGTTTCAACGCCTCGACTTGTAGAAAAAGCAATCGCTATTTTCAGTAACTTAGATGTAGAGCCAGACGCAAAAACAAAAGGTAAGCGTGTAAAAGGAGAAAATCTTCTTATTTATAAAGCGCAAGAAAAAAACGCAATGGAGCTTGTCAAGGCACTTTCCAATATTGCAAGTACTTTAAAAGAATCAGGCGTTCTTGATAAAGACCTTATAGAAACAATCGAGACTCAGAAATTTATCCCTGAGACAAACTCTATTCTTTTTATGGGTAGCCCAGCCTCTTTAGCTAAAGTAAAAGAGTTTCTATTGAGTTTAGATGCTCCAGGCAAAGCTGCTTTTTCAGAGTCAACTCGCTTTTTTATTTATAAGCCTCAATTTTTAAGTATTTCAGCCACAAAAAAGGCCATTGACGAATACGCAAAAAATCTAGCCCTTTCTAAATACACGGACCAAACCCTTATTGAGTCACTGCAAAATGCAAAGGTAATTCCTTCCACACAATCAATATTATTTACTGGCGACCCCGTAACATTTGAAAAAATCAGAGAGATTTTAAATAGCATTGACAATGCTTCTGATAGTGACGTAAAGGGAAGGCAAAAAACATTTTGGATGTACAAAATCGAGAAGACGACTTCACAGGGTCTTATTGACGCTCTCAACTCCATGGTAAAAGATTTAAAGAAAGCTGATGTGATTGAACAGGATCTTATTGAGACTATTGACTCGATGAAATACTTAAAAGATTCTAATTCCCTGCTTTTTACAGGACCTCAAAGTGGAGTTCAAAAGCTTCAAAATTTCCTACCTAGTTTTGATCAAGTCGATGGTCTTCTGCCTATTAGTAGTCAATTTTTAGTTCACCGTCCTGTTTACCTTACTGGTGATCAGATTTTAGAATCACTAAAAGACCTTGCTAAAAACCTAGAAGATTCACAACTATCTGATCCTGCTTTAATAAGAGCTATTGATAGCGGAAAGTATGTAAAATCCACACAAACTATTTTATTTACTGGCGACCCTGAATCATTAAAACGGTTGGAAGCTCTTTTACAAGATGTTGATGGAAAAGAAACAGCTCAGTATGCCAAAGCAACGTACTGGATCCATCCTTTAAAGTATGTCAGCAGAGAAAGAGCTGAAGAATACTTAAAGCAAGTAACACTGAACTTAAGCAAATCAGGCCTAAAAAATGAGCCAGTAGTAGCTGCTATCCGGTCTATGCGCTATGTACCTGAGTCTAGATCGCTAATGTTTTCTGGAACACAAGATGCGCTCAACCAAGTTCAGGAAATTTTAAACTCTTTTGATAGTCCTGAAGTAGAGAAACAATCCTTTTCTGCTTATTTTCTTTACAAGCTGCAAAATGTATCTGGCGCTTTAATTGAAGAGGATTTGGAGCGTTTTGCAGACAACTTAAAATCTACAGGACTAAAAGATAGTGAGCTAATTAAAGTATTGGACAATGCAAAATGGGTAAGAGAGACTAACTCCATTTTGCTTACAGGTGATTCTAAAGCAATACAAGAGGCAAAAGAAATTTTAAATAAGTTTGACGTTATCAGAGATGATAGTAAGCGGGCAGATTTATTTATGTACAAACCTAAATTCTTACCGCCTGAACTATTGCAAAAATCACTGAATGAACTTGTTTCAAATTTAAAAAAATCAGACTTAAGTGACTCAGCTTTAGTTAATCTGATTAAAAGCATGCGCTACTCCGACACTACTCAGACTCTTATCTTTACTGGAGATCCTTCAGCTATAAAAAAGCTGCAAGTTATTTTACAAAATATTGATGATGAAAATGCCCAAGGACCTATTCAACAAATAGGCAAAACTACATTTCTTTTGTATAAACTCAAAAATGCTTCAGGAAATCAGATTCAAGCATCTATCAGACAAATATTAAAAGACTTAAAACGATCTGGCACATCTGACAAAAACTTTTTAAAAACATTAGAGAGCATGAAGTATGTTCCTGAAACCAACTCTCTATTGTTTACTGGGGATCCGACTTCTTTAGAAAAGGCGCAAGCCTTAGTAGAAAAGTTTGATGTCAAAAGCTTAGCAGGTCGAGTAGAAATGGGACCAGCTGGTGAGACCTTCTTTGTTTACAAACCAAAATATTTAAGCGGAACTGAACTACAAAAGCAGTTAGAAGATTTTGCTGATAATTTAAAAATGACGGGGCTTTCCGACCCTCTTTTATACCAAGCCTTAAATAATGCTAGATGGGTAGAGGCTAATAAGTCTCTTATCATTACAGCTGATCCACAAACACTGGAAAAAGTAAAAGGGCTTTTAAGAGAAGTAGATGTAGTTGATGGCATCGCTCCTCATATTGAACCTACAATACAACCTGGTGAGCAAACCAGCTTTCTAGTCTACAAATTGCAATACCATAAAGGAGAATCTATTAGAGCAGCCCTTAGGTCTATTGCAAAAGATTTATCAGAATCAAAAGTTCCTCAAAACCAAGTTTTATTAGATGCTATTAATGCTGTGCAGTGGATTGAAGTCACTAACTCTCTTTTATGTACAGCTGACCCTCAAACTTTAGCAAGACTAAGGGAGCTGATTAAAAGTTTAGATATTCCCTTAAAGCAAGTATTTATTGAAGTGTTGGTCATTGAGACTTCTCTTTCTAACTCATTGGAGTTTGGTCTAGATTGGCTTGGAAAAGGAAAGTGGAAAGATAAAGCGGCTACAAGTATTAGTAATGCCAATTCTACAACAGATGCTTTTTCTACTAACTTTCAAAGTATAAATGCTACTAATACACCTCAAGGAACTACGATACCTTTTGCCAATAGTGGATTTAGTTTCGGCGCAATAGGAGATGTGATTTTCCATAAGGGAGCCTCTTTTGTCTCTATGGGATCCTTAATGAAGGCTCTGCAAAATGACCGCGAGACTATTATTGTAACTACCCCAAAAGTGTTTGCACAAGACAGTAAGAAGTCGACTTTATTTATTGGTCAAAACATCCCTTTTGTTGGATCTTTTGTCACCAACCAAGGAAATAACGTTGTTAATACTACCAATATTGAATACCGAGATATCGGTACCAATTTGGAAATTACACCAGTTCTTGGAAACTCTGACATAGTTACCTTAAACTTGTCTTTATCTAGGTCTTCAACTGACACTGGTGGTGGCATTACTCTCAATGTTGGAAATGTACAAGGTGTAACAACCAATAAAACAAGCTTGGATACTACCTTCCATGTTCCCAATAAGCACTTTTTAATCTTAACTGGCTTAGTTTCTCAAACTAAAGACAGGCAAAAATCCGGCCTTCCTTGTTTAGGTGGTCTCCCATTAATTGGAGCTGCGTTCAATTTAAATAATAATGTTGATTCCTTTAACAACATTGTTATTTTCTTAAGGCCCCATATTTTAAACTCTTTAGAAGATCTTCAAGACATTACAGGAAAACAAGAAGATTATTTTAGAGAAGAAACTGGCGCACCTGTTTTAGAGTCAGAGTTCGATGAAGCTATGGAAAAGATTAAATCTTACGATGATGAATAGGATATGCCTTTTTGTTTTACTACTTTGTTGTAGTTGTTATCGTGTACAAGATAAAATCCAGCCTCAAATTAACTATAGACTAGAAGAAAAATACCTAGATGAGCTCAAACCTGCTTTTGCTCCTATCTCTGATGCTGAAAAACGAGAGGAATGGGGAAAAGAATATTTAATTGCTCTTGCTTTTGCAAAAGAAATGGATCTTTACCGAGCAGTATCAACATTTAAAAGAGCCTCTATTTTAGTCCCGGAAGAAAAGGAAACTAGAAAGCTAGAAATACAATACAATATAATCCTCTGCTATTTTCTTGCGAAAAAATATGAAGATGTAGTGATAACTTTTGAAAGATCCGAACTAGATCATATAGACAAATCTTTCACGACTTTTCATGACTTGTTAATCGTTTTATATAGCAGTTATTTACAGATAGGCGATCTAGATAAAGCAAATACTGCGTTAGACTTATTAAAAAAGAACTATCCTAAAACTGCTGAGAAAATTGATCTTTCTATGGCTTTAATGCAGCCTGATATAGAAAGAGCAGAATGCTTGTCTCAAAATACTCCCTATAAAGAAGATATTACGCTAATGCTGGATGCGTATGAGAAAAATAAAAAGTCTATTAACAAAGCAAAAGCTTTAAATGCTTTTATTCCTGGCGCTGGCTATTTATATGTAGGTCAGAAAAAAGCTGCTTTAACTTCTTTTTTAATCAATGGACTGTTTATTGGAGCTGCTACCCACTTTTTTTTAAATGGTCAAATATCTGCAGGTTTGCTAACTACAAGTTTTGAGTTTGGATGGTATTTTGGAGGGATTCACGGGGCAGGACTAGAGGCTAGATACTATAATGAAAGAGTCTACGAAGAAATGGCCTCATCAGTTATGAACCACTATCGCCTGTTTCCTGTATTTTCATTGCAATATGGATTTTAAAAAGTTAATCATACTTCTACTACCTATTTTTATTTTTGCCAAAGAACCTTTTCAGGAACCTTGGGGAAAAGATACTATCTTGCTTCAAAAAAAAGCCCATCAATCTATTCCGCAAAAAAAAACTGTAGGAAGAAAAATTGCTAATGGTGTCATTCACTTTTATCAAAAAAACATCTCCCCTGCTAATGGACCTAAAAGTAACTTTAGGCCCACCAGCTCCAAATATATGGAGCTAGCTATTCAAAGATATGGCTTTGTAAAAGGGTTTGTTATGGGGTGTGACCGCCTTATGAGAGAAAACTCCGACCCATGGGTATATAGAACGATAGATGTCAATGGATGTACTTATAAATTCGATCCTGCCTTGGAAGACAAAAAACTAAGATCCAATTAGATCTGCTATCGTAAATGCATCTTCAACATCTTCTTCTCTATAATTCTCAGCAATATTATTAAGAGTATTTGCTTTTGAAAATTCGACAACTTGTCTATTCATTTCTAATGCTTCTTGATATTTCCCAGCTTGGACTAACTCAAGTACCACAATTTTTTTAGTAAGACCAATAAGGATTATCTCCTTTGCTTTTTCACCCTGTAGAGTCTTAGCTACTTTTTTAACTTCACTTAAAAGCTTTATTTTTTCCGGAGTTTTAAGCAAACGGTGGGTTTCAGCAAGCTTAGAGTATTTCACTACAAGACCTTCAAGAGCTTTATCCCTTTTCTCTAAGTCGGTTATTTCATTGCCTAGTGACTCCTCCTCTGCTAGCAAAGAACTCATAGCAAGACAGGGAGCTAACTCAGCAGCTAATGTAGAGATCTTTTCCGCTGCTTTATGAAGATTTTTTTCTGCCAATTCATTTGAAACAGCTGGCAAAAAGTCAATATTACCTGAAAATTCGCCAATTAAGGCCATTAAATCGATAGGAGCTTCGGTTATATTTGAAATTGATGTCATATAGATTACCTCTTTTTTATTAAAAAACAATTATTTACATATAAAATATGCTATTTTTAAATTGATAAATAAATTCTATCACTAACTATTTTTGAAAAATAAAAAACTTACTAAACCTCGGACCTAAAGCAATCTTTATAGAGCAGACAGTTGGACATAGATCTCTTCAGCTTCAAATAGATTTTTCAGGTCAAATGTTTTGACACTCTGGATCTATGAAACACTTCCCAAGCTTCTAATAAATAGCTAAAAGACTATTACTCCCTCTAAAAGAGAGCAAACTATGCGTCTGTCAAGCCTTCTTTTATAGGAATACTTACTCTTAGATTATTAAGGTCAATTTAGCACCAGTTTAGAAAATCTTCATTTAAATTTAATTTTTCTAGTAGTCTATTTGGCTGAACTATCTCCAATCTCTGCAAATTCAAAAGATTTGAAATACTACCTATCCTAGCCCAAACCCCATCAATTTCCCGAGTGACTTGTGGAAGGCTAAGCAAAGGATGAGATTCTGCTAACTTTTCATATTTCTTTACAAGATCT
>JASFVE010000042.1:0-16516 GCA_050049995.1 Chlamydiota bacterium | reverse complement strand
GGATTTATCCAAGTACTTACAGGAAATTGGCGTGAAAACTAAATACCTGCATTCCGATATAGATACTTTAGAAAGAATGCACATCATCAAAGATTTAAGAAATGGAAACTTTGATGTATTAGTAGGCGTAAACTTGTTAAGGGAAGGGTTAGATATTCCTGAAGTTTCTTTAGTTGTGATTTTAGATGCGGACAAAGAAGGTTTTTTAAGGAGTGAAACTGCCCTTGTTCAAACATGTGGAAGAGCTGCCAGAAATGTCCATGGGAGAGTTGTCATGTATGCTGATCGCATGACTAAAGCCATTCAAAATACGGTTGACATAACCCAGAAAAGAAGAAAGATTCAAATGGAATATAACCAAAAGCATGGCATAGTTCCTAAATCTGTAAAGCGAGAACAAATCGAAAATCTTGAAGAGACATTTGGCATGCCTATCGAAGACACTACTATTCTACAAGAGAAAAAGAAGGCTGAAAAAGCACAAGCTCACATGGAAGATCTCGATAAGAAAATTAAAGAATATAAAATTGAAATGAAAAATGCCGCTAAAGAACTTCGGTTTGAAGATGCTGCAAAATATCGAGACTTAATTCGCTATTATGAAAATTTAGCTATGCTGAAGTGATCAAGGTCATTTTCGTTTAAATCTTTATCAAAGCTATCGATTGTTATACTCAATTAAAAAATATTTTTATTTTTTTAGAAAAATCTTTTACTTTTGTTGCTCAAAAACAAAAAAGAAGGTTTTTATGACTAGGTATACCCCAATATTTGTTGGGTTGGTAGCATTGTTTTCAACAACATTTGTTAATGCAAATAATACTTTAATTGAAAAAGCTAATCTTGCTCGAGCTAAAGCTGAAGAGGCATTTTTTCTTTGCAATGAACGTGCTATGGAAAATCATAGGGCATTAATTGCAGCTTATTGGATCCATCCAGGAGATACTGTTCTTGATCTAGGAGCCCATATAGGCAGTTATGCCTTATATTACGATAAATTAGTCAAAGTCACTGGTAGGGTGCTTGCATATGAAGCAAGTCCTCTTGTTTATGGTCATTTACTAGCAAGGATTAGTAGCTTGCCTGTAACAAGTATATCTACAATAAATAAAGCTGTATCCGATTCAAGTAATAAACTAATTCCTATGAAAGTATACCTTAATGACGTAAAGCCACAATGTGCTTCGCTTGAACCTAAGCTTTGGTCAGAAGAAAGAATGTCTGGTGATACAGCAATTATTGATGCAGTAACTGAACAATTAGATGATTTGCTGAAAGACGATCAAATACAACCCATTAGATTTATTAAAATTGATGTAGAAGGACACGAACACGCGGTCATTAAAGGAGCTAAACAACTATTGTTGACGCATAGACCGCTAGTCATTTTCGAATATGGTTTTCAAAAAGGATATTGGGAGCCAAATACAATCCAACAAATAGAAGAGCTTGGCTATGTCTGCTATGACTGTAACACAGATAAGCGAGTTCATCCTGGGTATGGCTCGTTATCAACTCCATATTTATTAACTGATATATTAGCTATTCCTAAAGAGTTTGAAGAGGAAATTATCTTACTACTACCCTATCTGTATTGATAAAAGATGAGATTTTGCATCTTGTGCAAACTTATATGATTTATTTACATAAATTCAAAAAATTATTTTAAAAAAATCAATATGTAAAATTTAAAATTTTACTTGAAGATTAAAATGTAAATATTTTTTATTAGTGGCCTAAAGAAAATGAGGTCATCATGAAAATTCTTATACCAGGTGGTGCCGGATACGTTGGATCAAAGCTTATTCCAAAACTATTAGAAAAGGGATTTGAAGCTGTTGTATTAGATTTATTCATGTATGGTGAAGATGTTTTTCAAGAATATAAAAATCATCCTAACCTCACAGAAATCAAGGGTGATATTCGAGATAGCAATATTGTGGAAACAGCTTTAGAAGGATGTGATGCAGTCATCCATTTAGCTTGCATCTCTAATGATCCTAGTTTTGAACTTAATCCAAATCTTGGAAAATCGATCAATTTAGATTCATTTGAACCCTTTGTTAGGCTTGCTAAGGAAAAAAACATCCAACGTTTTATTTATGCATCTTCTTCTTCCGTATATGGCATTAAATCAGAATCAGATGTTCATGAAAAAATGTCTTTAGAACCGTTAACTGATTATTCAAAGTTTAAAGCTGAGTGTGAAAAAATTCTTTTTAAGTACATGGATGACAATTTTGTATGTACTGTTGTTCGTCCCGCTACTGTATGTGGCTATGCTCCCAGGCAGCGTTTAGATGTTGTGGTCAATATTCTAACAAACCTGGCTTATCATACTGGCAAAATTAAGCTTATGGGAGGATCTCAAATGAGGCCTAATATCCACATAGATGACATGGTTCGTTCCTATCTTTGCGTTTTAGAGTCAGATAAAGAAAAAGTACAAGGCGAAATTTTTAATGTAGGCTATCACAACCATACTGTAAAGGACATTGGCGAAATGGTAGAAAAAGTGGTTGGAGAAAAAAAGAAAGTAGCTATTGAAGTTGAACCTACCAATGATCCTAGGTCATACCACATTTCTTCTGAAAAAATTGCAAAACAACTGGGATTTTATCCAGAAAATACCATTGAAGATGCTGTAAGAAGTTTAGTTGAGGCATTTGAGGAAAATAAGCTACCTAACTCTTTAAAAGATAAAAAATATTTTAATATAAAAACAATGCAGGCAATCAATTTAACATGAAAAATGTGCTCATAACTGGTGGTGCCGGGTTTATTGGAAGTCACTTATCTGAAAAGTTAATTCATGAAGGACATAAAGTCACAGTGATTGATAACTTGAAAGGAGGCTGGCTAAAAAATTTACAAAATATAATAGATCATCCTAATTTTACCTTTGTTAAGGGTGATATTAGAAACACAGAAGAAATATCTCTACACTTTAACAATATTGACTGGGTTTTTCATTTGGCAGCTTTGGCAGATATTGTTCCTTCCATTGAACAACCAAAAGAATATTTCGAAACCAATGTAATTGGGACATTTAATGTCTTAGAACTAGCTAAAAAGGCTAATGTAGCAAGGTTTATCTATGCCGCATCTTCGTCCTGCTATGGCATTCCTGATACTTATCCGACTCCAGAGTCTCATTCTGCCTCTCCTCAGTATCCTTATGCACTAACAAAATATTTAGGTGAAGAGTTGGTCATGCATTGGGGAAAAATTTATCAGCTCCCTGTTGTTTCCTTGCGATTATTTAATGTGTACGGACCTCGAGCTAGAACAACTGGCGCCTATGGTGCTGTGTTTGGTGTGTTTTTAGCTCAGAAGTTAAATGGAAAGCCTTTAACAGTTGTAGGAAATGGTCAACAAACTCGAGATTTTACGTATGTAACAGATGTTGCTGATGCCTTTTTCGAGGCAGCAAAATCAGATGTTAGAGATGAGATAATGAATGTAGGAAGTGGTGGGCACTATAGTGTGAATGACATAGTAAAAATCTTTGATTGTGGCGTTACTTACATTCCCAAAAGACCTGGAGAGCCAGATTGCACATTTGCAGATATTACCAAAATTAGCCAGAAGCTTAATTGGAAAGCAAAGGTAACCTTTGAAGAAGGTGTTTATAAACTATTAGACACCATAGATGACTTTAAAGATGCTCCTGTATGGGAACCTGAAAGTATAAAAGAGGCAACAAAAACCTGGTTTACCTGTTTAAAATAAATGTTTAAAGTTAGATTTGACCAATTATCTGAAGTTATTAAAGGCTGTTCTTATTCTCAACACTTAGAAGAGATTGGAGCAGATCAAGCTCTACAAGTATTTCATTCCTATTTGCTTGAGACGAGGAATAATAAAGGTATTGTTTATCTTATTGGCAATGGAGGCAGTGCTGGGATTGCTTCGCATTTCTGCGTAGACTTCATTAATGCATGTAAAATACCTGCAAGTACTTTATATGACTCTAATGTTTTAACTTGTGTAGGAAATGACTATGGTTATGAATATATATTTTCAAAGCCGTTAGAGACCCTTATCAAACCAAATGACTTGTTAGTTGCTATCAGTAGTTCTGGAATGTCACAAAACATTATAAATGCAGTAGATGTAGCTTTAGCCAATAAAACTCCTGTTGTTACTTTTTCAGGCTTTAACAAAGAAAATGCCTTAAGGGATCGAGGAGATTTGAACTTCTGGTTAAACATTAAAGATTACGGCCTTGTAGAAACAGGTCACTTTTTCCTATTACATACAATAGTAGATTCATGGAAAAGTCACTCATTTTTATTAAAAAATATAATAGATAATTCATCTTATGTTGACTCAATTAAAAATTAGATCACTTAAAGAAATTAGCGAAGTTCTTGAAAAAGACCGCAAAGAAGGATTTCGAATCATCCAATGTCATGGCGTCTTTGACCTTTTACATCCAGGACATATTCGGCATTTTCAAGAAGCAAAAAAACAGGGAGACAAACTAGTTGTTACCGTAACACCTGATCGGTATGTGAATAAAGGTCCTGGAAGGCCTGTTTTCAATGAAAAACTACGTCTCGAGGCACTATCAGCATTAGATTGTATTGATTATGTGGTATTAAACGACTCACCTGATGCAGTAAGTTGTATTGATGTTATCAAGCCCAATGTCTATGTCAAAGGTCAAGAATATAAAGATCATGGAAAAGATGTTACCAATAAAATTTCTAAAGAAGCTGAAGCAGTTGTAAAAAACAGGGGCAGCATTCATTACACAAATGATATTGTTTTTAGCTCATCTTCACTTTTAAATCGATTTTTTGATCCCTTACCAATCGGCCTTCAAAAAGTTCTAAAAAATATAAAAGACTCATATGGATCAGAAGATATTATTGAAAAAGTTGAATCTTTGAAAGGTGTTAAGGTTCTAGTCATTGGTGATGCTATCATTGATGAATATCAATATGTAGAGCCTTTAGGTCAGTCTGGAAAAGGGACTCACATGGCAGCCTGTAATAAGGAAAAGGAAGTTTTTTTAGGAGGCTCACTAATTATTGCCAATCATTTAGCTGAATTTTCCGATAATGTTGCTTTACTAACTGCTCTTGGAAAAGACTGTTCTTACACTTCTTTTGTTAAAAATACTTTAAACCCTAAAGTTCAGTGTCATTTTATTGAATCAACACAAAAAGATACGCTTATTAAAAAACGCTATGTGATGAAAGATGGCAACAGCCTTTCTAAGCTTTTTGAAACATATTCATCCAATGGCCATATTTTGGATGAAGCTAAAACAAAAGAGGTAATAGAAAGAATACAGACTATTGCAAAAGGTTTTGATTTGGTTTTGGTTTCTGATTTTGGAAATGGCTTTATCAACTTTCCGTTGATCGAAGCTATTTCTAAATTGCCTAATTTCTTAGCTGTTAATACTCAATGCAATAGCGGTAATCGAGGCTTTAATGTAATTACCCACTATAAACGAGCAAATTATATTTCTTTAAATGAACCAGAAGCAAGGTTAGCTGTTCATGACAGACGAAGACCTATTGAGGTAATAGCTAAAAGTTTATTAGAAAAAATGAATTGTGAAACACTTTCTTTAACAAGAGGAGTAGAAGGAGTTTTTTGCTATAATGAGAAAGTAGGTATTTGCAAAATCCCCGCCTTGAATACAAATACAATAGATAGAGTAGGAGCTGGTGATAGTTATTTTGCCTTATCTTCTCTTTGTGCTGTAAAAAATTACCCTCTTAGTATTACTGCATTGG
This sequence comes from Chlamydiota bacterium, assembly GCA_050049995.1. Classification (GTDB taxonomy): domain Bacteria; phylum Chlamydiota; class Chlamydiia; order Chlamydiales; family SM23-39; genus 21-14-0-10-35-9. Next base: position 10,760 of record JASFVE010000042.1, on the reverse strand, counting down.
TCGGTTCAATTGCTGCGGCATTAGATGTTCAAATCGTTGGTAATAAAGAGCCGGTCAAAAAAGCTTCTCTTATGAAATTTTTAATTCGTCTTTTGAAATGACAATTTTAAAAACATCTAATTCCATTCAGTTATTTACCGAAATGCTTCGCATTAGGATGGTAGAAGAATCTATTGCAGATAGATATAAAGAGCAAAAAATGAGATGTCCAACACATTTGAGTATTGGTCAAGAGGCAGTTGCTGTAGGAGTATGTAAAGCTGCTTTACATACTGATTATATGTTAAGCAATCACAGAGCTCATGCCCACTATTTGGCAAAAGGCGGCTCATTAAAAAAAATGATAGCGGAAATTTACGGCAAAGAAACGGGGTGTTCCAAAGGACACGGCGGATCTATGCATTTAGTAGACTTAGAAAATGGAGTTTTAGGTACGACTCCCATTGTTGGAGGGAGCATCCCTGTTGGGGTGGGTACTGCTTTTCATTCTTATTTGCAAAAGGATAATAAAGTTACTATTGTTTTTTTTGGTGAAGGCTCTACAGAGGAAGGAGTATGGGCTGAAAGTTTGAATTTTTCTGCCTTAAAGAAATTGCCAGTCTTATTTGTTTGTGAAAACAACTTTTATTCTGTTTACTCCCCTTTAAAGGTTCGCCAACCTTCTACTAGAAGTCGAATAAAGATAGCTGAAGCTCATGGGATTTCTTCTTCTGAAGGAGACGGCAATAATGTGGAAGAAGTATTTCTGGCAGCCTCTCATGCAATAGATGAAATAAGAAAAGGTAACGGGCCTTTCTATTTAGAGTTTACTACATACCGATACAGAGAGCATTGCGGACCAAATTTTGATCTAGAACTTAACTATCGAAGCCAAGAAGAGTTTGATGAGTGGGTAAGCAATTGCCCCATTAAAAGATCAGAAAAGCAAATATTAGAGAATAAATTGCTGACAGAGGTCGATCTTAAAAACATTCGTTCCAATCTTCAAAGTGAAATCAATGAGGCTTTTAATTTTGCGAATAATAGTCCTTTTCCTCAACCAAGGAATTTGTAATGAGATGTTTGAAATATTCTGAAGCAATATTAGAAGCTACAGATCAATTAATGGAAGCTGATGCCAAAGTATATGTTATGGGGTTAGGAGTTCCCGATCCTAAAGGTATTTTTGGAACTACATCAGGACTACAAGAAAAATATGGCCCAGATCGAGTATTAGATATGCCTACTTCAGAAAATGCTATGACTGGAGTAGCTATAGGATCTTCGATTTTAGGGTCTCGTCCTATTATGACGCACCAAAGAGTAGATTTTTTTCTTTTGGCATTAGATCAGCTTATTAACAATGCTGCTAAATGGAATAACATGTTTGGCGAGCAAATGACAGTCCCCTTAGTAATACGCCTTATCATTGGTAGAGGATGGGGACAAGGGCCTCAACATTCTCAAGCTCTATTTAGTCTTTTTTCTCATATTCCAGGTTTAAAGGTTGTAGCCCCAGCAAATGCTTATGATGCAAAGGGGTTATTAATTTCTGCAGTAGAAGATGATTACCCTGTTGTGTATTTAGAGCATAGATGGCTTCACAATACGACAAGTGATGTACCTCGTAATATGTTTCATATACCCTTAGGCAAGGCAAAAGTAGTAATCGAAGGAAATGATCTTACTGTAGTTTCTTTTTCCCATATGACACTGGAGGCTCTTAAAGCTTATCGATATCTCCAAGAGGAAGTCTCTTTAGAAATAGTCGATCTTTGTTCTTTAAGTCCTCTTGATAAAGAAACCATTTTAAAGTCAGTTAAAAAAACTAAGCGCCTTTTAGTCTTAGAACCAGATTGGAAAAGCTATGGCATTGCAGCAGAAATTATTGCAAGTGTAGTTGAAGAACTAGGTGCTGAGTTGAAATCGCCTCCTGCTAGGATTGCATATCCAGATGAGTTTTCACCAACTAGTTGGGCATTATCTAATCATTATTATCCAACCGCTGAAAACATAGCTCTAAAGGTTCTTACGATTTTAAATAAGAAAGCAAACATTTCTAATTTAATGAAAATTCTTCAAACAAGAATGCAGGTTCCCCTTGATACTCCTGACAAGGAATTCGTGGGACCATTTTAAAAAAAATATAGGGTATTAATCATGAAAAAAGTATTAGTCATAGGAAGCAATTCCTTTTCAGGAAGTGATTTTATTGATTTGTTATTAGAAAAAAAAACTTATTCAGTTGTTGGTATTAGCAGATCACCTGAAAAAGAATCTCTTTTTCTTCCCTATAAACAAAAAAAATCTGATCAATTTACTTTTCATCAAGTAGATTTAAATAAAGACTTAGAAAAGCTAGATCAGATTCTAGAAGAGTTTCAACCGGAATATGTTGTTAATTTTGCAGCTCAAAGTGAAGTGGCACCTAGTTGGCAAAATCCTCATCACTGGTTTCAGACAAATGCTGTTTCGATTACAAAACTTGCAAACCTTTTGAAGGACAAGACTTACTTAAAAAAGTATGTCCATATCTCTTCTCCTGAAACATATGGGACTTGTGAAGGTCGCCTGACAGAAGATGCCCCTTTAAATCCCAGCACACCTTATGCAGCATCAAAGGCCGCTGGAGACCTTTCTCTATTTACATTTGTAAAAAACTTTAATTTTCCCATGGTAATGATACGAGCTACCAATGTGTATGGCCCGTATCAGCAGCTATTCAAGATTATTCCAAGGTCTATCATTTATATAAAAAATGGAACCAAGATCCAATTACATGGCGGCGGCAAAGCTGTAAAATCCTATATTCACATTAGAGATGTATCGGAAGGAGAAAGACTAGCTATGGAAATGGGCAAAGCGGGAGAGATTTATCATTTGTCTCCGGATCAAGGTGTCACAGTCAAAGAAGTTGTTGGGGCAATTTGCCGACAGTTAAAAGCGAACTTTAATGATGTAGTCGAAGTAGTAGAAGAGAGATTAGGACAAGATAAAGCCTATGTAATAGATTCTAGCAAAGCTAGGAAGGAGTTTGCCTGGTCTCCTAAAATAACGCTTGAAGAGGGAATACAACAAACCATTGCATGGATTTCAGATAACTTTGATGCAATAGCAAATCAACCTTTAGAATACGTACATAAGGAGTAATAAAATGGGTAATGAAATAGATCTTTTAATTAACTACCCTAAAACAAAAAGAAATGTAAAAGAAAGAGGAGCCACAAAAACAGAAGAAGACAGATTAATTGCTCGTCAGTTTGGGAAAGATTTTTTTGATGGTGATAGAAGGCATGGATATGGAGGATATCATTATAACGCAAGATTTTGGCAGCCTGTAGTGCCTACTTTTCAAAAGTATTATAATTTATCTTCTGAATCAAAAATTTTGGATGTTGGCTGCGGAAAAGGCTTCATGCTGTATGATTTCATGCAAATTATTCCAGGGGTACAAGTATCTGGAATTGATGTTTCTGAATACGCTATCAACAATGCTAAAGAAGAAGTAAAGCCTTATCTTCAGGTAGCTGATGCAATGGAGCTACCTTTCGAAGATAATTCATTTGATCTGGTAATTTCAATTAACACGGTTCATAACCTTGCTCAAAATGATTTAATGATTGCTCTTAAAGAAATAGAAAGGGTTAGTAAAAACCATAGTTATATAACGATTGATGCTTATCGTGATATGGAAGAAAAAGAGTTAATGTTTCATTGGAATCTTACTGCTAAGACTATTTTACATGTCGAGGAGTGGAAGACTCTTTTCAAAAATTGCGGCTATACCGGTGATTATTATTGGTTTATTCCTTAAAATAAAAATGAAAGTGAACTAAAGATGCTTTACTAAAGCATCTTTAGTAAATTAATCAAGGACATGAAAAATTTTGCTACTAAATTTCTTTATCCCCAAAAATAGTATAAATTTTTGTATTAATATTTCTTAATAGTTTTTTATGAAAAACCTACCAAGGCATTTTTGATTTTTTAGAAATAAATAATGAACCTTCCTTGTATGATTGGGGCATTTGGGTACTGGACTCAACTTTTTTCCAATCCAGTTTTTGAGCAAATGCATTTAACCCAATTTTTTGCAAATGGCCGAAGATTGTTTGTGCCTTATCAGTAGATCCCACCTCTAAAACGGCATCAGTTGTATTCCAATCAGTTTCATTTGTTGCTGTAATAATATCTGCTTCATGCCCTTCAACATCCATTTTTATAAGATCTACTTCGCTGATTAAACTTTGAATAGCATATGTAGGGACTTCAAATTTTTCAATTTTACCATAAGGGGTTTTACTACCTGAAATATGACTTGAAGTAGTGTTTCCTAATACTCGAATAAACTCTTCTTTACCTGATTGACTTGAAACAGCAGCTTGATACAGTTCGACATCAGAAATTTTATTCATTTCTAAAATTTCTTCTAATTTTTTAAAGTGAATGGGGTCAGGCTCAAAAGACTGAACTTCATAGCCTAGTTTCGCTAAAATTAAGGTATGAAGGCCAATATTAGCTCCTATGTCTAATACTTTTTTATATCTATTTCTATTAGCCCAATAAAATGAAAAAAGAATTAGTTCATCTAGCCCAAAAAGGTCAAGAGAATCAACAGCTCCCATTTTAAAGTATGGAAATACAATATTTCCACAAGGTAAATCTTCTATTGTTATTTGCTTAGCTTCACGAAACATTGTTTCAATTTCAAATCGAGCAGCTTTTTCAAAAACTTTATACAGATGGCTACTTCGATTATGGTTATCTTTGATGGTTGGTAATGAATTTAATATTTCGTTTAATGTATTCATATGCATCCTAAAATAATTTAAGTATTTTTATATCTTCGCAGTTTGTACATATTTGCATCTGTCTCAAGCTCTTTTTCTAATTCTTTTGTATTCCATTTGTCTGATATTACGCTAAAATTTCTACCACGAATACTTTTACAAGGGGTTGTAATTAAATAAGTACAACATTTAATAACATCTTCCATGGAAGTACACTCTTCATTTTCAAGCCTTTTTACAATTCTCTTATAATTATCGCCAGCTGTTTGCTCTCCCAGCCTTAAAGTGGGTTCATGGATCTTTGTTTTAACAAGTCCTGGCCCAACAATCACAAATCTTGTATCTGGAATTTCTGCATCTAAAAGCTCGCACATTTTAATTAATGCTATTTTAGATAATGTATAACTTGAGTAGTGCAATACTGCGTTATTCGTGCCACCTCCTGCAAAAAATAAAACGCAGGGTTCTTGATTTGTTCCTAAGTTTCGGTAAGGCAATAGTTGATGAAGAATACGAAGTTGTTGTAATAGATTTAGTTGTATACCTTTTTCCCATTCATTAAAATCGAGATCTTTGAAGTCTCCAATAGGTTCTAAATGCCCTGGCGCGATGATTAAAGCGTCCCAAAAAGAACACTGATGAACTAAATTTTCACAGGCATTTTGAACAGAACTTTTATCTAAAAGATCACAATGAACTAATCGCATATTAAAATTAGTTTCTAGATTTTCTACGGCCTTTGAATAGGTTCTATATGTTCCAAAAACTTCCCATCCATTTTCACTCCAATCTTTTGCTAGAGCTGTTCCAATATCACTAGATGCTGAGATAATTATAGCCTTCATATTTTATAAAAGAGAGGGGGTAAGGTTTTTATATTCATTCATAATTCTTTCAAGTTCTTCATCTGGTAGCTTAGGATCTAAGTCTTCTAATCCTTTTCCAAATTTTAGCATGGGAACGATTCGATGCTTTTCATCAATGGCAAGATGGCAGATAAAAGGTCCTGTTTCTTTGAAAAGCAATGGTAGTTCTTTTTGGAGTTGATCATGGTTTTGCAATGAGTAAAATGGAAGATGAAATGTTTCTGCCAGCTTTTGGTAGTCTGGAAATGAAAGACCACTATCTTCGTCAACAGCAACATAGTTAGCTTTTAACCATATTTCAATTGTTTGCTTAACAGTGGCATGTCCTTTGTTTTCAAAAATAAAGATTTTAATCGGTAAATTATATCTTTTGACTGTTGCCAGTTCTTGCAAACACATCATTAATCCACCATCTCCAATCAAACATGTAATCTCTTTTCCAGTAGACAATGCAGCACCAATACTTGCAGGTAGAGAATATCCCATAGGGGTATGGTTCCATGCTGAAAAAATCTTTTGTCCAATTTTTGTTTCAAATGCTTGCATCATCCAACAAATATTTGCTCCAGTGTCTGTAACAATAATGTCGTTTTCACGAGAAATTTTTGAAAGTTCTTTAACGAAAACATAAGGATTAAGCCTTCCTTTTTTTTCATAATCTTGTTGAGAGCAGATAGGGTATCTTTTTTTCCAATCTTGAATTTTTTCTCTCCAAGATAAAAATTGATCGGTGCAGCTAGCTTTATATAATAAGTCACAATGTATAAAAAAATCTTTTAAGTTAGCGAGTATTGGAAGATCTAAAAGAAAAGTATCTTTTTTGAATTTATTTAGTTCTTCTGGATCAATATCAATCATGACTTTTTTAGCAAGTGGGGCAAAAAGGTTTTGCTTGCCTCCCGTTATCATTTGAGAAAGTCTGGTCCCAATAGCGATAACAAGATCAGAAGATTGTGCTGCGAAATTTCCTGCTCTAGGCCCGCAAACCCCTACTCCTCCCATGTTTAATGGATGTTCATAAGGAATTAAATCAGTAGCTCCCCATGTAAGAAGAATAGGAAGATTAAAATACTCAGCAAATTTGATGATCTCTTTTTCTACTTTAGCACAATGCACTCCGGCTCCAATTATTAGCACAGGCCTTTTTGCATCGCTTATCATTGTAAAAAGTTTTTCTACTAAAAGGCCGTTTATTTTTGGTAAAGTAGGTTCAGGTTTATAGGGTTGCAGTTTATCAGGATCGACTTCTTCCCTTTGTAAGTCATCAGGAATGTCTAATACAACTGGGCCAGGTCGCCCTTCTTTAGCAATAAAAATGGCCTTTTCTAATTCATAACGAATCATGGAAGGGTCAGTAACTAACTTTACATATTTAGTAATGCTTTCAAAAGTAGATACAACATCAGTTTCTTGAAAGCCTCGTTGTCTCAATTTTTTGTTGGGCCTCAAACGAAACCTGGCCACTTGCCCAGTAACACAAATCATGGGGATAGAGTCAAAGTGAGCATTACAGATGCTTGTCAATAAATTCGTAGCTCCAGGACCACTTGTTGTCATAGCAAGACCAAGGTTATCCCCTGCTCTCGAATAGCCATCTGCCGCTGCTGCTCCAAACTGTTCATGTTGAACACAGATATGTTTCATAGATAGATGTTTACTAGTAGAATCTGCTAAATGGAGAACAGCGCCACCAGTTACTAGAAAGTTATGCTTAATACCTTGCTTTGCTAAAAAATCTACAACATAATCCGATAGTTTCATTGTATTCCTTAAAAAATTAGTTGATAGGCAACACTATCATAATTTTTTCTTTTACAAAATAGGTAAAAACGCATTCTTTTTAAAATCAATCTTGATTTTAAAAGTTTATGTAGATCTTAAGTCTTTTAAAATTTTTTAAGTTTTTTTACCGTTTAACTGCTGTACTTTTTTTTACAAATAACCTAGCCTACGCGGAATATAATTTGGTATATATGAAAATTAAAGCAGCAGTTTTAACTCAATTAAATGCTCCACTACAAGTTGAAGAAATTACTCTTCCGAAACTTCAAAAAGGACAAGTTTTAGTGAGGCTTGCATATAGTGGTATTTGTCGTTCCCAGTTAAATGAGGTCAAAGGATATAAAGGAAACGATCCTTATTTGCCTCATACTTTAGGACACGAAGGATCAGGGGAAGTAGTTGAAATAGGAGAAGGAGTTACTAAAGTTCAACCAGAAGACAAGGTGGTGTTGACTTGGCTTAAAGGAACTGGTTTAGATGTTCCAAGTTGTCAGTATGAGTCTAAGGGAAAAATAATTAATTCTGGTGCGATAAGCACTTTTATGCAGTTTGCGATAATTTCTGAAAATCGCTTAGTTAAAATCCCTTCAACACTTCCTTTAGATCAAGCAGCATTATTAGGCTGTGCTTTCCCTACAGGAGCTGGGATTGTTTATAATCAGCTCAAAATAAAAGAAAATCAATCTCTTGCCATTTTCGGGATGGGCGGTATTGGTATGAGTAGCCTGTTAGCTGCAAGAGAAAGAAATGCCAGTCCCATAATAGCTATTGATGTATCTAAAGAGAAATTAGAAAAGGCCCTGGAGCTAGGTGCTACCCATGCTGTTAATTTACAGGAAGAATGTCCACATACAGAAATAATGAAAATCACCAATAACATTGGAACAGATTTTTCAATTGAATCAGCTGGAAAAAAGACAGCTATGGAAATGGCATTTAAAGTGATTTCTAACCAAGGTAAATGTGTACTAGCTGGAAATCTTAGAAATGAAGAAAAAATTTCCATTGATCCTTTTGATTTAATAAAAGGAAAAACAATTGTTGGGTCTTGGGGAGGAAAAACTTCGATTGAAACAGAGGTGCCAAAATATTCTCAACTAATTCTTGATGGAAAAATTTCACTCAAAAATTTAATTTCTGACGTAGTTAAATTAGAAGAAATTAATGAAATTTTTGAAAAATTAGAAAACGGGCAAATACAAAGAGCTCTTATCAAGTTTTAATGATCTATTAAACTTTTAAATATTCCAGAAATGTTTTCTAAACAATGATATGATGCATATGCTGAGTGCATCTTCATTAATTTTTCATGAATTTCCTTTTTATGCAAAAGAGGCTCTAATTGTGATAAAATAGGTCCTTTGTCCCAGTCAATAATGAGATCATTTAAATTAAATCTTTTTAATTCATGGGCCAGCCAAGAGCCTTCTTTTACAATAGGTAATTTTTGTGCGAGGATTGCCTCTACAAAGATGCCAGAAGTACCTAAAGCATAAGTCTTAGGGTCATAAGGAAGAAGAATAAAATCAGCAGTATTCATCCATTTTTCATATTCTTTTCTGGTAAGTTCTGTTGGAATCCAAACTATGGAATCAGATGTACAATAGAGTGTTTCTTTAGCCTTTTTTGCAAGGATAAGTTGAAAATTTTCATATGGCAGTTCATGTATTACTTTTGTTATTTCATGTATGCCTTTTTCTTGGCGAATGGATCCTCCTGGCCACCAAAGGTTAATCTTTTGAGATTGCTTATGGCTGACTAAAGGTATTTTTGCATGAGGTATAGGTAAAACTACAACTTTCTTATCAAAAATAATCTGAAGCTTTTGAGATAAAAGTTCACTATCTGTAAAAAGCTTTACATTTTTCCTCCCTAAAAAAAAAGAAAAGCCCCAATGTATGAGTCTAAGAAGATATTTTTTTTTTCCTGATGGGAAGTACCTATGAAGTAACCAAAGAGATATATTACTCCTTGAAAAACATATAGCTGCAAAAATAGCTAATAAATGAATAAGAGAGAAATGCTCCAAGAAAATAATGGAGTTATTTTTAGAAGCCTTTTTAAAAATTGCTCTATAAGAAAAAATGTTTTGGATTAAAAGATGGATTTTCTGATTAAATCTTTTTTTTTGTTGCCAAGTATCTTTAGGTAAGGTTTTTTCCCAATTATAAGGAAGATTTTCAATTGATACATTTGCAGGAACATAACCAATAAATTTCCAACCTAATTTTCTAACAGATGCTTCAATAGAAAGATTATATTGATAAATATGACCGATCTCTCCTTCGAGCATCGGCATGATGCAATGAAATTGTTGAGTCATAAACAGTTAGTTAGGCATTATATTTGTTAATATACTTTCATTTTTTGAAGATTGAAGTTTCCAAAGATAAGAATAAAATCCATTTTCTTGGATAAGAGTTTCATGGCTACCTTGTTCAACTAGTTTGCCATTTTTAATAACTAAAATATCGTCGGAATGAATGATAGTGGATAGTCTATGAGCAACAATAAGAATGGTTCTTTTATGTTGATTTTTTTCAATTGTTTCTTGAATAAGTTTTTCGGAGTGGCTATCTAAATTACTAGTGGCTTCATCCAAGATAAGAATTTTAGGATCTTTAATTAACGTTCTAGCAAGAGCAATTCGTTGTTTTTCCCCTCCTGATAGTCTGTAACCCCGCTCTCCTAAAATAGTTTTATATCCTTGAGGTAACTTGGTAATGAAGTCATGAGCTCCAGCTTCTTTTGCAGCCGTCTCAATTTGTTGGTGACTAATATTATGCAATCCGAATTTAATATTTTCTTCGATTGTATCGTGAAACAGAAAAATATCTTGACTGACTACTCCGATTAAATTCCTCCAACTTTTTGTGTCAATGGACGACAAATCATTGCCATCAATAAAAATTCTCCCTTTTGTTGGAGAGTAAAGGCCCACAAGGAGATCTACAATTGTTGACTTGCCTGCTCCAGAAGGTCCAACTAAAGCAATTGTTTTTCCTTTTTCCAGTGAGTAAGAAAAATTAATAAGTGCGGAGGAGTTATTTTTAGGATAAACTAATTCAACACTCTGAAATTCAATGGATGAAGCTAATTTTTTCAGTGGGTGGCCAACAGTTTCATTTTGGTAGTCGTCCTTTTCTTTGAGTATTTGATTAAACCTAAAAATATTTCCATAGTGAGTTGCGATAGTGCCTATTGATCTGAAGAGTAATTGTACTCTCGTCGCCATTCTATGAGATAATCCTAAAAAGGTTAGCAATATTGGAAGGATTAATTCTTTTTGGTTTGTTAAAATAAAGGCTCCAAAAGTAAGGATTATCCCAATAATTATGATGCT
>JASFVE010000041.1:0-16691 GCA_050049995.1 Chlamydiota bacterium | reverse complement strand
AACTCAATATTTTTAATGGATTTTGCTTTGGGAGTTTAGTTAGACATTCCCCTGTAATATTTAAGTTGATTAAACCAAGGTTTTTCAACTTTGAGGCTTTAAGTAAAAGGAAATGAGCAAAAGCCTCTTCATCAAAGTTATTACAGTAAACCAAATTAAGTGTTTCTAATTGATTTTTTTCAGAAATATGAACAAATTCTTCCCCAGTTATATGATTGGAGGATATCCTTAAAGATCTTAAATTAAAACACAGCTGAACAACTTTTATAAGCGCATCTTTTGTTATCGTTCGATCTATCAACCTTAACTCTTGAATAGCTTCTCGGTTTTTAGGAGGAAGCTTTTCTAAGAAAGCTATCATTTCCTCAGGAGAATGCCGGCATTTTATCTCAAGTACCTTAGATAGAAATCTGTTAGTGAACCTAAAAGTAGGATCTAGTGCGCTGTGAAATACCTGCAATGAAAGTGCATCTATAAATGAAGGGTTTTTTTGCATTAGCGGCTCAATACTTCTCCTTTCAAGAGCTCCAATAGCTTGCAGGAGAGCAAATTGTCCCGGTAAGGTTTTAGTAGCTTGGTTCCAAAGTGTATTAACCTTTTTTATAGATGTTTGCTCTAAAAAATTTAGATGAGAAAGCACTTTAGGATAAAGAACGAATGGAAGGTTATTTAAAATGCTAAAATTGTCGTTGGATAAGCTAGTCATCTGTTTTCTACTCCACTTAAACGACCATTTTGTAGGATTGTTAGTAGAGATGACTTTAAAAGATTAAAATTCCCTCCAGTTGTACGATCATAATTTAGAATTTTTGGTGGAAATACTCGTAAAAGATCAAGATTCATGTTTGTACAAGCTAGCAAAGAAATTTTAGTAAGAGTATTTGTCGCTGGGAGATGTGTAAGTTCACTTCCAGTCGTTGTTAACGACATAAGGTTAATTTCATTTATTTTATTAAGCTTTGCATAAAATTCCTTAAGATGTTCTTCCTTAAGATTCGTGCAAGATCCAAGAGTAACTTTCTCCAATTGATTACCATTAGGAATATGCGAAAGGCCGAATCCATTAGTTTTAGAGCCAAAAAGTCTAAATTCTTTTAACTTAGAAACTCTTGAGAAAAATAGGCTAAGTGAAGCTTCATCAAGCTCTGATTTAACGTTGAACATATCATTTGACATATGAAACGCTTTTAAGCGATTTTGCTCTGGAAAGTCAGCGAAACAAGTGCCAGATACGTTGGTGCTTGATAATTTAATTGCTTGCAGTATGGAAGTGTGTGAAAAAAAATGCCGTAGGTGGATTTCTTCAAGATTCGTACAGGTCATTATTTGCAATATTTTTAACTGGTTATTTACAGGGAACGTAGCAAGGCTTTCACCAGTAATATTTAAAGACTCAATTGTTAATGTTTTTAAAGAAAAAGCCATTAGAAAAAAGAGCCTAAGATTTTCCTCATCTAGTTGTGAGCAGTTATTTAGTTTGAGATCCTCTAACTGTTGTATTGATGGTAAATTGGTAAGAGCCTCACCTGAAGTAGGCAAGAGTTGTAAGGATAGTTTCTTTAATTTATCCGTATTAGAGAAAAAATCCTTAAGTGCCTCTTCATTTAGTTGGGAAAGAGAGTGTAGAGTCACTATTTCGAGTTGATTTTTTTGAGGTATTTGGGCAAGAGATTCTCCAGTTATATTTAATTGGTGCAATGAAAGCTTCTTTAGGAAGCCTGCGTTAAAAGAAAAAAAGTGTCCTAGGTTTTCTTCATTAAGCCGAAGGCATTGGATTAAACAAACTTCTGTTATTCTATTGCGAGGTGAAAGTTGAGTAAAACAACTTCCAGTAATATTTAGCCCAGAAAAATATATTTGCATTAGGTAGGGTGTTTTAGAGAAAAGTCTTCCTAGAAATTCGTCATTTAAACGAGGACAGTTAAGCAGTCTAAGTGATCTTAACGGATGTGTGTTAATGATACTAGTGAATCCTGTACCTATTATTCCAGCATTATCTAAATGAAAGGATCTTAAATTGGGGCATAGTTGAAAGATTTTTGCAATATGATGATCTTTCATGTGAATGTTCTTCGAACAGTCGGTAAAGTCTAATCTATAAATACTGTTTCTTTGTTCTTCAGTAAGACTTTCTAAAAAGTCTACCATTTGGTTTGGATTGCAATCACATTTATATCGAAGTGTTTTAGCAAGAAATCCACCCAAGATTCTGTTATTGGGGTCTAAATCCGGTTGGGCACTCAATTGCGAAAGAACTTTAAGAAGGTTGTTTATGTGTTGCGGGGATAGCTCGGATATATCATGCAAGGAAATTTTCTGAATGGATCTTATGAGGTTTAATTTGCCCAATCTTGTTTGGGATGCCTGAAGCCATTGTGAGTTCATTCCACGCATAGCTATCTGGTCAATATATGATAAATGTGAAAGGACATTTACACGAACAAGGTCTGGCAAATTATTGCCGATATTAAAAAGTGAACTGTTTATTGAATTTGCCATATTTAAACTGTTTTTAAGGTTTTAAGGGAAGAGATCATAAAGATGAAGAGGTTAAATTGCGATGCATTTTTTGTGCAGTATGGAAGATTACTATTAATAAGATAGCTTCTAGATAGAAAAGGACAAACCAGTAAGGAAGTCCTTTAAATCTTATGAAAAACTCCAAGCTAAAAGGTGGGTAGACTATTATTTTTAAAAGCATTTTAGAAAAGCCTTCTATCAGAAAATAAATCCAATTTACGGGCATAACCAAGGAGATAACTAAAAGATACATTAATATTCCAATGGAAGGTGGAATAAAAAGATTGTAAAAGAGGGTGTATATAGGCACTTTACAGAAATGATAGAGTAAAACGGGGGTAATGACAACATGCACAGCAATATTTAGACTAAAAGCCTTCCTGAAAGAGACTAAAAAATGATACACAGATCTAGATAGCAAAGGTAGGTCTTTAGGATTCCTTGGTTTAATTATTTGAGAGAAAAAAGCATCAATAGGTGTATAAAACAATATAATAGCAAGATAGCTCAAGTAACTAAATTGAAATCCCAAATGAAATATATCCGTAGGAGATAAGAGCAAGTTTATCAGCAGACTTACACCCACTAAATTTAATGATGATTTGACCTTACCTAAAATTTTACTGAGGATAAACAAAGTAACTATGACCCACGCCCGTAAAACAGAGGGAGATACCCCTATAAAACTTAGGTAAAGAAAAGAGATGAAAAGCAAAGTCCAATAAAGAGCTTTTTGCGGTAAAATCTTTCTAAGTAATAAAGCTAAGAACCCTACAAACAAACCAAAGTGAAAACCGGAAATAGCTAAAATATGACTTAATCCGATTCTGGAAAAAACATAACGAAGAAAAGAGCTTTCGACATCTCCCGTAGTTAAGGCAATACATAAATATTTAACATTCGCGTTTTTAATTTTTTTAGAAAGGTGCTTTTTTAGTTTCTCTTTTGTTTGAAAACGAAGTTCAACTAAATTGTAGACTTTTTTTCGCGCCAGCCATTCAGCTGACTTATCTTGTTTGAAGGAAAAGAATTTATCTGTCTTTTTAGAAAGAGTTCCAGAAATAAAGTAGTGATAATTTCCCGGTGGTCTTTTTTTGCCTCTTATGTAAATTTTGCACGGAATATTTTTTAAGGTGGTATTATCCTCACAGTAAAAACGAAAAAACTTTCCTTTGTAAGAAAAGGTGTTGTTTTTAACTTTTTGAATCGATTCAACAATAAAATATCCCGTCCCTTTTTTTTGGAATCCTTCTTCTAAATAAGAGGGCTTTTGCCAATAAAAAAAACCAAATCCTAATAAGCTTATAAGCAGTGATAGAATAATATTTTTTCTATAAAAACAAAGAATCCATAAGACAAGCATAGGCCAAGAAAAACCTACACCGCATAAAAAAAGTAGGGAAAACTGTAAAGCGGGGTAGTTTTTCCAAAAGTTACTTTTTAGTCGGGCTGCTTGGGTAATTCCGGATCCAAGGGCTTGTTGATAAGTCGAGCCCCTCTTTGCCCGGAAAGGTAGGCAAAAAACCATTGGATTAACACGATTATTCTAGATCTAAATGTAATTAAATAAGCTATATGGATAAAACACCAACCGATCCATGCAAAAAAACCGGAAAATTTAAACTTTCCGAACATGCCGACAGCTTTAGTTTTACCAATGGTAGCAACTGTTCCTTTATCAAAATAACGAAAAGGTTTTCTTTGGCTTTTAGAGATATTCTTTTTTATTATGTTAGCAACATATCTTCCTTGTTGTATTGCCACAGGGGCAAGCCCTGGAAGAGGGTTTCCTTTTTTGTCTTGAGCTTTTGCTGCATCACCTATTACAAAAACTTCAGGGTGGTTGGGTATACTTAAGTCTTCTTCAACAATGACTCTGCATTGTTTATCTAAGGGGACATCTAATGTTTTCAGCAATTCAGGCGCTTTATTACCTGCGGCCCAAATGACATTTTTTGTTTCAATAAATTGGTCTCCTACCTGTACCCCTTCAGATGTGACATCAACAACTGCTTTCCCATCTAATACTTTTACTTTAAACTTCTCTAGAAAGCTTTTAGCTTTATTAGCTAATTTTTCTGGATACTGAGGTAGAATATGAGGAGCCGCTTCTACTAAAAATACTTTTGTTTTAGTAGGGTCAATCCTTCTAAAGTTTTTAAGCATTGTTTCATGGGCAATCTCAGCAATGGCTCCAGCAAGCTCAACGCCTGTTGGCCCTGCTCCTATTATAACGAAATTCAAGTACTTTCTAGCTTCTGAAATGCTGTCTGACCTTTCTGCTTTTTCAAAAGAAAGCAAAATTCTTTCTCGTATTTTTAAGGCATCGACAAGCGTTTTTAGACCGGGGGCATTAGCTTGCCATTCATCATGTCCAAAATAAGAATGATGGGCGCCAATTGCTACAATTAAAAAATCGTAAGAAATAGTATCACCATTTGCCAGCTGTATTTGTTTTTTTTCTTTTTCTATTTTTACGACATGGCCCATAACGACCGTTTCATTCGAAAATGGCTTAAGTATTTCTCGAATAGGAGTGGCAATATCAGCTGGAGATAAGGCTGCTGATGCTACTTGATAAAGCAGGGGTTGAAATAAGTGGTGGTTCGTTTTATCAACTAACAAAACATCTAAATTAGAGTTGCCTAATGACTTAGCTGCATTTAATCCGCCAAATCCTCCGCCTATTATAACTACCCTTGTATACGACATGCTACTCCCTGTTTATCTACTTAATATACTAAAAAAAATTCGGAAACAATCCATTTTAAAAAACTTTCCTTTAAAAATCTGGTCTTTTTTATTAAGATGAAATCTTTATTGAACTAATTTCGCTGTTTTTTGATGAATTCACATGCAAAGCGGTTCTATCAGCAAACTAATGAAGAGACTGATTTTGAACACTTCTTTTATGAAGTTATTTACTTAGAAGAAAAAAGTTCACTGTCATTTTCTAGTTTGAAGGAAATGTCTCCCAATCTGCCCAAAGGCTGGTTTGAGCTTAGCAAGCTTACGTGTTCCGATAGAATTGAATTTACTCGCGATTATTGGTTGAAAACACTACCTTTTCATCCCAGAGCCCACCCCTTTTTAGAGAATTTTTTTTCGAATGTTGAAGATATCGGAATTTATTTAACCAAGGAAAATCCTAAATCTGCTTTTGAGCCCGAGCTTGTCTACAGCATGCAGAATGATAGCTGTTTTTTTAGAGGGTTCCCCCCAGCTAGCTACGATTTGCTCCAAGAAACAAAAGCTCATTTTCACAATAGAATTCCTAATGACTTTCTTTCTTTTAACCTTATTCATAATGGATTCAAAAAACACTCTGATACTGGAATTATCCCTTTGGAAAAAATAAGAAAAGTAACAGACCTGTTGCACCAGTCATTGTTGGAAAGTGATAGAGAAGTTCTTTGCAATGAAAAAGCGATAGATCCATCTTCTCTTTTTCCCTTTTATGAGTGTTTCGGGCTTCAATCATTTCAGTGTTTTTATGCTGATTGGTACCCTACGGATGAGATGGGGAATGTGTATTTTTCAGGAATAGACTATAGTATTTCGGATCCAGCTAAAAAAGAAAAGTCTTTGGCTTTTAGTACTTTTTTAGATTGGCTAATTTTTTACTTAGAGCAAATCGAGATGTAAAGCTATGTACCAAGTTCAGAGTATATTCAATCAACATAAAAGGAACTTGCAGCTAGAGTTACTAGCTGGGAAAGCTGGTTTGAACCGTAAAATTCGAAAGCCCGAAGTACATAGGCCTGGACTTAGTCTGACTGGCTATATGAAAAATTTTATCAAATCTAGAATTTTTCTTTTTGGAAGAGGGGAAATACAATACTTAAAAGAGTTGTCAGCAGAAATCCGCTTTGAAAGATTAAAGGCCATGCTCACGAATTCAACTCCTGCCGTATTTTTATCTAGAAAAATGAGACCTTTGAAAGAGCTGCTAGTGATTTGTGAACAAAACAATATTCCGTTGTTTCAAAGCAAAATGCATACTGTAGATTTGTTCAGTAAATTGACTCTGCTTTTGTCAGATGAGTTTTGCCCAAGCGTCACGCTGCATGGAACACTAATTGAAGTGTTTGGCGTAGGTGTTTTAATAAAAGGAGAGTCTTCTGTTGGTAAAAGTGAAGCTGCATTAGGCTTAATAGAAAGGGGACATCGTTTAATTTCGGATGATGTGGTCAAAGTAAGAAAAAAGGAAGGGTCATTTTTAATAGGAGAAGGACCTGAGCTTACTAGACATCTTATGGAAATACGAGGCATTGGTATAATTAATGTTGCTAACTTATATGGGGCTGTTTGTGTTAGACCTGATAAGGGATTAGATATTGTTGTTCAATTAGAAGAATGGGATGATCAACACTTTTATGATCGAGTTGGCTTAGAAGAAAAATATACTGATATTTTAGATATTAATATTCCTTTTCATTTATTGCCGGTAAAACCAGGAAGAGATGTAATATTGCTCATAGAGACAATAGCCCTTAATCATCGTTTAAAAGGAATGGGATACAACTCTGCTAAAGAGTTTAATATGAAACTGCTGGAAACTTTAGCGAAAAGAAAACGAAAAATTCGTCAGTCTTCTCCTTTAAAAGAAAAAACTTAAAGAAGGTGACTGAAGAAAAAAACATGCAGCTATAATGTTTGATGAAGTTATAAATGCAAATAACTAAGGAGTGACATTTAAAGTCGTTTAATGAAGACTTTTATGTTGTTATTAAGATGAAACTTGTTAAGAAATTAAAAATTAAAAATGATTTGGGATTGCATATACGGCCAGCTACTGCTGTAGTCAAGCTTTTGCAGCCTTTTAAATCTACTGTGAGCTTTATTCACAAAAAAACTCCTGCTAACGCTAGAAGCATTATGAGCCTTCTTATGTTAACTGCAAAAAAAAATGCTTGTATTACTGTTGAGGTTGAAGGACCAGATGCTAAAAAAGTAATGGAGCTTTTAGAGCAAGCTTTTGAAAGACGATTTGGCGAGTGTTATGAATAGCAACACAAATGAAATAGTTCTACAAGGACTTACGTTAAGCGAAGGAATAGCTATAGGTTTACCTTTTTTCTTTCCTACCGTAGATGATCAGGTTCCAAAGTTTGCTATTGCTGAGGAAGACTTAGAAAAAGAATTAGATCGTTATAAAAAAGCAATTTATAAAAGTGAAAAAGACCTTAGAAAGTTGTGTTTAAACTTAGAAAATGAAGATGCAAATGAAGTTATTGAAATCTTAAAAGCCCATTTGGAGATTTTAAAAGATCCTCTTTTAAACTCAAACATGGAGAAAAAGCTATATGAAGAGCGGCGCAATATCGAATCGATTTTTCAAGATACTATTTATGAGTTTAAAGAAAGATTTCTAGGATTATCAGATAGTTTTTTTCAAGACAGGGTAAAAGATATTGTCGATGTTTCTAAAAGAATATTAAGGCATTTAAGTTTATCAAAAGATTCTAAGTTTTTCCAAGTTCCATTTGGATCCGTCATTTTTTCCAAAGAGTTGATGCCGTCAGATATTGCTGAAGTAAATAATAATCAAGTTAGTGCTTTTGTCACTCAACGAGGTGGACTTACTTCGCATACTGCAATTATTGCAAGGGCCAAAGGTATTCCTTTCATAGCAAATATTGACACACAGTTAATTGGAGAAACTGAAATAAACTCCATTATTGTTGATGGATTTAAAGGGGTAGTAATTCTTAATCCCAATCTAACTACTTTAAAGAAATATCAGAAAACGATCAAAGGAAAGCAAGGGCTTTTTGATAAACTTCAGGAAATTGCCCATTTAACAACTGAGACACTAGATAAAGAAACGGTTAATCTTTTTGGTAATATCGAGATGCAGTCTGATATTGATTTGTTATTAAAGTACAACGCTTCCGGTGTGGGGCTATTCCGGTCTGAGTATTTATTCCTTATGGGACGTGAATTTCCAACTGAAGAAGACCAATTTAAAGTGTATAGAAGCTTTGTAAAAAAGCTTGGAAAATTACCTTTAGTGATAAGGATTTTTGATATTGGCGGAGATAAAAACAACGAGTTTATCCTTAAACAGAATAAAGATCTTGCCAACGAAATGAATCCAGTTTTAGGATGCAGGGCTATTCGATACCTCATGAGCAATGAAGCTATTTTAATAAGCCAGTTAAAGGCTATTTTAAGAGCAAGCATTTATGGTAATATTCATATTCTTGTTCCGATGGTATCAGATGTTTCTGAGCTTATGTTTGTAAGGGAAAAAATCCAGCAAGCAAGAAAAGATCTCGAAAAGGAAAATATTTTACTTCCTAAAAAGATCCCTTTAGGGTGCATGATAGAAGTTCCTTCAAGTGCAATTATGAGCGAGGTAATTGCTAAAGAAGCTGACTTTTTGTCTATTGGGACAAATGACTTAATTCAATATGTTATGGCGGCAGATAGAACTAATCCCCATTTAAGTCATATTTATACCGCATCCCACCCAAGTATTATTCGTTTAATTCAAATGGTTGTTGAAGCTGCGCTAAATAATAATAAACCTCTTTTATTATGTGGGGAAATGGCTGCAGATCCCAAGTATCTCCCTATTCTTTTAGGTCTAGGGATTAGAGACTTATCTGTTTCTTCTAGACACCTTCCTCTTGTAAAAGATGCTATTCGCAAAATTGACTTACAAGAGGCTATTGAATTTACAAAAGAAGCGTTAAAGCTTACGAAAAAAAAGGAGCTGCAGGAATTTATTCAAAAGAATTACCAGGATCGTCTAGCTGCTAAAAACTAAAAGGCGTAGGGTTTTCTTGCTCAAGTTTTTGATAAGCATTTTCAAAAGCTCCGATAATTAGATCTTGCAAACCATCAATATCATCTGGATCAACACATTCGGGGCTAATAACAATTTTTTTTACTTCTTTTTCACCATTAATGACGACTTTTACCAAACTTCCGCCAGCTGTTCCCTCGACTTCGAGGTTTTGCATCTCTTTTTTCATTTTGTCCATTTGATCTTGCATCATTTTTGCTTGCTTTTTCATTTTTGAAAAACCACTACCCATTATTAAACTCCTTTTTTTCAATATTTAAACTACCCTCTAGTTCTACAGAGGCAAATCTCATTAATGTTTCAAAACGCGAAAAACTTTGTTGTAATTCGGTGTCAGCTTTTGGCTTAGCAGCATAATCAAAGGGTACATCTACTAAAGAGTCTTCTCCTTGGCAGAGCATTTCTTCCTCCTCGTTAGGAGGGCATTGCTTAAGAGTAGATTCATTTTTCTGTTCCACTGATGCTTGCTTCGCCTCTTTTGGTTTGGCTGCATAATCAAAAGGCACATCTACTAAAGAATCTTCTCCTTGGCAAAGCATTTCTTCCTCATCGTTAGGAGGGCATTGCTTAAGAGTAGATTCATTTTTCTGTTCCACTGATGCTTGCTTCGCCTCTTTTGGTTTGGCTGCATAATCAAAAGGCACATCTACTAAAGAATCTTCTCCTTGGCAAAGCATCTCTTCCTCATCCTTAGGAGGGCACTGCTTGAGTTCTTTTTTAGGCTCTGTCATTTCTTTCGGTGATTCCATTGGCTTTTGATGTACAGGATCTGCTTTTTCTTGCGGTAGCTTCTTTTCAATCTCCAATAATCGCTGAAATAAAGAAGATAAAGACAAAGTGTGGGAAGTTTGTATGATTTTTAGCAGTATCATTTCTAAAGTGACTTTTTTAAAGGAACTTTTGATTAAGTTTCTTGCAGTATTTAGCAAATAGTCCACTATGAATAAAAGCTGGTCTAAAGAGTAAATTTTTGCAGAAGATTCATATATTTTAGTGCCATTTTCAGAAAACTGCTTCCAGACTAGTAAATTACGAAAGTGTTCTAGAAGCTCATCAAAAAAATACTGAGGATTGATCCCCTTGTTAAAAACCTCTTCAGAAAGTTCGAAGGCAAAGCGAAGGTCATTCTTCGCTACAGCCTGATCTAAATCAAACAGCTTATCCTTAGGAAGAAGTCCTAAGCATTGGTTAACCGTCTCAGCATGAATATCACCACCTTCAAAGCACAAGATCTGCTCGAATATCGATTCAGCATCTCTTAAGCTACCATCTGCATGATGAGCTATCATTTCAAGCGCATCTTGGGTAACATTCCTATTTAAGCTGGTAGCAATTGTGAGAAGCTTATCGATGATTTGACTTTGAGTAATACGCTTTAAATCAAACCTTTGACATCGACTGACAATAGTAGGCAAAACTTTGTGAGGCTCGGTCGTTGCGAAAAAGAACTTTACTTGACTTGGAGGCTCTTCTAATGTTTTTAACAAAGCATTGAAAGCCTCTTTGGTTAACATATGTACTTCGTCAATAATATATATTTTATACTTTCCTGAAGAAGGGGAGTAGCACGCCGTATCGTTAATTTGTCTTATATCATCAATCCCACGATTAGAAGCTCCATCAATCTCAATGATATCAAGGGACTGACCTCCTGTAATCTCCAGACAAGAACCACATTTATTACAAGGCTCCATATCTTCGTTTAGATTTTTGCAGTTCAAGGCCTTAGCAAAAATTCTAGCAAGAGTTGTTTTTCCTACACCTCTAGGTCCACAAAATAGGTAGCTATGGCTTGCTTTGTCATACTTCAAAGCGTTTTTCAAAGTTTGAATAATAGAGATTTGACCTACAACACTTTGAAATGTCTGAGGTCTATATTTTCTAAAAAGAGTTTGATGACTTTTTTGCATGGCTTTTCTTTTTTTTTACATGCCTACAGATTATTAAGGCATTTAATTTTTCAAGTCTATTATATTATGCCTTATTTCTAAAGGCTAACCCTTTTTGTTTTTTTAGAAAATTGATAGAGTGTAATTAAAAGAGAAAACCATGGAAAAAGACACCTCTTCTAAAGAGACAAAAAAGACGTTCAAAGAACGTCTTGCCCATAATGACCTGGGTTTAAGGCTGTTAGTTGGCTTCATTCTATTTTTTTGTTTAGGCCTGTTTCTTCACTTTCGCGAAGTACGAATTGAACCTTTGGAACTAAATAGTATAGCCCAGCGCTATATTGTAGCTCAGGTAGACTTTGAGTTTCCTGATGAAGAGGCAACTGTTATTATGAAGCAGGAGTCTTTAAAAGGGATAGGCAGCATTTATCAGATTGAAGAAAAGCAGCTTAGACAGACAAGGCTAGAGTTTGAAAATTTTCTTGTTAGAGATACTTCTTGGAAAGAAAGACTTCCCGATACGTCCATCGATACGATGTATAATATTGCAGATAAATTTGAAGATATGCTGATAGCTAGCAGGTTTTCAGATGCTAGAACTATCCAAAAGATGAAAGCACTAAATTTATCTACCGAGGACTATTTCATATATACTCCTACAAAAACAGACACTCCTACCTATCTTCCTCAGCAATACTGGTATGAAATTTTTGAAGATGCTTCTTCTACAATCAATAATAGGCAGCAGCTTAACTATGTTGTAAACTTTTTTTCTGAAAGAGAATGGTCTTTGACAGAAGATATATCCACCACTCGAAAGCTTAGAAAAAAAATTACAGACACTGTTCCAGTCAGATACACAAAAATAAAAGCAGGCAGCAGAATCATTGGGCAGACCGAAAAAGTAACTCCTCGTCACTTACTTATGATGCAATCCATGAAAAAAGCTCTCAATGAATCAAGGCAGCTTTGGGCTCCCTTAACTCTTTTATCGAGCTTTATGCTGTCTTTTATTTTCATTGGTTTAAGTGGGCTATATTTTAAGCACAACCAGCCTGAAATCATTTATTCTTTGCAAAAGCTTTCGCTAATGACTTGTATTGTCATACTAACCCTAGTCTTTGCTAAAGTTACTGAATATATCATTTTGAAAAACCCTTCAGATTTAATAGATACGAGATATCCGCTGATTATACCATTTGCAACCATGTTGGTTTGCAACTTGCTTAATTCTAGAACAGCTCTTTTTGCAGCCTGCTTTTTGTCGATCATTTTATCTGTAACATTAGCAGTTGACCATGATCGGTTTTTAATTATCAATTTGGTCACTTCACTTACAGTTATCATTACAACAGGCTCTTTAAGGAAGAGAAAAGAAGTCTTTGGTGTTTTTGCTAAAACTTATTTAAGCGCTATTCCTGTTTTATTCGTTTTTAATTTTGGAGAAAACTCCCTTTGGAATCCTGCACTTGCAAGTGATTTTTTAAGCTCTTTTATTTTCATGCTGACCTCAGCTATTTTAGTGGTAGGCCTTCTCCCTATTTTAGAATCTTTATTTCATATTATGACAGATATGACCCTCATGGAGTTCATGGATCCTAATAATGAACTTCTACAAAGGCTTGCGATAGAAGTCCCAGGTACATACCAACATTGCCTTGTTTTAGGGAATTTAGCAGAAGCTGCAGCACAAGCAATAGGTGCTAATGGGCTTTTTTGCCGAGTTGCCTGTCTTTATCATGATATTGGAAAACTTAATAACCCACATTTCTTTACGGAAAACCAACAAGGTGGCGTGAATATTCATCAGCTTTTAACACCTCAAGAATCAGCTCAGGTCATTATATCCCATGTTAGAGATGGAGAGATGCTAGCGCGAAAATATCGCCTTCCTCAGCCATTTATTGATATTATCTTACAACACCATGGAACAACTTTAGTTTTTTATTTTTATGCTAAAGAAGTGGAGCTCAAAGGGGGTAAGAAAGAAGAGGTTGATGAAAAGCTTTTTAGGTATCCAGGTCCTAAACCCCACAGTAAAGAATCAGCAATTATTATGATTTGTGATACGCTAGAAGCGGCATCTCGTTCCTTGGAAGAGGCATCAGAGGAAGCGCTAACCGAAATGGTCACTAGGTTGGTTAGGGAAAGATCTGAAGATGGACAGTTTGATGAGTGTAACTTAACCTTTGAAGAGCTTGGGATTATTAAGAAAACTCTTATTAAGACCCTATCTGTAAGCCATCATGTAAGAGTGAAATATCCTAAAAAAGCTTAAATTATTGAAATTTTCTAGTTAACAACTTTCGAACTGCCTTATCATCGTCTTCATCGTAAATATCCCCAACAATCTCTTCTAAAATTTCTTCAAGGGTAACGATGCCCAACTTCTTTTTTTCTTTGGAAAGCACAATAACCAAATGCGTTCGTTTCTCTTGCATTAGCCTTAAGGAAGATAGTATCGGCATATCCTCCTGTACAAAAACTGCCTCCCTTATAACAGATCTCCAATCTTTTCCCATTTTATTTATAACCATAAATTCTTTAGTATTCAGTATTCCTATAATATCTGTATTTCTTGTAACAGGAATACGGGTATGGCCTGAGGCTAAAACAATACTTTCCACTTCTTCTTGAGACTGTTTTTCTTCTACCACTACAGTATTTTCCCAGCTAAGAAGAATTTCGCTTACTGTAACACTTTCTATTTTTACAATATTTAAGACATATTTTTGGCTAGGAGGCGAAATTACATCTAATGTAACAGTCGATTCATCTAAAGACTCTTTTGAGACATGTTTTTTGGGAAGACGGGCTATTACCCATTTTGTGGAGATTTCCAAAATCATGACAATTGGATAAGTTATATAACTCATCCATTGAAGAAAACGAGATGTTTTTAATGCAAAGTAAGAAGGTCTTCTCAGTGCTATAGTTTTGGGAACCAACTCGCCTACTACAACGCTTACATAAGTAATGGGAGAGACGACAACTAAAATAGCTATAAGCTCTGCAAGAGGTATATCCAAATGGAATGTATCTTGAATCCAGGGGGTTAATGATCCTTTGGCTAAGACTCCGCCAAAAGCCGATCCAAGAGCGCCAAAAAAAGTGATGCCTATTTGAATAACTGATAAGGTTTTTTCAGGATTTTCTCGTAAGTTTAACAACAGTTGGGCTCTTTTTACTTTTTTTTGTATTAGAGCCCTTAATGTAGATTTTTTAGTAGCTATAAAAGCTGTTTCAGAACCGGCAAGAAAAGCATTAAAAAGAATACAAACGCAAATAACAAGTATTTCTATCATTAGATATTCAATATGCTCTTTCTATAAATACCTAATACCTATTAGTTGTCTATTTGTATATTCTTTTCTTTTTTTCTTAGTTCTGTTCAATTAGACAGTTCGAAGATGTGTTTTCATTTTTTCATTGCGATCACTAATAGAAGTATGAGGGTCTGTCGAAAAACCAACTGCCTCTTTAAGTAGTACTTTACCTAGATTTTCATAGCGTTCACTATTTGCATGAACTTTATCTTCTGTTAGTTCTCTAGCTTGTTTGACTAAGATTTTGAATCTTCTTGCTGCATAAACAGTTCCTAAATCAAGGCTATTACTTTCACATGTGGCTTTTAAAGATGATAAAAACCGATTTATTCGATGATTGGGGTATTTTTCTTGAAAGTCTTGAATTAGAAAATCACGTTGATGTTCAAGACTTTCTTTCTGAGTTTCGAGTATTCCCCATTGGTGGATATCTTGTTCTTCTTGTCTTAGCTTCGCAATATATTTAATTTCTTGATCGAGAACTGCAATTTCATCTAATGCTGTTGCGCATCTTGCTGCATCATCATGTACTTCTTCTGAAATAAATCTAGATAAATATAATAACGGAATAAACCCAGTTACTAGAGTAAAAAAGACTTTCACGCCTTGCAACGCTGCAGCTGCACATAACTTTGTCTTTAATACTCTTAAAGAAACCTTTTTCTCTTGTGGATTTGCAATATCTTCCTGGCTTCCTATACTTGTTCTAGTTGAATGAAGAGAAGAATTACTGCTATTTGTATAAACACTGGTACTCATATTAATTTTCCTTTAAAAAATTTTTTCGCGAATAGTTTAAATGCATTAATTAAAAAAAATAAATATCTTTGTCTTGCAAAAAAAAATTAAAGAATTTAGTAATGGTTTGAGAAATATAAAAAGAAGTTAAAAAAAAGGTGCCTTTAGTAATAAAGGCACCTAAGATTAAAGCTTGTTAAGTAAAAAGTTCTTAACTACCCATATTCCTTAGAAAATACTTTTTATTTTGGATTCGTTCTGCTATAGAAGATCGTTGACCACTATTAAATCCAAGCATTCTTTTTCCGGTTTTTTTAAGGGCGTTTTTTGCAGTATACTTAAAAGAAGGATTTGAGCCATACCTATCATTGTATGTTGTAGCAGTATCAACACATCTTGCAGAAGTGCGCAAAAATTTAATAGTAACAAAAGAGTGCTTAACTCCTATAATAGACCAATCCTCGGAAGTAGCTACTACAGAAGAAACTGCGCGAGTAAAAAAAGAACGTGGAGGTTCACTGGCCTTTTTGTGGATCTGACTAGGGATTAATCTCAAAGGAAGTGAAATGATAGTTACAGGTATGCAAGCGGCAAGTGTTAATCCAAATTTTCCTCCTTGAACCCAAGAAGCTTTGTTGTAGATGAATTGTATTCTTTGAGAAACTTTTTCAGCTTTCTTAAGATTGCTTAAGAATTCTTTTAAACCTTCTCGATAAGCCAATAAAGAATTGTAGTACTCGGAATCTAATCGATTTTCAGATTGTGCTTTTTCAATAATATTGTTTCTGAAAGACCTAGAAACATCTTCCTCGTCTTTTTTTAATTCAAACTTATTAATTGCATCTTCTAATTCAAGAATTTCTTTTTCTAAAGCAGGTGTTTGCTCTTTAGCTTGGTTAAATTCTTTAATCGATTTAAAGCCTTCTCCGACAAAATTAGAACCGAGTGGTGTAAAATGGATTGAATCTTGAAACTCTCTACCAGTTATTACATTAGGCATAATTGCCTCCCTATTTATAATTAAACACTTAAAATAGTAGCAGTTTAATTCATAAAAGTAAATTATTAATTTCACTTTCTTAGAAACGAAGAGAAATAATTCAACGATTAATGTAAAATTTTTTTTTAAATTAGTGCTGTATTCATGAACTATTTATAACTAGTATCTTATTTTTGTATATATTTTTTTTTGATTACCGGAAGAGATCTACAGAGTCATTAATAGGCAAAAAGGCCCTTTTTTCTATTCTAGTATCAATTTCTTTTTTTAATTTATCCTTCAGGAGGACTTGAGGGATAAGGTAGGAGAGCCTATGCATCCAGCGGTATTTCCAGTTGAATATATAAGTAGGTATTTCCTTTTCTAATTGATAGAGTAAGTGGTTTGCGGCCTCTTCCTGGGTC
>JASFVE010000040.1:0-16784 GCA_050049995.1 Chlamydiota bacterium | reverse complement strand
ACCGTCTGATAGAGCTTTTCAAAGGCCCTTAATACCTTTTTTACTGAAACAAAGCTTTTCCATTTTCTATCACGAATTCTAAGTCCTCTTATATTAGGAATGAGAGAACTAGGGTTGACTATAGCTCCTTCTGTCCAAGAAGGTCTCCAAAACCTAGCTACAGTTTTCCTTCTGCTGATTGTAACTGTGGGGACTGACAAGCAAGAAGCTAAATGCCCTAATCCCGAGTCGTTTCCAACAAAAAAACCTGATTCATAAATGTATTGAGCAATCTCATCTAAATTTGAAAACATAGGACAGGCAAAAGGGGTATCTTTTAAATAGTCATCCCAATCTCCTCGATCCTTAGGTCCTCCTAAAATAAAAGATGGTTCAAAGCCTTCATTTTTTAAATGTAAAGCAAGTTTTACATATTTCTCCCTGGGCCAGTTTTTGCCATCTCTCGAGCTAACTGTGTGCAGTGCTACTCTTTTAGCATATTTCTTATGTATAAGCCCTCTTGGTGGCAAAAATCCATTATGTTTAGTAATATGGGGGAAATTAAGAATCCTTTGACAGAACTTTTCGAGGTTCTTAACTATTGGTATGCGAGGGTCAATATAGCTGTCTTTATAATAAGGCTCAAAAACAATATTTTTAGAAGGGTAGGCGTAAATAACTTTTACTTTTTCTGCACAAACAGCTTTTCCTTCTTGGATAAGTCGTAAAACGAAATTGCTGGAATCATTATGAAAAATAATTATTTCGTCATAAGTCTGCAAAATTTTAGAAATTTCAGTTTCATCGGGATATTTAAGAATAGGTAAGTGGGGCACCCAATTTTGAAGTGAATCCATATTATTATGGAAAGTATCAATTTCCCAACCATTTTGATGAAAATTATTGGAAAGTACTAAAGAAATTATCCCATCTCCCAAGCCATTATGGCAAAACACTGCTGCTTTTCTTTGCATTTGTTCTATCTACGTTTTTTTCTGAAACCATAGCAAACTTTCAAGAATAAATTCACCTATATGCTATAGCAAAAAAAGAAGGGAGGGAGGATTAATGCATCAATTTTCAGTAAAACATGCTCAATCTCAATCTATCATTCTATCAAAATGCTTAAAACAGGGCTTATCAATCCTTCAAATGCCATTATCTGACTTAGAAAATTGGCTAGAGGATCAGATTGACAAGAACCCTTTTTTAGATAATCCCTCTCGAACACCTTTACAAGGTATTACAACAATTGATTTACCAAAAAAACCTTCGCGCTATGAATATTTAATGAAACAAGCTTCTTTGCATTTTCAAAATCAAGATCTTAAACTTGCTTGTGAAATTATTGGAAATTTGGACGAAAAAGGTTTTTTTCAAAAAACCAACTTAACTGAGAAAGAATTAGGAGTCCTTGAGATAATTCAAGAATTTGATCCGCCAGGTATTGCAGCTCAAAACCTCCAGCAATGTTTACTAATTCAACTTAAAATACAAAAAAAACAAACAAGTTTAGCTTTTCAAATTATATCCCAAACATATCCCTTATTTTTACACCAAAAGTGGGATAAAATTTGCAAAACATTCAAAATTTCAAAATCTGAGCTTTTAAAGATCATTCATCGAGATATTTCCTCTCTAACCTTAAATCCTTCTCATATATTTGATCATGAACCCACAAAACTTGTGTATCCTGATATTTATTTTGAAGCAAAAGAAGACGGTTTAGACCTTAAAATAAAGGAGGTCATGCACTTCAAAATTACGAATCCCTATAAAATTAAAGATAAAGAGTCTGAAAAGTGGATCGAAAAAAACATTAAATCCGTGCAGTGGCTTCAAAAAAACTTAAAGACACGAGAATTTTTTTTACAGAAAGTCGGTCAAATACTTTTAAAAACCAACCATATGTTTATAAAAGGGGATAAAGACATTACTCCCATAAGCATAGGTGATATAGCTAATAAATTAGGCATCCATCTAAGCACAGCCCATAGAATTATTTCTAATAAATACGTAAGTACGCCCAAAGGCATTTTCCCCTTAAAGATCTTTTTTAGATCAAGTATGAGGAACATAAAAGGGGAAAAAATTTCTAATTTAAAAATATTCAATCAACTTAAATTAATTGTGCATGCAGAAAATAAAGCCCGACCTCTTTCTGACCTTGAAATCGTTAAAAAACTGCAAGCACAAGGGATTAAAATAGCTCGCAGAACACTTACAAAATATCGCGAAAAATTAAAAATCCCTTCAGCAAGAATGAGAAAAGCTAAAAATATTAATTAGCTAGGCTTGAGTCAGTCATAGTCCATCCTACAACTCTTTCTAGTATAGAAATAGGGGCTTTTTCAGGGCTTATTAAGCCATCTCGTGGCAAGATGAAAGTCTGCTCTAAGGCATATTGTCCTTGCATTGCTGCGTGTGTTACAGAGTCTGTAAATACAGCCCAGCAAGAGCCTGGAGGAAACTCCCAATGATCTTTTGGTCCCTTCGACTGAAAATCTTCATTTTCCTTAAGAAAGTGATGGAGATTCAACATGAATTGATCATAGGGTGATCTAAGCGAAACTGGAAATCCAATATTTTTAGCCGTTTTCTTAAAAAACTTTCCTAATCTTGCAGGCATTTTTTGATTGATAGGAGATGGAAAAGGCAAATTTTCAGTGCCTCCATATTTTTCTACTAATTCTTGAAAAGAAAGAGAGGTCATCCACTTTCTGCCCTCAGATGGATTAATGTTCATAAAAAACCTGAGTATTCTATTTCCATGCATGGGTCTAGAGGGGAATGCATCAGTATGAAGAAGATCATTTCTCGCCCGAATTCGCAGCTTTCTTCCTTTTTCTTCAAATGGTCTAAAGCTAGCATAGTCAACTATCCACTTTGATCCATAAGGTGTAAGCAACTTACTTAAAAAAGTAGATGATTTTTGAGAAAAGTTTTTCATAACCTCAATAAGCCTTTGCATTTCTTCATGTGTCTTCACATCAGCATTCGTCAATCGATCATGATTGGGCTTGTAAGCAATATTTTTACGATTTTTTGCTTTGTTTTGTTTTTGTTTTAGTAAAAAATCAATGTCTTGTTGAGGAAAATCAAAAGGGCAGGTAGGAAAAAATAAAATATTGCCATCTTCTAGCTCAACACATAACTTTTTTGCACGCTCTATACACTCACTAGCAGACGATGGACAGTCAGCAAATTTAATATTTTCTATAGTAATTTTTTTTGCCATATAACCCTTGTTAATGATTTTTTTTCGTTATATTAATAATCCAAACATGTTTTTTTTTTAAAGAATAAGTCTTGTTACAACATCCTTAAAAAAACATTTTTTTTAGTTAAAATAAGCCAAATTAATTACCTCCCAGCGAAGATTTTTCTTTGCTTCTTCAGATATAAAAGAAGAAATTTTCTTATGAGACCACCTAGAAAAATTTTCGATTTCAAAATCAGTTAATCTGAACAATATTGCTCTTGCTTTATTTTTTGATGCAGTAAGAGAAGAAATTTTCAGTAATACCTTGTTTATTTTTTTTCTTCTTAAAAAAAGACGAAATAAAAGAAAACTTACATATCCTACAGGCAGTAGAAAAGAAGAAAGTGATAAGAATGGGTTTTGCAATAACTGCCCTAAGAAAAGTAAAGACAGCAGCAACATAAAGATATTTGACTCTTTAGGAGATTGAAATAACGGACCAAATACCTTTCTAAACAAGCTGGTTGCAGTCCAATATGCAAAAAATTCTTCAAACTTACTGCTATTTAACCCGGCTCTTACTGCATGAACTGCTTCGTGAGTTAAAATTTCATCCTTATCATAAATTTTTAAATACTTTTTCTTTTTCAAAGAGGGTCTGAGCTGAATAAGGTAAGTGAAGTCTTTTGATTCATTGAAAACCCATGTCATAGCCCCATGCCAAGGAGCTAATTTTTCTTTACTATAGTAACCTCTTACCCAATCAGGAGATACATCAAAAAGCTCTTTCAAAGTAGATTTTGCCCAGTCCCACTCATGCCATTTTACTGGGTTTTCTAAGGAAAAAGGCACTTTAGCTTCTGAACTAGGCAGCTCTTCAAGCGTGTCTACTCTTTTTAAAAATAATGTTAGATCTTCATGATCTAGAGGTAAAAATCCTCTTTGATTAAGAATCAAAAACTTGTTTAAATTATTTTTCAAAAATTCCTTAATCTTAATTCATATATAATCATAAGATCTTACGCTTTGTTAAAATTTTTAAGGAGGATTTTATGACACAACCAATTTCTACAAATTTTTCTACCTATATTGAACCTTTTATCGGGGATGAAATCTCTGCAAAAAAACTTTTAGATATACTCGGTAAATTTTTAGAGAACCAAGAAGAATTATCTACTTGTTGCTGGCCCCTTCATCTTGAAGGTAAAGAAGAACTTTTATTTGAACTCTTATGTATGCCGTTAGTTGATGAAGAGGCTGCAATTGAAGAAAACACTATATTTAAAATACATAAAACAGCAGGTAATTTATTGGCTTTAGAAAGAGTTTCAAAAAAATCTGAAAATAACTGCAGGCAGTTAAAATTTGAATTCTCCAGACCCCTAGAAGAAAGAGATTTTTTCACTGGTTTAAATGAAGAAGGATTAAAAAAATGCATGCCATAAGTAACTTATCAGAGGAAGAAAGAGATCAATTATGCCGGCCTTTTATTCGCCCTCATACCCGAAAAAAACTTTAATTTCTTTACAAGAGTGAATAATTTTCTTAGTATTAAGCGCTTTATAACTTCAAATTGACGCAAACAAGCTAAAACTGTTAGTAAACAAATAATGGGAAAAGCCTTAATTATAGTTGAGTCTCCTACGAAAATTAAAACCCTGAAAAAATTTTTGGGTTCTAAATTTTTATTTGAGTCTTCATTAGGACATATACGCGACCTTCCGCAAAAAGATTTTGGAATCGACATTGAGCATGATTTCGAGCCGACCTATGTCACCATGCCGGACAAAAAAGATGTCATCAAAAAGCTAAAGGATGCTGCTAAAAAAGTAGACACGATTTACCTCTCTCCTGACCCCGATAGGGAAGGGGAAGCCATAGCTTGGCATATAGCTTCTATTCTACCCAAAAATGCTAATATTAAACGGATGGTGTTCCACTCTATTACTAAAAAAGCGGTACAAGACGCTTTAGAGCATCCAAGAGAAATTAATCAGAATCTTGTGAATGCTCAACAAGCAAGACGACTTTTAGACAGAATGGTGGGGTATAAAATATCTCCTATTTTAACTAGGAAAGTTAAAAGAGGTAAAAATGGAACATCTGCTGGAAGAGTTCAGTCAGTTGCATTAAAACTGGTCGTTGACAGAGAAAAAGAAATTAATGCTTTTAAGCCTGTTGAATTTTGGACTGTTAAAGCCACTCTTCATCCTGAGGATACTAAAAAATCTTTTGAAGCAACCGTTATCAATGTTGATGGCAAAAAAGTAGAAAAAGAAAAAGGAGAGCAAAAAAATGTTTTTCTTATTCCTGATGAAAAAACAGCTACAGGCCTAAAAAAGCGATTGGAAAGCAATCCATTTGCTATCTCTGAGATTGAAAGAAAAGAAAAGAAAAGAAATCCTGTCCCTCCCTTTATTACCTCTACTTTACAGCAGGAGGCTTCAAGACACTACGGTTTTGCTGTTGCAAGAACCATGAGCATAGCTCAAAGCCTTTATGAAGGTATTGATATGGGAAAAGAAGGAACAGAGGGTCTTATCACTTACATGAGAACTGACTCAGTTCAAGTAGCAGGTGAAGCCATTTCTTCTGCAAGAGAGCATATTAAGTCTACTTATGGAAAAGAGTTTTTACCAGAAAAACCCAAACAATATAGCAGCAAAAAATCTGCTCAAGAAGCACACGAAGCTATCAGACCTACTAACTTAGATCACCCACCTGAGCTTATCAAACCTTATTTAAATGAGGATCAATATAAGCTTTATCTTCTGATTTGGAGAAGATTTGTAGCATCTCAAATGAATCCAGCTATTTATGATACAGTTTCCGTCGATGTTACCTGCGATAATATTATTTTAAGAGCCAATGGCTCTATTTTAAAGTTCCAAGGATTTCTAGCAGCCTACCAAGAAAAATTCGATAAAGACGATGCTGAAGCAATTATTGATGGTGCGCCACTTCCTGAAATAGAAGAAGGGCAGAAACTTGAATTAGAAAAAGTAACCACGCAACAAAGTTACACGAAGCCACCGCCAAGATTTACAGAAGCCTCTTTAGTAAAAGAATTAGAAAAATCTGGTATTGGTAGACCTTCAACCTACGCAACGATTATGAATAAAATTCAAAGTAGGGAATATACAGTCAAAGAAAATCAAGCCTTAAAACCAACTGAGCTCGGGCAAGTCATTGCTCAGATGCTAGAAGAAAACTTTAAAACGATAATGGACGTTGGTTTTACAGCTTCGATGGAAGATCAGCTAGAAATGATAGCAGAAGATGAAAAGGACTGGAAAGAGCTGCTAAGAGACTTTTGGAAAGATTTTGAGCCAATGGTTGAAAAGGCTGAAAAAGAAGCTACTGTGCCTAAATTAATGACAGATATCGACTGCCCAAAATGTGGTCATAAATTGCAAAAGGTCTGGTCACGCAATAAATACTTTTATGGATGTAGTAATTATCCTGATTGTGACTTTACAGCCCCTATTGAAGCTCTTAATTTTAAAAAAGAAGACTATGCCGAAGATTTTGACTGGGATCAAAAATGTCCTATCTGCGGCTCTGACATGCAACTAAGACATGGAAAATTCGGTCCCTTTTTAGGTTGTAGCCGCTATCCAGACTGTTCAGGTATTGTAAATATCCCTAAAAAAGGGGAGAAAGTAGAAAACATGCAAGACATGCCTGACTGTCCTGCAATTGGCTGTGATGGGAAAATTGTTTCTCGCAAATCACGATATGGGAAAACTTTTTATTCATGCTCAAATTTTCCTGATTGTGATGTGATTGTAAATGATTTACATGATTTAAGTTCCAAATATAAAGACCACCCTAAAACTCCCTATAAAAAACCTAAAAGAGGTAAGTCCTCTACAGGTAAAAAAGGAAAACTCCTTCAATTAAGTAAAGAACTTGCTGATGTAGTTGGAGCTAAAGAACTAACTAGGGGAGATGTTATAAAAAAGATGTGGGAATACATTAAGTCTCATAATTGCCAAGATCCTAACAATAAGAGGAATATTGTCCCTGATGAGAAACTCGCAAAAGTTTTTGGATCTAAAGAACCTATAGACATGATGAAATTAGCGGGAATTATTAAACCGCATATAAAGTAGAATTTTTTCTTTCTTAAAATTTCTTACATTTTTTATAAGTTGACAACTTAGAAAAAAATGTTTGCATGTATTTTCCTAAAGTTTACAGATTTGACAAAAGAAATCTTCCTATTTTTTTATTAATTTTTTTATTTTTTCTTACCCTTTCTGCAGATCTTTTACATTTAAAAGCGGTCATTTTTAAAGTAAAAGTCAACCACGCCTTAGCTCTTCTTTTCATTGCGATTGCTGTTCCTATACTTAGATTTTTTTCCATTAATAAACATATATTTATAAGTTTCTTACTCATTCTTAGCTCACTTTGCATTTCTTCCGTCTTTAGTCTTGCCAAGGTAAGATCGATTGGATACATAATGGTCTACTTATTTGAATTCTTTTGTTACTTTCTAATTCCAATTCACATGCTAATGCGATTTGATCATCAGAAGATTTTTAATATTTACTGGTTGTCATTTAAGGTGATTGGGTTTTATGCAGTAATGCAGCTGGTATTTTCTGCATTTGGAATAATGGATCCATTTCTAAGGCAATTCTTAGGAAAGTTAGCAAGGCCTCATGCTATGGCTTATGAACCTTCTTTTTATGCCCTTTACATGTGCCTATTTGTTATGTTCTACAATGCTATGTTTGTTTTAGGAGAAAGTAAAGTTTTTAAAATTTCAAAATTTGTTCCACTTTTTATTGTTAACATACTTTTGATAGTCTCTACTTCAACAGGAGCCTTTTTTGCCTATTTGATTTTCTTAGGTATAGTTTTTTGTTTTTCTTTTTTAAAAGATTTAAAAGAACATGCAAAAGTTATTAGAAAAAATTTATTGAAATTATCAGGCTTTTTGATTTTTGTTTTTTCTCTTTTTGCTTCTTTTTTTCCAAAAGTTTTTTTAAGCACTTTTTTTAAATTTTTCGTAGGTTTAGCTCTAACCCATTGGTCATTTACTATACGTTTACAAGGTATGATTAACTCTTGGAATGTTTTTTTAGATTATCCTTTTTTTGGAGTTGGATTGGGTGGTGTAGGTCCCTATCTTTATCGCCAGTTTTCCCCTGAAGGCGATTTACCTAAAAATTTAAGTGAACTAGAAATTTATGACCCCACTAATGTCTTAACAGAAGTATTAGCTAGCTTAGGTCTTTATGGCTTGATAGTGTTTTGCCTATTAGGATGTGTCATTGTTAGATTATTTTTAAAAGCTATTTCACTTCCAGATATTTCTAAACAGGAAAAGTTGCAAGCCTCCGCCCTTTTTATTTCTCTAATTGTTGCCATGATTGTTTTACAGTTTAATCAAGGCCTATTTAGAACTTATCTGTGGGTACACACGGCAATGAATGTTGGCTTTTTTCTCAAATTAATTAAACTGCATAATAACCATGACAGAAAAGTTAGTTTTGTACCTTAGGTAATTGATTTACAACTTTTCTAACTTCTTGTGACTTACCTTTCTTAGATAGAAAAATAGCATCATCCGTTTCAATAAAAATAATGTCTTTAAGTCCCAGTGTAGAAACTAGTTTTTTATTCCCAATAATTAAGCTATTTTTAGTGTCAATGGTCACAACATTGCCAATCTTTACATTTTGGTTTAAATCCTTTGGCATAACGTCATAAACACTGTCCCATGAACCTACATCAGACCAGTTAACATCCATAGGACATACTAGAGCTCTAGTTGTTTTTTCCATTAATGCAAAATCAAATGAAATAGAAGGCATATTGGAAAAGTTACTTTGCATAGTTTCAAACGAAGATAAAAATTGCTGAAAAATATCAGGTGCATATTTTTCTAATTCTTTAGAAAAAGTAGCTAAAGAAAATAAAAACATTCCGGAATTCCAATAAAAGTTAGTCTCTCTAATGTATTGTTTTGCTGCTTTTAAAGGTGGCTTTTCAATAAACCGCTCTACTTGGTAAATGGACTTGTCAATTTTTGAACCAGATTCTATATAGCCATAACCAGTTTCAGCCCTTGTTGGTTTTATACCAAATGTTATGAGGTAACCTTTGCTCCCTTTTGAATTGCTCGCTTTAAACAAGTAAGACAAAAAAACTTCTTCAGGCTCAATAAAATGATCTGAAGGGATGACTAATATAGGCTCATTGGGCTCTAGGTTCATTTTTTCTTGAATATACTTTACTGATAGAGCTATAGCCGGAGCTGTATTCTTTCCTTCTGGTTCTACAACAATATGGGGTGTAAGTGAGCCTAATTGCTTTTTAACTAAAACTGCATAAGCTTCATTAGTAGAAATAACAATATCTTTTTCAGATAAAATAGAAGAAAAACGTTGGATGGTTTTTTGTAAAAGTGAACCATCTTCTTCAAATTTTAAAAACTGTTTAGGAAAAGTCTCCTTTGAAAAGGGCCAAAGCCTTTTTCCTTTGCCACCTGCTAAAATAATAAGCTTCATGATTATGTAGAAAATTCAAAATATTTTTGTAAAACGAATTCTTCCATTTCTCTTTTAAAACGGTCAACACAAAATCCTTTTGCATGCTCTCTTATTTTGTTCAAATCAAAAATGTCTTGTTTTTTTTCAAACTTATGAACTGCTTGTATTAAGCTTTCTACATTTTGCTCTTCGAAAAAAATACCCGTTACATTTTCAATAACAGTTTCTTTTACCCCTCCTTTTTTTAAAGCAATAACAGGAGTTCCACAGCTTTGTGCTTCTAGCGGAAGAATCCCAAAATCTTCAATAGCTGCAAACACAAATGCTTTTGCTTTTTGCAGGTACTGTTTAAGCTCTAAATCTGATAATTGGCCTAATAGTTCCACATTTTTGCCAGCTTTTCTTTCAATTTTTTTCCTATCCGGTCCATCTCCGATAACAATAAGCTTTAAATGAGGTATTTTGGAAAATGCTTCGACAATCATGTCAATTTTCTTATAAGGCACGAATCTTGAGGCTGTTACATAGTAATTTTCCTTCTTTGAACAGAAAGAAAAATACTCGGTATTTACAGGAGGGTAAATAACAGACGCTGGCTTTCCATAAATTTTCTGTATTCTTTTAGCAATAAAATGAGAAATTGCAACATACTCATCCACTCTAGAGGCACTCTGGATGTCCCACATACGTACATAATGTAAAAAAAATTTCGCTAATTTTGCTTTTAGCCCTTTTTCTAACTTAGATTCGCTTAAGTATTGATAGTACAGATCCCAAGCATATCTAATTGGGGTATAACAATAACAAATATGTAGCTGTTCTGAATTTGTCAGCGCCCCTTTTGCAACAGAATGAGAACAAGATAGAACTACGTCGTATGTAGATAAATTAAACTGCTCTATTGCCATGGGGAAAAAGGGAAGATAGTTTCTGTATTTTTTCTTGGAAAAGGGAAGTTTTTGTACAAAAGAATTATGGATTTCTACTTTTTCAAAGAAGGTGTCCTGTAAATTTTTAGGATCAGATACTAACGTAAATAATGGGGGATCAAAAATTTCACATATTGCTTGTAGTACTTTTTCTGATCCACCTATTCCCGACATTAACCAATCGTTTACTAGCGCAAGTTTCA
Source organism: Chlamydiota bacterium (assembly GCA_050049995.1). GTDB lineage: Bacteria > Chlamydiota > Chlamydiia > Chlamydiales > SM23-39 > 21-14-0-10-35-9. Next base: position 5,965 of record JASFVE010000040.1, on the reverse strand, counting down.
TGATAGTAACCCTTCAAAAAGTTTAATATGTTCCTTAGCGGCTTTTTCCCATGAGAAGTTTTGTATCTGTTTTTTTCCTTTATCAATAAGGTTTTTTTGCAAATCTTTGTTGAAAGATAAGATTTTTAACTTTGTAGATAGCTCACTGGGATCATGAGGATCAAAATACATAGCAGCTTCTCCTCCCACTTCTGGAATACTAGCTGCCTTGGATGCAATAACAGGGCACCCAACTGCCATAGCTTCTAATACAGGAAGACCAAAACCCTCATAAAAGGAAGGGAACACCAGCGCTGTTGCCATTTGATAAAATACAGGCAACTCATGATCTTTTACCCCTTCTATTACATGAATTTTGTGCTTAAATTTATCTTGAATTACTGTCTCGCAGGAAAAGGCATTTTTTAGATTTTTCTTATTTCCTAGGATGACTAAATGATGTTCTAAATCTTGCTTTTGAAAGGCTAAAATTAAATTTTTTAAGTTCTTATGTGGCTTTTGATTTCCCACATATAAAAAAAAAGGAAAGTCGATTTTATAGTTTTGAATAACTTGATTTAGCAATATATCAGTTGCTGGCTTAAACAACTCTACATCAACAGCGCAGGAAATTACTGTTACTTTTTTCTTAGGTACTTTTGTGTATTTTAAAAGCTCATTTAAAGAAAAAACTGAATCAGTAATAACTTGGTCTGAAGAATGTGCTGCTCTTTTATACATCCATTGTGCATACAGTTTTTCTTGAAAACTTAATGTATTCAAGTGAGCTAAATGATAGACATCATGAATTGTTACAACCTTTTTCTTAGCTCGAATAGGTAAAAAGGGAACATTAAAATGAGGAGAGAAAAATATATCGCATTGGGGAACTTTTGAAAAAAAAAACATTTGTTCTTTTATTGAATAAATAGAAGCATTGAAATATTTTTCAATAATCTTAGTGGAGTGAGGTATTGTCCCGCTGTCTTCCTTTTTTAGGAAAACAGTAACCTTAAATGCTTTCTGCAGTTTTGGTATGATATTTTTTAGATATGTCCCAATGCCCGCAGAATGCAACATTCTTGCATCAATACAAATACTCATTAAGCAAACTGCATTTCTTGGGCATGTTTAATATCATCTGCAATCATTAGCTTAACTAATTCTTGTAAACCTGTTTTAGCCACCCAGCCTAGTTTTTCTTTGGCTTTTTGAGGGTCACCAATTAATAAATCCACTTCAGAAGGTCTAAAAAACTCAGGAGATACCTCTACTAAAACTTTATTTGTTTTTTTATCTATTCCTTTTTCTTCAAGACCTTTCCCTTGCCAAATAATGTCTATCCCAACTTCTTTAAAAGAAAGCTCCACAAATTCTCTGACAGTAGTAGTTTTTCCAGTTGCCAATACAAAGTCTTCAGCCACATCTTGTTGCAACATCAACCACATTCCTTCTACGTAATCTTTAGCAAATCCCCAATCTCTTTTAGCTCCAAGATTCCCTAGAATAAGCTTGTCTTGCTGACCTTTTGCAATTTTAGCCACAGCAAGTGTAATTTTTTTAGAAACAAAGTTTTCTCCTCTTCTAGGGCTTTCATGGTTAAATAAGATTCCATTACAAGCATATAGGCCGTAAGCCTCTCTAAAATTTACCACAGCCCAGTAAGCATATAGTTTACTGACCCCATAAGGGGATCTGGGGTAAAAAGGGGTCGTTTCATTTTGAGGAATAGTTTGAACTTTTCCATAAAGTTCAGATGTTGATGCCTGATAAAATTTTGCTTTAGGATTAATAGCGTAAATTGCTTCTAAAAGTCTTAAAACTCCCAAGCCATTTACATCTCCTGAATATTCAGGCATCTTAAAAGATGTTTTTACATGGCTCATAGCTGCTAAGTTATATATTTCATCAGGCCTTGCAGCTTCCATCACCTTTTTTATACTCGTTGAGTCTGTTAAGTCTCCTTCATGTAAAAAAAGGTTAGGGTGACTTTTAATATGTTGAATTCGTTCAAAGTTTGGGGAGGAAGTTCTTCTGATTAGACCATGGACTGCATAGCCTTTTTCTAAAAGAAGCTCTGCTAAATAAGAGCCATCTTGTCCTGTAATGCCTGTAACTAATGCTGACTTCATTTTGCCTCTCTTTTTCAGGAGGCCTTATCTTAATGATGTAAGAAAATTCTTGGAAGCTCTATTTGAAAAAAGATCTCCCAGCGCTAGAACACTGGGAGAAATACGACCTACTCTTCACCGTCTGGTGTTGCAGGTTGCTCTACAGTAGTCGGTTCATCGTTTTTTGCAACGTCTTTGTCACATTCATCAGCATAGCCGTTAAAAGCAGCTAAAAAACTGAAAGCACAAAGAGTAAGTAGAGCTTTTTTTAACATATTTACCTCATAATTTTGATTAATAAAAACTGCTCTTATACATTAGTGATTTGGCTAATATGCCGTCAATCACTTTCTTAAAAAGGCGTTTAAACCACTTAAAACCGCACAAAATTGCTGCATAGTCAATTTTCTAGTATTAGTATTTTGTGGACTTGGGTGATAGGCGCAAAAAAGAGAAGGCATATTTTTGAAGTGATATTTTTTTCCATGATCAAAAGTAAGTCCTTTTACATTTTGGCCTACACTTTTCAAAAAGTCCAAATAAGCTTCAAATGCAAATCTTCCTAACGTAAGAATAGCTTTTACATTAGAAAGCAATCTCATTTCTTGGGTTAAATATTGGAAACAGGTCCTTTTTTCTAAAGCTGTAGGCTTATTATTAGGGGGTGCACACTTAACTGCAGCTGTTATATAAGCGTTAATCAGTTCCAAGCCGTCACTTTTATCTCGAGATAGTGCTTGATTGGCAAAACCTTCTTGATAAAGAGCTTTAAATAGAAAATCTCCTGATAGATCTCCTGTAAATATTCTTCCTGTACGATTTCCACCATGCGCAGAAGGGGCAAGTCCTATAATTAATAGCTGTGCTTTTGGATCTCCAAAACCCGGAACAGGTTTTTTCCAGTAAGTTTGGTCTCTAAATGCTTTTCTAGGCTCTACTGACTCTCGATATTTTACCAATCGAGGACAAAGTTCGCATTTTGTAACTTTCTCATTTAATAATGGCAAAGATTTCTTCATGGGAAAACTAAATTGGCTAAGTGCTTTCCAATGGCAAATGAAGCTGTGGCTGCTGGCGAAGGAGCATTAACAACATGTAAAATATTTTGTTCATTTATGAAAATAAAATCGTCTGGAAGCTGACCACTTTTTAACACTACTTGAGCCCTTATTCCTGATTTTGTAGGAATGAGGTCATTTTTAGTAATCTCAGGGATCAGTTTTTGCAAGTCTTTAACAAAAGCTTGCTTAGAAAATGATCGGTACATTTCATATAAGCCAATGTTCCAATAATTAAAGGCCATTTTCCAAAACCCTGGAAAAGAAAGCGTTTGGATAAACTCATTCAAGTTAAAATCGGTTTTCTTATAAGCTTCTCTTGCCATCGCTAAGACAGCATTTGGTCCTGCTTCTACTTTTCCATTAATCATCCTAGTTAAATGGACACCTAAAAAAGGAAATCTAGGATCTTTTACTGGATAGATTAATCCTTTCACTAAGTTTTTTCGACTAGACTCCAGCTCAAAATATTCACCTCTAAAAGGAATGATCTGAAAGTTTTTACGGAATTTTTTGGGAACTAAACTATCTGAATATAAACCAGCACAATTAATCAATTGTTTAGTAATAAATTCTTCTTTGTGAGTAATAACTCTAACTAAATCATTATCATGAGTAATTGATACAACCTTACTATTAAAGAAAAATTCTGCCCCCTTTTCTTTTAAGTCCTCACAAAGATTGCTCGCAATCTTTCCATAACTGACAATAGAACATTCAGGCACCCATATTGCTTTTAAAGCATGTGCATGAGGTTCTATCTCTTTTATTTTTTCTGGACCAATGTTCTCTATAGAAAGGCCATTAGCCATCCCTCTTTGATACAACTCTTCAAGAAGAGGTAATTCATTTTTTTGCGTAGCAACAATGATCTTACCTACTTTTCTAAAGGGAATATTTTTTTGTTCACAAAATGAAAGGATTGCTTTCTTCCCCTCAAGGCAGTTTTTCGCTTTCAAAGAGCCGGGCTTGTAATAAATCCCTGAGTGAATCACTCCACTATTTCTAGAAGTTTGGTGTAAAGCTGCTTTACACTCTTTATCTAGTATATGAACAGTTAAGTTAGGATTCTTGTTTAATATCTGATAAGCCGTAGCAAGGCCAACAATACCAGCCCCGATAATTAGGACATCCGATTTCATGATAGTAATGTTTCTTTATTAGTTATAAACCAGTCAATGACTTCTTTTAGTCCTTGATCAATTGGCTTCATAGGAATGTTCTTATATAAATTAGTTAATTTTTCAACAGATAATATTTTAGAGCGCGCTCCAACATATTTAGTAGTATCAAACTGGATCTTCTCGAAATTAAATCCTACATGCTGGCAGATCTTATTAGCAAATTCTCGTATGCTATACTCCTTTCCTGATCCAATATTTACTTCATCATTAGAAATACTTTGAGATAGGTTTATGAGGATTGCCACGAAATCTTCAACATGAATAATTTCTCTTTTCTGCTCTCCATCTCCCCATAAGACTACTGGTTCATTATATAAATGGCCTCTTATTACTTTACGTATCAGGTCGAAAATAAAATGCATCTGCCTTCCGTCTAAATGATAGGAAGGTCCATATAATGTAGAGGGGATTACATATAGGTAGTTGTGACCATATTGCTTTTGCATAGCTTTAAGACCACATAACAACATCCTTTTTGTCATAGCATATGTATACAAAGAGTCTATTGGCTCTCCTTGCATATAGTTCTTTTCAATAAGAGGCATTTTGGGATCATAAGAACAGCTAGTTCCCATACAAATAAGTTTAGCTTGAGGCTGCCTCTCATGCCACCAATCTAAAACATGTGTATTGATCTTTTGATTAATTACCCATTGCTCAGCTGGATGATAAAGACAAAAGTCTCCCGCCTGAGTCCAAGCGGCTAAATGAAAGATTAGATCATAGGATTCTGTAATAGAAAAAAGATCCTTTCTTTTCGTCAAATCGCAATCTTTTGAAGAAATCCCATGAACATCATGGCCTTTTTCCTTTAGGCTACGCGTCAAAAATTTTCCTAAAAATCCACTAGCACCTGTAACAAATACTCTCATCTACACCTCTAAGTTAATAGGAAAATAAAATTCGACACCTTTATTAATCAGATGTTGGTTGTTCTTTAATATTTCTGTTTTAAAGTTCCAGGCAAGGACATAATAAACGTCGGGAGGGGAGGCTAACTCTTTTTCAATATATATAGGAAGGTGCATTCCCGGGCTGTAAAGATTTTTTCGCAGCTCATTTTTTTCTACTAAACAATCTAATAAGTTAGATCCAATTTTGAAGTAGTTAAGTAGGGTATTACCTTTTACAGGAGCTCCCATGCCAAATACTTTTTTATTTTGCTCCTTGCATTTATGTAAAAAAGTCAGATTTTTTTGTTTCAGTTCCTCAATATTTTTAGCAAATTTCAAATAAGTACTTAGATCATTAGTTTTGTCAATTTCTTCTTTTCTTATTAAGTTTTCCAGCCTATCTGTTTTTTGCTTTGCTCCTTTATGTGATACATAACCCATAATGGAGCCTCCATGAATAGACATGAGCTCAGCGTCAAAAAGCTCGAGTCCATGTCTCTTTAAAAGAGTATTGAGTGTTTTTAGAGTATAATAAAGCAAATGCTCATGATAAATCTGATCAAATGCAATATTTTCCATGATGCCTTTCATATATATAAACTGCACAACAAAAACGCCGTCTTTTTTTAAAAAACGCTTAATAGCTTCAGTCACTGAATGCAATTCTTCTAAGTGAAAAAAAACACCTGCTGCATTAATCACGTCATAGTATTGATTGATTTCTTCAGCTGTTTTTAAGT
>JASFVE010000039.1:0-18027 GCA_050049995.1 Chlamydiota bacterium | reverse complement strand
CTTCAGGAGGACTTGAGGGATAAGGTAGGAGAGCCTATGCATCCAGCGGTATTTCCAGTTGAATATATAAGTAGGTATTTCCTTTTCTAATTGATAGAGTAAGTGGTTTGCGGCCTCTTCCTGGGTCATTACAAGGCTGCTTATTTTCTTCTCTTTAGTCCTTCCGGCTCTTTTACCAAACTGGGTAGCGACTCTGCCTGGAAGGGCGCATAATACTCGAATTTTAGAAGGTTTTAGCTCTTCATCTAAGCTTTTGGAAAGGTTGGTTACATAGGCTTTAGTTGCAGCATATAGAGCAAAACTTGGGAAGGCAAACTCGCCAGCAACAGAAGAGATATTTAAAATGGTACCTTTTTTGTTTTTTGATTGTAATGTTCTAGCAGCTTCAAGAGTAATAACTGTTAAAGCTTTTGCGTTAATATTGAGGATTTCTAGCTGTTTAGATGTGGGGTAAGAAAGTGCTTCTCCGTAAAGCCCCATGCCGGCGCTATTTATAATCAAATCAGGGGAACTCTTATAGATCTCTTGCAATACTTTTTCTAGTTCATGCTCTTTTGTTATATCAGCTTGTAAAAAAGAAATATTAGGTATTTTGGGCCTTAAATATGTTGCTAATTGAGAAAGAGCGGTTTGGTTTCTTCCCGTTAAAATAAGAGAGACGCCCTGGTCCGCTAACTTAAGGGCTAAAGATCTGCCTATGCCAGAACTTGCTCCTGTTATGAGAGCGAGAGTATATCTATTCTTGGGCTGCATGCGTAAAGGTTTCTAATATGTTTTTAAGTCTGTCATCCGTCTTGTCGATCATTACCTGCAGTTGATCTGTATTTTTTTCAAAAACAGCTCCGTAGATTTTAATTTTTGGTTCTGTACCCGATGGTCTGATGATCAGTTTAGTCTGATCACTAAGCCAAAACGTCAAAACATTGGATTCAGGTAGTTCGATTTTTTCTGTTTTCCCGGTTTGTCTATTAAAACTAGTTCTTTTTTTATAATCGTCAATTTTAACGACTTGTAAGGAACCTATTGTTTCAGGGGGAGAAGATCGTAATTTATCCATTAAATCATTCATCTTCTTCATTCCAGATGCAGAAGAGTCAAAAGATAGAGAAGTTTGGCCTTCCCGATAAATGCCATATTTTTTATAAATCTCATATAGCAGATCAAGTAGCGTTTTTCCTTTCAGTTTCGCTTGTAGGGCCAACTCGGCAAAAAGACAAGCTGCAATGGTTCCATCCTTATCTCTTATAAAATCACCTTTTAAGTATCCATAGGACTCTTCTGCACCAAATACGAAAGTATGATTATGTCCTTGTTCAAAAAGATGGATTTTTTCTGCAATATATTTAAAGCCCGTTAAAACCTCTATGCATGTTTGACTATGTGACTCAACAATGGCTTTGAAAAGCTCTGAGGTTACAATCGTCTTAATAAAGGCTCCATTAGAAGGCAGTTGCGACTTTTCTTGGCAAATATGATAGGCAAGCAAACAGGCAATTTGATTACCCGTCAGGATAATGGCCTGTTTATTGTAATTGATAGCAGCTGCCATTCTGTCTGCATCTGGATCATTCGCAATTAAAATATCTGCCTGTGAATCTAATAATTGATCTAGACCTAATTGCAAAGCTTGTTTTTCTTCTGGATTGGGTTTTTTAGCGAAGGGGAACTCACCATCAGTTGCTTCTTGTTTTTTTACAGTTTCATAATGGGTAAATCCCCATTTTACAAATGCTTTAGGCGCTGTTGTAATACCACATCCATGCAGATTGGTATAAATGATCTTAAGGTTTTTTCCTTGACTTTGATCATCCTTCAAGTGAAGGGCTACAGCTTTTGTTCTTTCTAAATACTTTTCATCTAGTTCATCATCAATTTTTTCTATGAGAGGGTCGCTTAAATTGGTTTTCTTTATCTGGTCAAAAGTTTCAATGTTATTGTACTCTTCAATGATTTTCTTATCATGAGGAGGTAGGACTTGCCCGCCATCACTCCAATATACTTTATAACCATTATACTCAGGAGGGTTGTGCGAGGCAGTAATCATAATTGCTGCTGTGCATTTAAGCTCTCGACAAGCAAAGGAGATGAAAGGAGTGGGTCTTAAGTGGGAAAAAAGAACAACTTTTATCTGATTACCAGCTAAAACTTTAGCTGCTTCTTCGGCAAAAAATCTTGAGTGCAATCTTGAGTCAAATCCTATAACAACTTTTTTGTCTTGCGTGTTTTGTTGGTTAATATAATTGCTGAGACCTTGCGTGGCCATTTGGATAGTATACTGATTTAGTCTGTTGGTTCCCAATCCAACAAGTTCTCTAATTCCACCTGTCCCAAAAACAAGCTTTTTGAAAAAAGCATCTTTTAATTGGTCTGGATTTTTTTCTAAAAGAGTCTTTAAGTCTTTTTTAGTATTATCATCAATGTCTGACGAAAGCCAAAGATTGATTCTATTTTGAATTTCTTGATCAAGCATCTGATTGTAACATTTTTTCTATGTTTTCTTGAATGGTATCAAAAGGTACTGTCTCTGCATTTTCATGTTCAATGCCTTCACAGTATTCTTGGGTGCTTTCCCACTCTTCTTTACTATCCAATATGCGGGGCCACCAAGGAAAAGTGCGGCATTGCAGCGGGCGGTTATTATAAACCATACATTTCTTTTTATTTAAAAAAATGCAGTCTCCTTTTCTATTTAAATCCTTTAATGCTATCTTTCCATACTCGACTCGAGTGAACTTTTCAAGAAATTCTTGCACAGATATTTTAAAATGTTGAGATAAATTTTTTATATCATCTGTAGATAAGAAGACGTATCCATCTTTGCCTGTGCAGCATTTGCCGCATTCAGTACACTTAAATTTTAATCCTTTTTCATACCAAGGTTTCAAAACTTTTAAAGAACTCATAAATGAAATGTTACTTTGAACTTATTCGTGTCTATATGATAAAACTGTAGGATCGAATTTTCCAACTTTTTATGAAAAAAAATAGAGAACATTGGGCGTCAAGCTTTGGATTTATCATGGCCGCTGCCGGTTCTGCGATCGGACTGGGGACATTATGGCAGTTTCCTTACATGACATCTGTCAATGGCGGAGGGCTCTTTGTATTATTATTTTTACTATTTACCGTCCTCATTGGGATTCCTATTTTTATTGCAGAATTACTTTTAGGTAGAAAAGCGCAAAGAGGCGCTGTTGGTATATTTGAAAATTTGGAAAATAATTCTTCTCAATGGAAAGGGGTTGGTTGGTTAAGTGTATTATCAGCTCTTTTAATTTTATCTTACTATTGTGTTGTTGCAGGATGGGGGTTAAATTATGTTTTACTCTCTTTTAATCAGTTTTACGTTGGAAAGACACCAGAAGAAATTTCAAATGTTTTTCAAATATTGTTTAAGTCGCCTGGCATCACCATTTTATGGCAAATTTCTTTTCTCATTTTAACGGGAGGAGTGGTTTATAAAGGAGTAAGAGATGGAATTGAACACTGGAGTAAAATTTTAACTTCTTCTTTATTAGTAATTTTATTGATTCTACTTGGATATTCTCTTACTTTAGATGGCTTTTCCAAAGCAGTGCACTATATATTTTATCCGGATTTAACAAAGTTAAAGCCCTCGGGAGTATTAGAAGCATTAGGTCTTGCTTTCTTTACTTTAAGCTTAGGTCAAGGAGTGATGCTTACCTATGGTAGTTACATGGGGAAAAATGAAAATATTCCAAAAACAACTTGTATTGTTGCGTCTATGAATATTATCGTTTCCATTTTAGCAGCGCTCATGATATTTCCGATTATATTCACTTTTGGGTCAGAGCCTGTGGCAGGTTTTGGCTTAGTTTTTGAAACATTGCCCGTTTTGTTTGCAAGACTTCCAGGAGCACTGATTTTATCGACCTCTTTTTTTATTTTACTTGTTTTTACAGCTTTGACATCTTCTGTTGCTTTATTGGAAGTAATTGTAGCTAACTTTGTAGATCTCTTTTCCTGGAAAAGAAAGAAAGCAGTAATTGTTGCCTGCCTTGCTATTTTTACTATAGGCATTCCTTCTGCTCTAACAGGGTCCAATATAATTTTTCCTAATTGGGAGATTATGTACGGCAAGACCTTCTTTCAAACAGTTGTAGATATTGTATCTCAGTGGATACTTCCTTTTATCGGACTTTTTGTCTCAATTTTTGCTGGATGGAAAGTCAATAAAAAGCTTATTCAGGAAGAATTTCTCATGGGAACATCCTGGAAAAAGCTTTTTGGAATCTGGTACTTTTTTACAAAATGGTTAGCCCCACTTGCTATTATAACAATAATAATGCAAAGAGCAGGATTTATTGACTTGGATAAGCTTTTTAAGTAATAGAAAACGATTGTTTTTCTGATAAGTCCCAGCTATTTTTCCATTTATAAACGCTTAGTTCTAGCTCATCATTTTTTAAATCCATAATATGAAAAGAGCCACGTTTTCGATCTCCTGTACATCCAGAGTCTAAGATTATAGGAAGTGAACTAGGGCGTAAATCAGCTATAGTTTCACGATGAGTATGACCATGAAGGTATAGTTTGATATTAGGGTGTTTTTCTAAGATCTTTTTGAGTTTTCTTCCTCTTACCAATCTATTTTTAGGAATGTCATTTTGGAAAAAGGGATAATGATTGACAAGCATTAAAGAAACATCTTCAGGGACAGTCTTAAGTACTTCAATTAAAGTGTTTTCCAAATCTTCAGGAAAAAGTCCTTGAGAGGACAAAAAAGATGTTGGTAAGGCTGTATCAAAAACAATAGCCCACCACTTTTCGTTAATTTTTTGAACCTCTAATCGGTTGTCTTTAAGTGTTAAGTCTTTATGTACAGTAGAAGCGGGGTTTTGGAAAAAATGATAGAAAAGTTTAGCTTGATAAGCTTCTTTAATATAGTGATCGTGATTTCCTGGAATAACCAAGTAAGGAATATTTTTTTCTTTTAGCGTACTTAAAAAGTCTGCCGCCATTTGGAATTCCTCTGTCATGGAGGTGCAGGAAAGGTCACCTGAAACCAGTACTAAATCCACCTTTTCCTTTTCTAAAAAGTCGGGCAACTGCCAAAGGTGTTCCTTGGAGGTCATATCTCGTCTAAACAGTAGCAGGTTAACATTTCCCACCCATCTTTTTGTTAAAAATTGGGAAGGATGATAAGTGATTTTAGAGAAGTGCAAGTCAGAGATATGCGCAATTCTAATAAAGTTTTTATTTGAAATCATGTCAAAAATTATAATTAATTATATATATTTTAATAACTTAACTTAAAAAAAGAAAGTATTATTTATTAGGAGGGGGACGGTGTGACCGAGGTCTTGTAATCGGCACCCTTTCATTCATTAGCTCATTTCTTTCTTCAGGTGTCTGAGGGTGAGGGGTATGCGCCTCACTTTTTGCTTTTCGTTTCAATTTGGCCTTTTTCTTCTTTTGCTGTTCGCTTTCGTCAATACGAAATTCTTTATCATAATTCGCTTTTTCTTCTTCTTCTCTTCTTAAAGAACGGACGACCTTGCTGTTCAGCTGTTTAACGTGGTGTGGCAGATCTTTCATAAAGAACCTCATTTCTATAATCATTATTTAATAAAATAATTTTTTTATCAATTATTTATTATTAATATTAAGTTGTTCAAAACTTTTTTAGGTCTAATTAGTTTTTTCCAAAAGTAGTCTTTTAATCTTAAAAATTTAAGGTTTAACATATAGCGAGGGGGAAAAATTATTTTAGCTGGGCTAAAATCAGGCTTCCATTGAAGCATATTTTGTCGTCTTTTAGCGATAACTAGACAAGGAATATTTAAGTTAGAGGCTAAATGGCTAGGCCCTGAATCATTGCCTATTAATGCTTTAGATTCATAAATAAAAGAAGCTAGATTACTCAAGTTGCTGAATGCTTTAAGTATAAATCCTTTGTCCTCTATCCATTGCCAATGAGGTTTTTCTTTTTCTGAAATAATAAAATAAGGAGAATAACCTTTTCGTTTTAAAAGAGTGGCCAGTTTAAGAAAACTATTAGGTTCCCAGTTTTTAGTTGCATCTCCACTAGTGGGGTGAAGAAGAATTCTCTTTTGATATTTTTGGTAAGTAAGATGTTTGGGGATTTGAATCCCATTTTCATTGTTGGCGTTAATATCTGGAAAAAAGTGTTTTACTGCCGAAACAGTATTGAAGACCATTGTTCGGGATTGGTTGTAAGGGTAGTCCGTTTTAAGATCGAGAATGCCATGCTTGTTAAATCTATAATTTGTATAAAGTACATACAGGTTTTTTAAGCTATTTTTTTTCTTCGATTCTGCTAAAGCAAATGCCTCAGGGGAGTTGTCATGTTGTAAAATAACAAGGTCAAATTCAGAAAGTTTTTTTGTATCAAACTTGTTTATGAAAGTATATTCCGGAAACCAGTTATAAAAACTAAAAAGATGTTTATTAAAAACAGTTACTTGATATCCTGTTTTTTTTAAGTGGTAAGCTATGATCATCATTATAAGACCGTCGCCTAATCCTTGTGCAGTGATGATGGCAGCTTTCATGGAGACCATGGTAAAAAAAAACACCTTTTTTGACGATGCTTGATACTGAATTTTTCTCAGAATATCTATTTTTTGGTTTTACCATAGCTAGCATAATTAGCCTATGGCTTCCTGTATATAGATATACATGGATCATATCTTATTTTTTTGCTTTTTGTTTTGGACTTTTGTCGGACCATATTAAGCTGACTAGTTTATTGCCTATCGCCATATTGGCTATTGCTTCCTTCAAAGCGAGGCAAGATGAGAAAAAGGTTTCAATTTATGATTTGCTCATATTGCTGATTGGAGTAGGAATGACACTTCATGTATTTAAAGGGTTTAACAATTGGATCATGATCGAAAAGTATTCCATTAGTGATGATGCCCTTCCTTTTACTATGAGATTTGCTTTTGATAAAGCAACTTTGGGTATTTTTTTATTAGCTTTTATCATTTCCTTAAATAAGGATTTTTTTGGCCTTAAAAAAATAGTGTTAAATGTTCTGCTATTTACATCTATTCTATGCCTTATTTTATTTCCTATAAGCACACATTTTCACTTCGCAAAATTTGATCCTAAGTTTCCAGCTATTTCACTGCAGTGGATATTAAATAACCTTTTTATTGTGAGCGTCAGCGAAGAAGTTTTTTTCAGAGGGTTTTTGCAAGCAAAGTTAAGTACAGTATTTAACTTTCGTTTTGGCTCTTTTTTCGCTTTAATCGTTGCATCCACTGTCTTTGGACTTTGCCATTATTCTGGAGGGGGCTTGTATATTGTGTTAGCTAGTTTTTCAGGAATGATATACGGACTTAGCTTTCTTGTGTCACAACGAATTGAAGCGGCAATTTTAACGCACTTTTCTTTAAATGCCGTCCACTTCTTTTTGTTTACTTATCCTGCTTTAGCTTAAAAGCTTCGGTATGGCTCAAAGACAATTGCTTTACTTTCCAATGGCTCTAAAATAACAGTAAATTGTTTAGATTCAGCTTCTTTAACTTCTGCTTTTCGAGTTAAGATATTGGTAGCATTTGTATAAGCGAATCCATCCATCTCTATAGTTTCTTGGACAGGCTTGTCTCCAAAATTTATGGCAGTCATTTGAAGGTAGTCTAGACCTGAAAGTCTATGAATAAGAATGAATAAAGAAGGATTTGTCACTGAAGGAACACATGTCAGATATGAGGTGTCAATAGCATATTGATTTCTGGCCTTTAGATATCCTTTAATTTGTGAGGTAAAAGAAGAGGGGTCTTTAAGTTGTTTTATCAAATTAGAATAAATATGAGGAGCTTTTGGTAACTCATTGGTATTGCAGCAGCAACCTAAAAGATCATATCCGCCTCGATTTGCCCAGCGCCTGTCTCCACCCTGGGTAAATTGACTAATTTGCTGTTCTTGTAAGGGCAGCGCGCCAATAAGATCCCATCCAGAGATTGCAAAAACTCCAGGTTGCATAGCATTAAAAAAGGCAAGAGTTAAGTGAGCTTTTTTCACTTTTTCTATTTCTTTCTCTGCCATGTTATAGACATCATTAATGCCTAAAGAAGCTGCACAAAGTCCAACTATTGTTGTACAGGGTCCGCTTTCTATGCTGCAAGTATACTCATTGTTCTTAAGTAATTTTTGTGACAAGTCGTTTAAGATCTCTTTTTTAAGATCAAACCCATTATATTCTTTTCCTTGGAAGAAATACTTTTGTCTATCGTGTGAAAATTGGATTAGTTCAAGGTTTATCTCATCATGATTTTGAAGGGCATGAATGAACTGTATAGGCTGCAGCCCTTCGCGCAAAAGCAAGTGATAGCAAAGTCTTAAAAAATCTGCATTTTTAGTGGCAAGAGCATGATAGGACGCTGCCCGGATAAGAAAGTCATAGCTTAACTCAGGGCCAAATTCCATAGTTTCTTTAATGGTTTTTAAGGGCATATTAAGCTCTTGAAAAGTAAATCCTCCAAATTTTCTTGTCATCATAGCTATCGTATCGGTTGCAATAATCGATAAAGGGTGCTCTTCCGACCACGCTTTTTTATAGTCTGGGTTGATTTCTAAACCTAAAAAAGCATTGGCATCTAGTCTAAGAGCTGTCTGATATAGTTTTTGTGTTGATAAAATAATATCTCCAGCAATAACTCGATTGGCTGCAAAGGAAGGGTCCAGCCAGTTTAAACTGGGTTGGTTATCTTTAAAATAATGCAGGTATATCCACCTTCTTTTCTTTTTATCTACTCCTTCAAATATCCTGGTAGCATCCCAATTCGTTTGCTTAGCTTTAGGATCATAAAAAAGGACTCGTTGAAGTCTGCCAACGATGTATCCTTTATCCTTTAAGTTTTCCACTTCTTTACTAGAAAGGTTAGTGCTAATTTGATTGTCAGGGACATCTGGTAAGTATTTCCAATCTTTTTCCTCTACTTCTACCATATGGTACAAGCCGGGATAATCTTCATAATTTTTCAAAGCAAGCAGAAAGTCATAACCTCTTCCCGTATGCCCTGGAACAAGGTCTCCAATAATGATGCCTCTGTGTTCTTTAACTGTTTCAACAAAGGAAAGATACTCCTGATATGTTCCAAATTTCGGATCTAGCTCATAGCTAATAGGATCAAAGCCTCCATCAGTAGAGGGCAACAATTGGTCTTGAAAAAATTGGCCTGCTAAATTCAAAGGCCCAAGATGAATGCCACTTAGTCCAATATTTTCAAAAATATCCCAAAGCTTTTCACTTCCAATAAAGGAAAAAAAAGTATCTTCTTTAGGGTGGATAGTGGATAAAGCGTACGAGGTAAACCAAGCAGAAGACCTTTCTATCAGTTTGCCAGTCTTAGGCAAACCATAAGGACGCTGCCATTGAGCTTTACTTCCTATGTACTTTTTAGAAAGTTGCTTAGACTGGTATAACATGGAGTTTTTTTCTAATTCATCAATAGGCATAGCTTTCAATATAGAACCTTGCAGAAATAATATAACAAATAAAGCCCTAACCATACCTTCCTTCCCATGTAATTGCAAAATATAAGGCATTGCTAGAGTTGTCAAGCTGTCTTCTTTAATCTAATGAATTTCTAACGCAATTTTTAAAGTAAAATTTTCAATTACCTAATTATTAAAATTTAAATTTTATTTAAATAAATTTATTCAACCCATACTATGTTTTCATGTTTGTAATAATTTTCTAAATTATTTGGGTAATAAATGACATCAGCAATTGCTTCTCAATCAGATACTTCTTCCTTAATAAATGCCTCTAAAGAAGAGGTTTCTCAAATACAATTATATGCTCCTAAAGAAAATAACCTTTTTTCTGTAAGGACTGATGCACGTATTAAAATAGATAAAGAGGTAGTAATCATTATGAAAGCTTCAAAGGATTGTGATTGTAATGATGCTTTAGAAAACAAAATAATATTTCCAACTATTCGGTCTTTATGCGCAACAAAAGCGATTGTGGTGCATGAACCTAAAAATGAAGATGATTTTAATGAGACTATTAAAAAAGTTAGTATTATTTTTAATAAAAAAATAAAAACGATTATTCTTTGTGGTCATAGTAGTGATGGAGATAGTGTTACTTTTCAGAAAAACTTCGATTTTCAAGCAAAACACTGGAAGTATGATACGACCGTGTGCATCAAAGATAGTAATGAGGGTGGTTCTGTATTTATTATAGCGTGTGAAACTGGGTTGCCTTATAGGATTGCTCAGCAATTATCCATAAAAATTTCTGTCCCGGTATCTGCCCCAACAGGAGGAATAGATGTCAGAACAACTTTTTTTCTAGATAATAAAGCGATATTTTTCACCGACTTTTTTCATGGAACTAGAGACCTATCATCTATAATGGCAACGAGTTGGTTTTTATTAGGAAGAAATATTACTCCAGACTCTAAATTGTTAGACGTAATTTCTAATAACAATCCGCCTTTTATTAAGGCACTACAGAGCAATGATCTTGATCTGGCATATAGTATTAATAAACAACTAGCAAATGCATATTTTGCTATTTTTGGTTCCCAACCTGTTTTTAATGGTCATGCACATTTGCGGCAATATGATCAATACTATGCATATAAATGTCATTTAAGAGTTAAAATGGAAGCTAAATTACGTGAACTATCTAGTCATGTATCTAAAAAGAAAAATGAAAAAAGGCAAGCTTATGATCCTAGAGTCATAGAAAATTTACGGCAGGAAATACAAACATTAACACAAGAAATGTCTGAACTATCTTCTCGCATAGAGATCCTCAATAAGAGTGCTTCAGGTGAGCAAATTTTTCAAAGATTAAAAAGTGAAATGATTGAAACAAGATATGCTTCAAAAAGATTTATTATAATTAACTCAAAAGAAGATTCATCGCTAGAAAGTAAGAAAATACTAAAATTATTTTCTCGAGTACAAACATATTTAAATCTTTTAAGCCTTGATAATTCCCTTCAGAATTTAGCTGTGATTGGATTTATGCAAAGAAAGCTAAACTTTTTAAGTAAATTATTCCGTATAAGAGTTGAATGCCTAGAAGATAAAATAGTTGTCTTAGAAAAAAAACTAAAAAAAAGCGATGAAAACCAACAAAAAGAAAAAACTCCCTCATTAATTAATAACAAAAGAAAAATTTTATCTGATGTAATGACTGTTCAAGATAGTGTATCTCACTTGCAAGAAATGTTAAATAATGATCAACCTTCCATGTCACCTGCAGCAATGGCGGCATCTGTTTGAATTAGTAATTCTACTGTAGCTAGGGTTGTTGCTAGGTTGTTTTCAAAAATCGCCATTGGGATATACTGCAAAGTTTGCTGTGTAATTTCTAATTTGGTGTTTATAGAAGCTTGTAGCTCAGAAACAAGAGGGGAGTAAAAGTCCTTTGCGATAGGACTTTTTTTAGCCTCTTTTAGTTGATAAAGACATTCTTTATACATATCTTCCTGGTGTGGGTCTAATGTATTAGGAATGCTATTGTCTTTGATTTGCAAGAAAGAAGTGCTCTTTTCAGAAAGAATCACTTTATCAACCGATATTAAAGTCTTTTGATCTGCAAAAATTTGTAATTTTTGCAAGGACGGTGGATCGGCTGCCATAAGAGGATATATTTTTTGTATGTTTTCCATGCGATTAATGGCAAAGGTTGCTATCAAATTAGGTGCAAATTTTTTTGCAACAATAACAAGTGTTTCAAAGTTATTTGCGTAGGTCTCTAATAAGGGAAGTAACTCAAAGATTGACTCTACTTCTTTGTTGTATATGGCAACTTGCACATTTTCTAACTCTATTTCTTTGAAATAAGATTTATGCAAAGGATCGGCAAAGTATGTATGTATTTGGAGCTCATTGGTGGGATCATCATTTTTCAAGTACTGCTTTATACATGCTAGAACTTGATCATCTTGTGTAATAGTTCTTGCCATTGCTAGTAGCTCTTCAAAAGTGTGCAATGTTTTAGAGTTTTTTTGTAAATTCTGAGTCAAGTAAGTCTTGGATTTTTTCAAGGCCTGATAAAAGAAAAAAGGATCTTTTTCTTTATTAATCCAAGAAATCCCAGATTGTATTAGCTTATAAAGAATTTCTAAAAAGAACAGTCTTACTTGATGAGAGCCCTGAGTTTTTATAAGAAAAGCAACCCCTAACTTTAATCCAATATTCTCATGAGGATCTGATAGCGAAAGTTTTTCTAAAAAAGGTTTTTCTAAAAGATCTGGAACCTCGTTGATTTGTTGTAGTAACTTTGAAATTCCAGCTAATAATTTGCTACGAGCTTTTTGATAAAAAATTATCTTTTCAGGTTGATTTGCCATTAGCTTTTTCTTTTAATATTTCATATAACCCAAAGAAAGTAAGATCGGGCTCAAAATAATCAATAGTAGTTTTTAAGTCTTTTTCAAGATCGGATCGAAGTTTGGCGAAAATAGATGAGTCGGCTTCAGCCTCTGCGGGGTTAGCCAATGATCCAGTGGCAATCACGAGTACATTACCTTGCCCAAAATGAATATTTTTTATTTCGGATACTATTTTTTCAATAGTTCCTATCATTCCGTAATAAACACCACTTTGAATGTTGCCAATAGTAGATTTGCTTAAACAGCTTTTGGGTTTTTCAATCTCCACTAAAGGAAGCTTATCTGTAAACTCTGATAGTGCTTTAGCTGCAATATGAAGGCCAGGTGCAATAGCGCCTCCTAAAAACCTCCTTTCTCTGGCTACGACATCAAAAGCTAAAGCTGTTCCCATGTCAACTATGATCAAGTCTGTATTGGGATGAGCAAATAGCCCTCCATAAGAGTTGGCAATGCGATCATTCCCTACTTCGCTTGGCTTTTCTACGTCTAAAATAAGTGAAAGATTTTCTGAGTCTACTTCAAAAACTGGAATATTTTTTGCTTGAAAGTATCTCAAGCAGGTAAGGCCAGCTGCTATATTGTCTGATCCAATAATTACCTGAGAAATGGATTTATTTTGAATATAAGGATCTAAATCTTTTTCCTTTAAAAGGTGAACGGGTAAGTGAAATGTTTCAACTAAAAGCTCTTCTTGAAAAAAAGCTCCGCCTAAAGTTGAGTTGCCAATGTCTAGCGCTAAATCAAAGGAATCTGGCATTAAAGTATTCTTTTTAAATTGAATTCTTCCTTTTAAAAAAGAATGGAGTTGATTGTCAAGTAGGATTGCTTTTAAAAATATCTCCATAGGACTAATCTATGGAGATAATAACTTTAATTAGATGATGAAGTTATCGCAAAGGGATGTATATAATGTAAACTCCCATTATCTTGGGAGATATATTTATAGAATAAATCATTGCAACATTTATTTGACCAATCAGAGTTAATCCGGCTAAGTATACTATCAAATGAGCCAGGTATGGAATTTTCTATCTCTGACTTAGCTTCTTCATGAAGAGTGTAAGAAATGATTAATAGGAATAAACCACTAATAGCGCTTATTAATCCTAATGCACTTAGGGCTAAAGAAGTAATTACTCCAGCAATGCCTACATTAGAGGATAAAGCTGTTAAATTGTATTTGTAAATGAGTCTTTCATTATCGAAAAGAGAATTTGAAGATCTTGATCTTGCATTGGTTTCATTATTATTTAAATAAGCATTTACTGCCGAATCAATTAATTGGGTCACTAGCATGGCATTTCCTCATATTTAAGAATTAAGAAATGATTATAAAGATTTTATTAAAATGGAAAAAGAGTTTTCTCAAGAAAGGTAAAAAAATTTTTTACACCTCGGGGGAGGTAAGCGGTTTTTTTTCGCAAAATTTGGTAAAAGAAAGTTTCTTCTTTACTGGTGATAAAGTAATCTCATCAAAGACAACGTCTAGTTCAGCACTTAAAATAAAGAATATGGTTTTTGCAATTTGTTCAGAGGAAATAGAAATATCAGGCTTAAAGTCTAATCTATCAAAAAAAGGAGTATCTGTCATACCAGGCTGGAGAATACTTACTCGCACGTTTGAGGTGGAGCACTCATCACGCAAAGCTTGGGCAAATCCTCGTAGCGCAAATTTAGAAGCACAATAAACAGTTCCTTTTCTTTTTCCTAAAAGAGCGGCCTCTGATCCAATAAAAATAATATTGGCATGACTTCTTCTTTTTAAATGAGGAAGAAAAAAACGGGTAAGTAAGGCATGAGAGGTAAAATTTACATCCATTAAGTCTTTTATTTGAGCAAAAGAAAACTCTTCTAAGTTGTTGAATTTACCTTGCCCTGCATTGCAAATTAAAGCATCGACTATGCCAGTTGCTTCTAAGAGTTCTTTGCATAAGTCTTCAGTAAGGTGCATTAAATCAAGTTTATGATAGGTAAAAAGAGGGTGGTCAATAGGTGGCTTTGTCCTTGAAAGTCCTATCACAGAAAACCCCTTGTTCAAAAGTAGTTTTGCAGTTGAAAGTCCAATGCCAGAACTTGCTCCTGTAAGTAAGATTTTTTTCTCTACTGACATAAGAATACTTTTTCCTTGTTAACATAATGTAAAAGTTCTTCTGTACAGAAGTGAAGAAGTTTTTCAAGTTTTTCAGGAGGGTAAGTGTACTGATTATCTGGAGTCTTTTCTAACACAGCTAATAGTTTTTGATTTTTTACCTGTTTTTTCATGGGTTTGTAAAAAGAGGAAGGAAGTCGAAAAGTACCTAAGGTGACCGAATGTAACAGATCTAAATTGACTTGAGAAAAAACTTCCTGAAAAAAGTTTTTGTAAGTGCTTTCAAAGTTATCTACATAAATAAGCGGATCAAAGCGTAGGCCTATTTTCCATTGGTTTTTTTGCAGGTCAACAATGCTCTTTAATCTCTTGTGCAAAGGAGGTGCTTTCAGTTCAACTTCTTTACAGATCCTTTCAGGACTCAGCGTATAGGCAACTATGCAATTTGCCATTGCTTGACGGTTGATAAGGGGTCTTGTAAAAATGCTTTTAGTTCTAAGTTCTAAAAAGGAGTGTGGAAGAGTTTCAAAAAAGGGTAGAAACTCAGCTACAAAGTGGCTTTTGGGCTCAAGGGCCAAGCTGTCTGCATCATAACCGGAAAAAAAATAAGTCTCTTGATCTTTTTTCTTAAAGATTTCTTCCATAAAGTCTTCATAATTAATAAAAAGGACGTAGTTAGCTGAGCGGTAAAGTCCTTGTAAAAAACAATACTGACAGTCAAAAGGGCAGTTTAATAGATGGGAAAAGTAATAATTTTCTTTTCCGCCAATGCTATATTTTTCAGGAATCGGGTGAATAAACTTACCATGCTTTTTAGCTAAAATAAGAGAGGGCTTGTTCTTTTGCAGTCTAAAGCTTTGAGACTTTAGATTAAATAGCTCTTGATATCTTTCAATTTCTATAACCCTTTTGGGATTCACCCTATTAATAATTTTATCAGCTCTAGGATGGTTTTTGATTTCTTTTTCTAAATATACTGTTTCAATCATAGCAATCTCTTTAGGCCTTGCAGCACTTCATCCTTACTTAAAGATTTTAGATCTTCAGCTTTATAAGGTTTCTCCAAAATCATTAATCTTTGCAGTACATCAGATAAAATATTTTTTTCTGATTCCGTAAAATTCCAATTTTCCATAAAAAAAGAAAGATCAACACTAGGTGGTGTAAAAAGTAATTTGTTCATTGATGTAAGGGTAGTTATTAGGTCTTCAAGAGAAGAGAGACTTGCCTTCATTAAATATAAGAAAAAGTTCTTATCTAATTTAGGGGGGAGAGGGTTTTTTGCACTATCTGAAACAGTTTTAAGGCAGTGAATCACATCTAAAGGAAGGAACTGAAGACATGTCTCAAAAAAGGCTACCCCTTCCATGTCATAACCACTATCTATCTCATAGAAGGTATATGGTAGATCAAATGTTGTTAAGGGACTGGTTATATCTTTAAAAGAAAAAGAAATACCAGGGTAAAAAGATTTTCCATTTGTAAAATCCATAATTTTATGGGCTAAAAACACTAGTCCAGGATCTAAGTGTTTATGTCCAGCAAGACCAAAGTTAATAGCAGCTTTTATTGACGACTTAGTTATGGCAAAAACATAAGCAATAGCACTGGCTGTTTTTACTTTTCCAATACCTGTTATAATGAGAATTACTTCCTCATTTTGCCAGATACTAAAATAAGGATCTTGCAGCTTTTTCAGTTTGAGTTTTTGAATAATAGCTCTGGCTTCAATTTCTGTTGCAGTAGTCAGTAAAATCATTTGCTATGCATTTTTTTATAAATTTCTTTTTTGGGGAGGTTTAACAGCTTAGCGCTTTGTTTAATCGCATCTTTTGTGCTTATGCCGTGATACTCGCATAACAGCTGTATCATTTCTTCCGCTGAAATTGTATTAAGAATCGCATCACTTTTGGAAAGAAGTAACACAATTTCTCCTTTGGGAGGATGTTTTTGAAAGTGTTCTACTAAAGATTTAGCAGTATCTCGAATACATTCTTCATATATTTTTGTAAGTTCCCTTGCAACTACCACATGAGCGTTGGGATCTATTTTTGCAATAGCTTCTAAAGTGGAAAGTAACCTATGAGGACTTTCAAAAAAAATAGTAGTTCCTTCAAAGAATAACCCTTTTCGAATAAATCGATTGCGCTCCTCTTGCCCTTTAGGTAAAAATCCCAAAAACTGAAAACTTTGCGAAGAAAGTCCGGATAGCACGAGAGCATCAATCACACTCGAGGGCCCAGGAACAGCGGTAAAAGGAATTTTATTTTCTATGCATTTTTGGACGAGCTGAAAGCCTGGATCGCTGATTAGAGGAGTGCCTGCATCTGATATTAAGACGATTTCTTTGCCTTCAGCAAGCTCCGTTAAAATTTTTTTTTCGAGCTTTGCTTCATTGAATTTATGAAAACTTAAGAGGGGCTTTTCTATAGAAAAGTGATTTAAAAGTTTAATAGACCTTCTAGTGTCTTCACATAAAATAAGATCACACCCTTTTAGCACAGAAAGAGCTCTAAGGGTAATATCTTCTAAGTTTCCAATGGGGGTTGCAACTAGATATAGCATATATATAGAAATGTTTTAGGTGGCACTCAGATTCGAACTGAGGAATGGAAGCTTTGCAGGCTTCTGCCTTACCACTTGGCTATGCCACCAAAATAAGAGTAGACATTATGCCTTATCTTTACAGGAAGGTCAATGGAAGAATTTTAAAACTGGGAATGCTATTAACTTTTGCTACTAAGAAGCTCTAAGAAGTTCTAACACATCTCGACGTGTTTTTTCTATGTCAATTTGATCGTGCCCAAGCCGGAAGATATCTCGAGCTGAAGCTCCATTGATCATTTCGAGAATAAATTTAATTACGTACAGTCCACATCTAACAGAGTCTTCTTGATGAGCTCCATTGATCATTTCTTTATCAGAAATTACTTTATAATTATATCTATCATGAAGCTTTGTAAGAATATCCCCTCTATCAGTTGAAGCATTGAAATGACCTAATGGATCATAACCAATAATTTGTCTTCTTTCTTTATCAATCACAATTAATTCAAAATGACCAGGTGTTCTAATAGGAATATAAATTTGATTACTTTGATTATTAGACATAGCTTGAGTTAAAGGTAGATCAAATTCAGTATTTGCATCTTTTGCCCAATCTATTAGATGGTTTTCATCATAAATTAATGGATAATTGTCACCTTCGTGAGCTAATATCTGTAGGTTATGTGGAACTCTATTTTTAAGAGCGTTTAGATAAAATCCAAGAGAGTCATTTGTCAAATCCGGTCCATATTTACCTTCGAAGTCATTGATAACAGCCTCTTTAAGCTTTCCTTCATTCATTAAACGATCATATTCCTCGGTGGTAGGAAGCGCTGGCTTTGGCTTTTGTGCTGGTTTGGGTGGATGAGGATGTGTTGTTGTAGCCTTTTTCTTTTCAGTATCATCATCAGATTTCTTAAGAGGAGGGGTATTAATTAATAAATGCCTTAAGGCGCCTTCATGTGTTCTGATAATAGCATCTGGCTTGTGCGTTAAAGAACCATAATGCCAAATATCGATCCTGTCAGTTTCTAGTTT
>JASFVE010000038.1:0-18385 GCA_050049995.1 Chlamydiota bacterium | reverse complement strand
TTTGACTTAACTTTTAGCCTTTTACTTGCTCAGGATGATATTCAAATTCATGCAACCCCTTCTGTTTTGGCTACCAATCAAACTCCTGCTACGATTTCTTTAGTAGAAGAAATTTCTATCAATAATGGAGCTGTACAGCTGGAGGGAGCATCGAGTCGTGGCACTTTAGAAAAGTCCTTTACAAGAGCCCAGTATGGAACGACGATTGTTATGACTCCTATGATTCATCAAGTAGAAGAGAAAGGATTTGTTACTTTGCAGACGAACATTACTTTTGATACAACCCAAATGAGCAGAGATGACAGGCCACCAGTTACTCGAAGGCATGTGGAAAACGAAGTCCGAATACCTGATGGGGAAACCATTATTATTGGGGGGCTTCAAAGAAAAACCCAAGAATCTTCACAAGAAAAGATTCCTTTTTTAGGAGATATTCCTGGTATTGGTAAATTGTTTGGCACAAATAAATCCAACGAAAGCAATACAGAAATGTTTATTTTCATCACTCCTCGTATTTTAAAAGATCCTATGGAAGAAATACGAATAAAGCGCAGACAGGAAATGTTGAGAAGACCTGGTGATTTGCCCGATTTTTTACATAAGATTGAACAGGCAAAAAAGCTTGAAAAGAAAAAAATGTTTGAAGACAGCTTAAATTTACTTTTTGATCAATTTAGCTCATGAATGACATAGAACAATTAGCCAGTCTTTTGTCAATTACGACATTAGAAAATTTAGAGGATTTTCGTTTTATTAAAGAACGAATAACGCGCGTACCTTACCTTTTTGCCAAAGAAAAAAAAATTCTTCCCATTGATGAAACTGCCGAAAAAATTTTAGTGGCAACTTCAGATCCTTTAAACATACATTCAATGCATGACATTGGTTTTTACTTGAATAAGCAAGTAGAGCCCTGCTTTTGTTCTTCTGAAATTTTAGAGGAAGCTATTGAAAGGTGTTATCAAAAAGAAAACCCTAAAGAAGATAGATCTACTGACTCTCAGGAATATGACCTATTAGCAGAAAAATCGGACAACCCTGTCATTCAGTTTTTAAATCGCATTTTTCAAGAAGCTGTAGGAAAAGGCGCCTCAGATATTCATTTTGAGCCTCAAGAAAATGAACTTACAGTACGTTATAGAATAGACGGTGTGTTGCAAAAAAGGTATAGCCCATCAAAGAAAATGCAGGCCCAGCTTGTCACTAGGATTAAGGTTTTAGCTATGTTAGATATTGCAGAGCAGAGACTTCCGCAGGATGGACGCATCAAGATAAAGCTAAAAGAAAAAGAAATCGATTTTAGAGTGAGCACTATCCCTACAATTTTTGGAGAAAGGGTAGTTTTAAGAATCTTAGATAAAGGCAACATTGCACTTGGCTTAGATCATATAGGCCTTGCAGAAGCCGACTTAAAAAACTTAAAAAAATGGATTGGCTATCCAGAAGGGATTATTTTAGTTACAGGCCCTACAGGTAGTGGAAAGACAACTACTTTATATAGCGCCTTATTAGATCTTAAGGCCTCTGAAAAAAACATTATGACAATAGAAGATCCAGTCGAATACAAACTGCCAAATATTGCTCAAATTAATGTTAATCCCAAAATCGACCTTACTTTTTCTGCTGGTCTTCGCCATATTTTGAGGCAGGACCCGGATGTCATTTTGATTGGAGAAATAAGAGATAAAGAGACAGCAGAAATTGCTATCCAAGCTTCTTTAACGGGGCACTTAGTCTTGTCTACCTTACACACAAATGACGCTCCTTCAGCCGTTACACGCTTAGCTGAAATGGGAATAGAAAAATACCTTTTATCTTCTTCCTTAGTAGGTATTTTAGCGCAAAGATTAGTAAGAAAAATCTGCCCTAATTGTCGCACTTCCTATTTTCCTAGTTCAGAAGAGTTACTTGAATTAGGGGTAAACTTTGAAGTGCCTATAAGGTTTTTTAAAGGACAGGGCTGTAGTCGATGCTTCCATAGCGGATATAAAGGAAGGTGCGCTATTTATGAATTATTAAATATAGACTTTCCCATGAAAGAAAAAATACTAGCTACTGCTGATTCTCAAAGCCTAAGACAAAATATAGAAGTCAAAACATTAAGGCAAAATGGAATAAGTCTAATTAAACAAGGGGTAACAACAAGCGCGGAAATTTTAAGAGTTACCCGAATGAATGATGAATAATGCCAATCTATCAATACAAAGCTATTAGTGAAAAAGGGAAAAAATCAAAAGGGATTCTAGATGCACCATCTATTAATGATGTGCAAAAAAAGCTTTTTGAAAAAAAACTGATTCCTTTAGATATCTCACTTTTAAAAAAAAATGCACTTACAAAAAACCTTTCTTTAAAAGAAATTTTAAGTTTTTCCAGAGAGCTTGCTAAACTACTTAGCGCCTCATTGCCCTTATATGAGTCACTAGTTGCATTGGAGGAAAAATATCGCAGTCAGAAAATTCATCCAGTTATTGTTGATTTATGTGATCAAATACAAAAAGGGATATCCTTTTCAAAAGCGTTAGAAAGCTTTTCAAACCTTTTTGACCCTTTGTTTCGCTCGATTGTAAAAAACTCTGAGCAAACTGGAAATTTAGCTGAAGCCCTACATGAGGCCAGTGAATTAATTGCCAAGCAGCTTTCTTTAAAAAAACAAGTAATCAGTACTCTTATTTACCCAGCAATTTTGATGGGGTTTAGCTTTGTCATTTTACTATCTTTATTTTTCTTTGTCATACCAACCTTAAAGGATCTTTTTGAAGATAGAAATGTACATTTTTTTACTAAGCTCATTTTGAACCTTAGTGCCTTTTTAAATGCACATGTAAAGTTTTTTTTCTTTTCATTATTTACTATTTTTTGTCTGATTGGCATTTCATTTTTTTATCGTCCTTTAAAAAATGCCTTTTCGAAAGTCCTTTTAAATGCACCAGTCTTAGGAAAACTGACAAAGAAAACAGCTCTCATACGGTATTGCCGTGCTATGTCTTCCTTATTAGAAGGGGGCGTGTCTTTTATGGAAACTTTGCCTTTAGCTCGAAAAGTAATGGATCATCCACTTTTAGAGTCTCACTTTGCAAAAATTGAATCAAAAATTTTAGAAGGAAAAAGCTTTAGTGAGCAGCTCCTAAAAATTCCTTATGTACCGATATTGATGTCAAGGATGGTAGCAATTGCTGAAAAAAGTGGAAAGCTTCCTCAGATGCTGCGGCAAATAGCGGACATTGAAGATGAAGATTTAAGAAAAAACCTATTGTTTTTAACGAGTGTTTTACAGCCGGTTATTTTACTCGTTTTAGGTACAATCGTTGGTTTGGTTTTACTCGCTGTTTTGCTACCATTAACCGATGTAAGTTCATTTATGAACTATTAATAGGAGTCAATGCATGTGTAAAAAAAGAGCTGTTTCTTTGCTAGAAATGATGATAGTCATATTTTTAATAAGCTTAATTGGTGCTGCCATCGGATATAACCTCAAAGGAAGCCTCGACAAAGGTAAAGAATTTAAAACTAAAGAGAGCATAAGGCAGATTAAAGACATCCTTCTTTTAGAAGTGGCTAATGGATATGATATAGACACAGTTGTTACTAACTCTAGAGAGTTTATTAAAGAATCAGGCCTTGCGAAAGATGTGGATAAGCTTTTAGTAGACGGATGGGGACAGCCTTTTTTAATCAGAAAAAAGGGCGATGACATAGAAGTAGTTTCAGATCATCTAAATAAACTTGAAGACAAAAAAAAGAAAAAAGATAAAAAACTGCAAGAAGTGAAAGGGGAATTTGAATTCTAAAAAACCTTTTACCTTATTGGAAATTCTTATTTGTTTTTCTATTTTGCTAACTATTGGCTCTGTTTCTACTTATTGGGTCTATAAAAAGTTGCAGCGTGATCGGTTTTTTTCAGAAGTAGAGCGATTTGAGAAATCCATCAATCTTTGTCAGAAGATAGCCAGAATTAGAAACGAAGACCTGCAATTGTCAATTTCTCAAGTCAAAAAAAACATTTACTACACAGTTGAAGGTCGCTCTCTCTTACCTACTGGGAAAAATTTAATTCGAAATGCAGAACTTTTCCAGAATGAAACAAATTCATTGAAAATATTTTTGGATGTTTATCCAAATAGTATAATTGAACCTAAGTGTCTAATTTCTATTGTTTCAAGAAATAAGTCTTATAAAAAAGAAATAATAATTAATTAGCTTAATAAACTTTTTTGTCCTGATTTGTTTATTCCATATTGATGGAAAACCCTAATATTTTCTAATCTTGCAAGATGAAATAACTATAAAAAATCACGACTATGAAAAAAATATTTTTCCTTCTTATTCCCATACTTACTTTAACTGCACTAGCAGAGCCAAAACCTTTTCAAGTTTTAAAGCAAAGAGAGCCAAATTGGCGATCAGAAGTGGTTCAAACCTATCCTAATGGAGGCAGCAAAGTTATTATCTTTTTTGAGCCTTTAGATAGGAATAAAGAAAGAGCGGCTAAAGAAATTCATTTATATGAGAATGGAAAAATAGAAGCAGAGATGGATCTAACTGTTGTAGGCAAAGATTCTCCTATTGCCAAGACTTATGGTACTGTCAATGTCCCTCATGGAACTAAAGTTGAGTTTGATCGCAAAGGAAATGTTACAAAAATTATAAGTTACAAAGAAGGCTTACAGGATGGAGAGGAAAAATTCTTATTCCCCGATGGAAAAATTAAATCATTAACTCAATATAAGGCAGGGATAAGAGAGGGGAGTACAAAGACTTTTTATGACACGGGTGAGCTGAAAGAAGAAGGGCGTTATATAAATGGTCAACTTGATGGTGATTATATTCATTATCATGCAAATGGGGTTAAAGCTCTGCTTATCCCGTATAAGAATGGGATTGTTGACGGGAAAATTTTGGAGTGGTTTGACTCAAAAGCATTAAAGTCTCAAAGGAGATACGTGAATGGAAAGCTCCAAGGTGATGGGAAAAATCCAGCCTTGGTAATTTATGATGAGGAAAAATCTATTCTTGAGGCATTAGATTTTGAAGATGGAAAGCCAATTGGCACGCATCTGCGTTATTATCCCAATGGAAAGGAAATGTACAGGTGTTCTTATGTTGGAGGGAACAAACATGGCCAAGAGACTTTTTATGATGAAAATGGGACAGTGCTTGGTAGCGGCCAATATAATTTTGGCAAACCTATGGGAAATCATTGGAAAAACTTTCCTAATGGCCAACCCAATTATGTAGCTAAGTATTCTTCAGAAGGAGAGCTACTAGAGCCAATTATTGAATATAGTGAAAATGGAACTAAGTTAAGAGAGTTTTTCCAAAAAAATGGAAAACTAAATGGCTCTTTTTTTGAATGGCACGGCAATGGACAGCTAAAAAATTCTTATCGATATGTAGATGGAGAAAGAGAAGGCAAACAGATTGAATATTATCCATCCGGTCAAATTAAGCTTAAAACATGTTTTTCTAATGGAAAACTGGAAGGTACCCACGAAGAATGGTATGAAAATGGCACTGTAGCTAAAAAAATTCCATTTAAAAATGGTCTTAAAAGTGGTGGCGTATCTGAATGGTATGATAACGGCAATATACGATTAATGACACAATACAAAGATGATATGCCTCATGGGATGCAGAGCATCTGGTATGCCAATGGCAACTTACAGCAAAAAGTGGAGTTTAGTAAAGGTCAGAAAGATGGTTGGCATAGAGAGTGGGCTGAAGATGGAAGTTTAATTTATGAAGCAAAATTTGAAAAAGGGCTGCCACAAGGTACAATAGTAAAGTGGTACAACAAAGAAAAACTCCATTATCGTTTTCAGTTCGTCAACGGCAAAAGATGTGGTAAGCAAGAGTGGTTTTACAAAAATGGCTCAAAAGAAAAAGTAGCTTATTATACGGATGACATTCTTGATGGAAAGTTATTGGGTTGGTACCCAGATGGGAACTTGCAGATAGAGCAAGAATTCAAAAAAGGACAGCCTGTAGGGCGTCATACTCAGTACTATCCCAAAGAGCAAAATAAGCCACAACAAGTTGCGCAAGTCTTTTATTATGATAATAATAGCAAACTTCATGGAGACCAAAAAACATTCCATTTGAATGGGGCAGTAGAAGCATTAGTTGGTTATGAGCACGGAGAACTTAATGGGAAAAAATCTCTTTATGATCAAAATGGCACTTTATTAGAAGAAGGCAACTATAAACTAGGCAGATTGGACGGAAAATATTTTGAAAAAGGCAAAGATGGACGAGAAGTTCATTTTACATTTAAAAACAATTTAAAACATGGGCCGCATGTTATTTATTTTCCATCGAACAAAGAAGGGGAAAAGTTTAAAGCAATTGAGGCCAACTATGTCAATGATAAAATTGAAGGCAAAGTTGTTGAGTACAATGAGAAAGGGATTAAAATTGCAGAAACCAACTATCAAGAGAATATGAAAAACGGACCTGCA
Organism: Chlamydiota bacterium; assembly: GCA_050049995.1. Classification (GTDB taxonomy): domain Bacteria; phylum Chlamydiota; class Chlamydiia; order Chlamydiales; family SM23-39; genus 21-14-0-10-35-9. The sequence continues at coordinate 11,927 of JASFVE010000038.1, read as the reverse complement.
ACGATTTACAGTCCTGATGGGAAGCTATTCATGCAGCTTTCTTTTAAAAATGATAAAAAAGATGGCCTTGCTGTGCAGTTTTACCCTAATGGAAAAGTCTTTAGACAGGTTCCTTTTATGGATGATGCTAAGCATGGAGAAGAAAAAACTTTTTATGAAAATCAAAAGCTGGCATCGATTAATGTTTATAAAATGGACAACCTGGATGGTATTTCCAAATATTGGAATGAAAATGAACTGCTAATTTTTGAAGGGGAATATAAAGATGGTAAAAGGCATGGCCAATTCAATAAATATTATCCTGATGGAAAGCCATACTTACTGCAAACTTTTGTAGATGATAAGCTTCATGGTGCGAAAAGAAAGTATGATCAGAATGGCAAAGAAACAGTTATGCACTATAAAGCTGGGAAAAAAGTAAATTAGGAATTTTGTTTGAGTGCCTCAGCCACTTCTTGAGGCACAAACTTTTCAATAGGTCCATCGAAATAGGCTATTTCTCTAATTAAAGAAGAGTTAATATGAGTATGTTCAACGTCTGCCATTAAAAAGATAGTATCGATATCTGCTAGCTTTTTATTGGCAATAGCCATCCTAAACTCATACTCGAAATCGCTAAAGGCTCTCAACCCACGTATAAGGAAGTCTATTTCGTTCGTTTTTGTAAAGTCAGAAACCAAGCCTTCGAACAAAACAACTTCAATATTTTTAATATCTTTTGTGAGCTTTTCTAAAAGCATCTTTTTTTTAGCATTGCTCAATAAAGATGTTTCTATCTTGGCTGGATTGATAGCAATACCAACATATAGTTTGTCGCAAAGACGAGCAGCTCTTTTAATAATGCTCAAGTGACCGTGAGTTGGAGGGTCAAAACTCCCTGTTAACAGTGCTTTTTTCATAATTTTAACTTTAAAAACTATGCTTGTATTGTTGCAAGACTGAACTTCCAAATTTTTTATGCTTAACTAACTTTAAATTCTCAATTTCAAATTCCTTGTAGTCACCTGAGCTCATTTCTAAAAAAATGCTTCCATCATCCTTTAAGATATTTCTTTTTTGTAATTGGTAAAGAACCTTAGGAGCGATTTCTACAGCAATTTTGTAAGGAGGATCTAAGTAAATAAAATCATAAGATGTATCCAATTGGCTGATTGCCGCAATGGCATCATTTAAGATGACTTGATGATCAATTTGAATTTGTAGATATGATAGATTATTATTTATCACTTTAATAGCTAGAGGGCTTTTATCAACAAAAGTTACATATTTCGCCCCTCTGCTAATGGCCTCTATTCCCATAATGCCACTTCCTGAAAATAGATCGAGAAAAAAGGCATCCAAAATAGAGGTTTGAATGGAATTGAAAAGGGATTGTCTCATAATAGATTGCGTTGGCCTAGCAATATTTTTAGGACATGCTATTTTTCTTCCTTTGTAGATGCCTCCGGTAACTTTTAAACTCATTTAAATGCTGGCTCAATATTGTAAGGCTCTAAAATCATTCTAGCCTGCTCTAAATAAGTAGAGTCTGCCGTTTTTAGATAGTTTCGGTAACGATCCCATGCTTCATGCAAAGCCCACTGTTCTTCCAACGCCTCATCTCCTTGCTTAGCACTAGATAAATCAATTCTTTTCTTGATGTTTATCCACTTGCCATGGTTTTTGCCTTGTAAAGTTAAAACAAAATCTTCTAGCTGATCACATTTTCCTAAAATCACGTAAGGTTGATTAGCATAGAGGTTTGGTAGCTGCTTAAATGGGGTAAAAAGGGTAAGAGAGTTTTCTATGGAGAAAGAAGTCGCAGTAGAGGTCATGTCTTGCAAAATGGGTTTGTTAATAGCCTTTAAAAGCTTTATCAGCTTGCGATTAATTCCTCCTCTTGTAGAAGAGTTCATCAGCCATCCTCTATTTATAATACTCATGAGCTCTAAATCAGTTACATGCAAGTCATCATTCATTGCAATGGAGAAAAGTGAAGCTTTTCCATAATTTGTATGAGTCCATTGCCCCATAAAGTAGTGCTCCAAAGACTCGTGAGAAAGTCCTTGTCCGTTAGAAAGCAAGATAATGTTATTAATAGCGCCATCTTCCTGCATTAAGTTGGAAACGGTGTAGAGACAGTTGTAAATATTAGGTGATGCAAAAAAGCTGGCAAGCTTTTGTCCTATAAGAAAGCGCTTAGCTTGCTGCTTGGCTTCTTTTGATACTGTTTTCATGCTTGGAAAAAGCTTATCTACTTTGCTGTCAAAAGCTATAATGTTAAACATATCTTCACTATCTATGGAGGAAACTCCATGATAAACAGCATCTCTTGTAACTTTAAGTCTTCGTTTCTGAATGGAATTAGATCTATCAATTAAAAAGAAAAAGTTTTGTCTAATTCTCGGAAGATCAATGTCTGCTTTAGGAATTAAAGTAATTGCAAAAATATATTGCCCCCCTTCAACGGGTGTTGCTACGACATCCACTTCAAAGTCATCTTCATAGGTATAAGTATTTAGTTGATCTAAAGAAGGTAGCTTTGGAGACACAATTTGAAGCTTTTTTATAGAAGGAGGAACTATAGATGAATGTGCAAAAACAAGAGGTTGTTGTTGCTTTTGTTCATTAAATACTTTTTCTATTTTTTTTCTTTGAGAAGAATCTAGTTTTGGAAAGAATGGATTTTTAGCTTGGTAGGAGCTTAATTCTTCATTTTTGCATTGAAAACTATGGCTTCCAGTTTTTTCGACTTTTTTAAAGCCAGTCGACTGAACTGAGCTAAGCAACCTATCGATAATTTCCTTTTTGTTATCACTTAAAGGGTTTTCAGTCCTAGGAGCCCTAGCAAAAGAGCGCTCTTCAGTCCATTTAATAGGATCGAAAGAAGGATGAGCCATAGGGTGCTCTTTATTCTTTAATGGCGTGCTTAAGTCTGGTGCTGTTGAAAAATCAGTTGAATCTTCTAATAAAGGTGTGTGGGCTATTTCTTTTTTCTCTTTTGTAATAACATCTACAACCTGTTTTAAGATCTTAGTTTTTTCTAGTTTAGAAAGTGACGGCTTTTCTTCTGAAACTAGAGACTCCTTAATAGGGGAATAAAACCATAAAGAATATTTTTGTATGAGGTAGATCCCACCTAAATGTAAAAATAAAGAAACGAACAGGCAGATCAAAAGGTAATTAAATTGTTTTTTTTCAGATTGCATCGCTTCTACTGCTTAAGGGTAAGGTTTTTAATGTTCTTCTCTATCCTTTTTTGAACAAAAGGGTTTAAAGATGATTTGCTTTGCAATTCCTTAAAAGCTATTTGGGCTTTGTCTTTAAGTTCTTTATTATCTTGTTCAACAAGAGCCTGGGTCGCAAGAATTTCACTATCCAAAAGTCTCATATAAGTAGAGTATATGGCTTGTTTATCTGAATTTCCTTTTCTTGCCATGTGGTATTCTTTGTCAATAATAGAATTCTTAGAAGAAAACTTTTCCTTCATTTTTTCGAGCAAGCTTAACTTTTTTTGTGCAAAATTGCTTGGGTCTTCAAGCCTGGATCTTAAGTCTACATATTCAAAAGCGGCTTCAAAATGGACAGGTTCATTTATTAAAGACCTTTGAATAGTCAAGTTTTTTAGCTGATGCAAGATCTTTTCAATGATTGGGTTATCTACTGTAAAATCGTCTTTTGATAGGGAATTTAATCGTATTCTTGCAGCTTGTAATGCCGACTTTGCTATGTGCTTTTCTTGAAATGAAAAAGAGTTTTTGACTACTTCATCATAATAGATAACAGCTTTTTCAAAGTTTTCTTTTCTTTCATGTTGTTTTGCAAGCTCATACCTAACTTGTTTTGGATATTTCCAATTTTTATCTGGATATTGAAGATACTGTACTTCTAATTGCTCTAGAGTAGCAAGGCACTTATCTTGCTGGGAAATAGCATTATACAGCCTTGCCAATTTTATAATTTCCTCTTCATAAGGAAAAGCCGTTTCTTTTAAAGTCTCTAAAGGGAGGGCTGTTTCCAATATTTGAATAGCTTTTTGCATGTCTTTTTTCTCTTTCCAGAAAAAATCAGCAAGCCAGAAAAGGTTTTCTTTTTTTATGTTTTCTTTAGCGTTTATTGCTGAAAATAAATGATGGGCAGCCTTTTCTTTATTGAATCCATTTTTAGTGTGGTGTAAATAACTATTGAAAAGAGCAAGGCGAACTTTTCCATTATTTTCAAAAGATGGATCACTTTCTAATGCTTTTTCAGCATGTTTACGAAAACTTTCGTGATCTTTGAATCCATTTATATATATATTGCTTAAAAGAAGATGGCATTCTCTAAGAAGTTCAGAGGATAGCTTTTCGTTTAACAATTCTTTACATAATTTTTTGGATTCTTTGAACGAATTTAGCTGATAATATGTCTTAGCTAACAAATAGGTAAAAGCGGATTTTTCTTCAGTAGATAAATGTTTTTTTTGGTCTAATGCCAGCCTTATGTCTTCAATCAAACGCTTTTGTTGTTCTTTCGTTGGGGACTTATCTGCAAGATTTAGTGAAGACTGAACAAAGTAGTTAAGAGAACTTGCTAACTCAGAAGTTTTCGGAAATTGCTGGACGAGTTTTAAAAAATGTTCACGACTTTCCTGAAAGTTTTCTAATTCGAATAGAAGGTGTGCGTATTCAAATAATACATGCTCTTCATTAAAGGAAGCTTGTAACAGCCGAGAAAAATCTTCTTTGGCTTCTCTGTATAGCTTTTTCTTTTTACATAAAACTCCATGCGCAAACATCGCCTGGCACATCTTTTCGTCTTGATTTTCCTTAGGAAACTGAGAAATGACTTCATCAAAAAGCGTTAAGTCTTCCTGCATATTTGCAATTTCAGCTAAAGTAAATAAAGCAATTTGTTTTTGTTCAGAAAAATTGGATGCATCAGCTAAAAAAGTTTTAAGTTCAGATATGGACCTTTTTAAATCTTTTCTTTGAAAGTGTGATTGACCCAATAAAAAATGCAAAAGGGGCTTTTTTTCTTTAGATAATGTTCTCAGAAGCTGATCTTTAGCTAAAATTAATTCTGAAAACTTATCTAAGTCAAATAGAAGAATCATTCTATTATAAGCAGCATCTTCTGCATGTTCTTTCCCAATATGGCAAATTTGCATAAATGTTTGAGCCGCCAATGGCTTGTCGAAATGCATTTGAATAGTAGCCGCTTTGAAAAGATTTTTTTCCTTCTCTGTTGGATCTTTTTCAGCCAATTCCAGATACAAACTGGAGCTCTTAGAAAATTGTTTGGTTATATAGTATAAATGTGCTAAAGAATAAGAGGCTTCAAGAGATTTATGGGGACTTGTAAGTTTTTCTAATAAGTTAATTGCCTTTTGAGCATTTTCTATTCGTAGCTCCTTGTTTTTACTAGGGTCAATGGCTAGTCTATACATGCTTTCAGCATATAGAAAATGCAAATGATAGTGGTTTTGTGGATTATTAGATGAAAAAGCGTCTAGATGAGGTTCTGCTACTTGTAATAACTCTTCATAGCTTTGTGCTTGGTATAGAGCTTGAAGGTAATTTAAAATTACTTTTTGCCTTACTTCAAAGGAATTAATTTTTCTGTAATTTTCCAGAGCTTGGTCTAGCTTATCTTCTTTCATGAAATGATCTGCTAAAAGTGCTAAAAGATCATCTTTCAATGCACTTTTAGGGTGAGCTGTTAAAAAATTTTCAATTTCCTTTTGGAAAAGTTGAAAATCATTTTCTTCATAATACTCGATTATTCTTCTAATAAAAAAAGCTTCTTGTTCGGTTGTGGGCTCTAAATAATAATCAGAAAAAATAGATGATGTCAAAAATGCAAGAGCAACAAAGGACTTTGAAAAAAAACGCATGGGTTTACCTATAATCTAAGCCGACAATTATACCGATGCAAGATTATTTCTCCAAATTAACTGACGAAAATTGAAATTAAAAAAATTTTAAAACGTATCTTCAAATAAAGTTTGATCATTGAAGCAGCCAAAAAAGCGAATTAGACTTTCTGCTTTTTGATAGTTGGCTTTCTTTAAACTTTCATATACTTTTAGTCCCTTGGCATTCAATCCTTGCTCAAAATAAAGAACACCTAATCGAAACAGTATATCTTTGTCATCAGGCTTCAGCTTTAAAACAGTTTCATATTCACTGACTTCATTTTCCGGCATTTGTAAGTCGCTATAGCTTTTAGCCAGCTGAAGATGGACCCAAGGGTCATCCGGCGCATAGTTGTTGATGATTTTAAACTCTTCTATAGCTCTTGTAGAGGCTATTTTAAATTTTTCCTGAAAAATAGGAATAAGCTTTTGAACTTGCCTTTGGAGTAAATATTGATGGGGGTATTTTTGTGGATTTAAGTAGAGCTTGGACAGAGAAACGTAACTATTAGCCAAAGAAGTATGTACCTCTAAGTTTGTTGGAGTAAATCGAATTTGATTAATGTGCTCTTCAATAGCCGATTGTAAAAGCATTTCCTTCATTTTATGAACGTCTTTCCAGTGAAAATAAACACTCATTTTTTCAAAAAAGGGAAGTGTCGCATGAAGTAACTTTGGAGGATGGTATAAATTCCACTCAAAACCATGTAAATAACTTACTAGCCTAAGTGCTGCGTGAGCTATAGATAAATGATGGTCAGGGTGCCCTTTAGGGGCTGTAACTAGCTGTTTACAGGAATCGATAAATTGATTTTTTATTTGCTGAATCTGTTCAGGCTTTTTTGCTTGGAAGTAAAAAAGAATCACAAAGTACGAAAAAGTTGTAAGAAATAAGCTGCCTAATGAAAAAGCTAGGTAAATTGTGGATGTTAAGCAAATAAAAAAAGTAATTATTTCAATGACAAATAAAAATGAAAAAAACAGATTAAATTTGACGTATGATCGAAGGATTTTTTTAAAGGAGTGTAAAAGCTTTCGATAATGTTGATGCAGGTTTTGCTGGAAGACATTAAAGTCAAAGGAATCACTTTTTTCTAATTTAATTGCCATTGGACGTTTGTTTTGAGACCAGAAATTAAATTTTAACTACTTTATTTTTTTCAGAGCAAGCGTAAAAAAATATTTTTAATAACCGGTGTCAATCATGTAGTTGATTACTCTTTGGCTAACTCCTGCATTTTGCATTCTTCTAATTTGGGATTGGTTAAGCTTGTATCTAGCCCCGGTTTGTCTCATATATCCAAGGATAGTCTCATCGCTTACACCTCCTTCAGAGAGTTGAATGACATCGTTAATTGTAAGGGGACGCCCTTCATCCATCCGACTAACTGTAGAAGGGGATCTCTGCTCCATTATTCTTCTATCCTGCTCATCTAATGCTGCACCAACCAAGCCACCAGCAATTACACCGACTGCGCCACCAATTAAGGCACCTTTTCCACCGCCAACAATTCCACCAGTAGCAGCTCCAAGACCACCGCCAACCAAAGCTCCTGAAGCTGTTTTGCTCGCGCAGCTAAAACTTAGCATGCAAAGAATAATAGGGGTAATACACTTAGAGCTCATAAAAAACATCCTTTTATTACGGTTCATTATTACTAATTCAGATACTGAATTGCAAAATAATTTGTCCATAGTTAAAAACAAAAACTATTCTTCTTTAAATCTATATCCCACGCCCCGAACTGTTTCAATCCATTCAAATTTTGGGCCAAGCTTTTTTCTTAAAGAGGCAATATGAACGTCAATGTTTCTATCGACAATAAAAGCATCATCATTATTAATGTCATCTAAAAGTTGGTTTCTTGTTAGAACTTTGCCTTTGTTGGATAAAAGCCTTCTTAATATGCCAAACTCAGAAAGTGTAAGAGGAATAACTTTTTCACCTCTCTTTAATACATAACGATCTACTTCTAATGTGAAGTCACCAAACTTTAAATTTTTAGGAATTTGCTCGGGTTCTTTTCCTCTTCTTAAGACCGCTTTGATTCTGGAAAATAAAACTTTGGGGGAAAAAGGCTTGGGAACATAATCATCGGCACCTAATTCTAATCCTAAAACAACATCAAGCTCTTCTCCTTTTGCTGACAGTATGATAACGGGAATGGATTTGAGGTCGGGATTATTCTTTACCTTTCGACAAACATCCAGACCATTTTGACCTGGAAGCATAACATCTAATATAACAAGGTCTGGCTTTTCATTTTCTATTGCCCTATATCCGCTAATGCCATCAACTTCAACATGAAGCTTATATCCAGATATTTCAGCTTGTAGTTTGATTAGAGCTGCAATATCTTCTTCATCTTCAATTAATAGGATCCTTTTTTTTTGTGTCATTGATACTCCTAAAATACAAAAGGTCTATTCAAGCAAGTTTGAAAAAAAAATTCATTAATTTTAAATAAAAAAATTTAGTGAGAAGGAATTTTTAATTCTTGGCCAATAACGATTAGATCATTTTCTAAATGATTAATTTTTTTTAAATAATCTACACTTGTTTGATGATCTTTAGCTATCTTTTCTAAAGAATCACCTCTCTTTACTTTATAATAAGCAAATGATTGTACAGATGAGGCAATTGATTGAATAATTGAACGAAGCTCTCCTATTTTTTCAAATTTTTTATCCTGCAAAAGAATTTTTCGCTCTAACTCATCATTCTTATTTTTGACTTGAGAAAAAGCAAGGGATGTTTCGTTTGCATGGGTGCTCAATTGACGGATGTCCGCAGCACAATTTTTCAAAGTTGCCTCAAGATTTTGAAGCTTGTTTTCAAACTTACTCATTTTTTGCATTAGAATATTAATTTTTTTTGTTTGAGATTCTAACTGCTCCTGTTTCAATGTGATTTCATTTTTTTGACTATTTATTTTGCTATCTAAAATTTGCAGCTCAGTTTGGTATGAATTGTAATCGTGTTTTAAATCGTCAATACCTGTTTGCATTTCATGGATTGTCAACTCCATTTGATGTTTTTCTTCTTTTGGAGAAGACTTTAAAGGGGTGCAAGAAAAAAAAGACAAACAACCCAAAAAACTGAAAGCATAAACTAATTTATATTTAATCATTTTTCAAAAATCTTAAACTCTGCCCTTCTATTTAAAGCATAATCTTGAGGAGTTCTACCAAAAGCAATAGGTTTTTCTTTACCACAAGAAACAGTGATAATCTTTTGTGGGTCCACCCCTTGTTTTGCAAGTAATACTCTTATGTGGTTTGCTCTTCGTGTTCCTAAAGCCAGATTGTAATCAGCCGATGCTCTTTGGTCAGTATGTCCTTCAACAAGAAGAAATGCATTTTGATGTTTTTTTAAATAGTTTGCTATTCGAGCTACAGAAACTAAATCATATTTTTCTCTGATGACGTGGTCATCTGTATCAAAGTGCATGACTCTAAAAATGTGCCCAAGTTTAGCACTTGGTCTTTTAAAATTTGCTTTTTCAGGAAGTGCAGCAGTTGCCATGTTAGACTGTGGAATTGGCTGGTCTGTTGCCGTAAAGGTTGTTTTTAAGTCGTCATCTTTTAGTGGGATATAGTCCTCTTGGCTAGGACCTGTAAATTCTTCTTCGGATGTAATTAAGCGTGATTCGTTATCTTTGCCCCACAGTGCATTAAGCCCTTTATTTACATATCTTCCAGCTGTTTTAACATTTTCCCAAGTTTGAGAACTGTTTTTTTGGCAGCTAACGGATAAAATGCAAATTAAAATAAGTAAACTAAATTGTCTCATGGTGTCCTCTTAGTTTTTCCAGGCTCCCAGCAAGGAAATCTTTTTTGCCCAGCCCCTTTGGAAATCTGCAGGGGATCTTTGTTATTCAAATTTATAATATACAGTTCTGAATGATTTCCGTCCTCAGTATTATAAATTAGATGAAAGCTGTCAGGGGCCCATTTGGGGTTTTCCTTGTTAAATACATCACTTGTTAGCTGCCACTCTTTATCGCTTTCGATGTCATAAACCCAAATTTGGCCGATCCCGTTCACTTTAGCACTATAAGCTATTTTTTTACCATCTGGTGACCAATTAGGTGAAGTATTATGGCGGTTTTGTTTTGTAATTAATTTTACATTTTGTCTTTTGTTATAATATTTTGAAGGTAAGTCCATTAGATAAATCCTTGGAGGACCATCCTTGTCAGATACAAATGCTATTTTTTTATTGTTTGGACTAAATGTCGAAGTTGCTTGTATCGCTCTTGGATAAGAAAATAGTTGAATTGGTTTTCCCTCAGCTTTCCCCACTGAATTATAATGTTGCAAAAATAAATCTGTTCTTCCAGCTGCATCACTAATAAAAGCTATCATTCGACAGTTAGAAGAGACGCAAGGTAGAAGTTGATTGCCTGGTAAAGAAAAAAGAGGCTCTCCATTTGGATCATTAATAGATCCTTTAAAAATTTTAGGCTGTCCTTTCTTAAATGATACGTATAAAAAAGTTTCAAAAGTATTTCCATTCACTTTAGGTAGAAAGCAGGGGGTAACATTATATTGGTTGTCATCTGTTAATTGAATGACATTATGCCCATCATAATCACATAAACATAGTTCAGAAACCCATTCACCATGTATTTTTCTTCTTTCCGTAAAAAGAATTTTAGTGCTGGCAATTCCATGTTTTTTGAAGATTTTGAAAAAGATGTCATCAGAAATTTGATGGATTTTTTGCCTGTCCTTAGAAAGCTTTCCACTAATTAAGATATCTTGATATCGGTTGATAGAATTACTGATGTGGTTAATGAACGAAACTTTTAAATTTTTACCACTTGCTATTAATTTAATTTCATACAAACAGTCATTAGACTTGGAAATATAACTTCTTCCATTTTGATTGAAGTCAAAGTATAAAACCTCTTGCAAGTCGTTTAAATAACTTTGTGGATAAAAAAAATCTTTATTTTCAATTTCCTTAATTTTTATAGGTGTCAAATGGTTGTCAGTAGACAAGTTGACACTGATTTCATTTTCAGCAAAACAGAAAAAAAGAGGGAGTAAAATAAGTAAAACTTTTTTCATTTTTATTTGTTATTAAAGTTAACAATAAGAGTGAGTTGTTTATCACCAATGTTGTAGTCATTAAAACACGGAAAGTTTAGTTTCAGCAATTGATTTTTTAGGTAAGCTTCATTTTTGTTGCTTTGTGATTCAAGTATCTTAATGTGGGTAACCTTGCCAGTAGCTGTGATTATCAACTCAGCCTTAACTTTTCCTATCTCAGGCAAGGATAAAAGATTTTGTAAATGACTAGCTATTTCATTTTCATAACTTATTTTTAGAGCATCTATGGTTGTCTCATTTTTCTCTTCGATTTTCAGCTTTAGAATTTTTGCTGGAATTTTGGAGTGTGTCGGAAGAGGGGCTGACTCATTAGCTGTTAAAAAATCTATACATTCATTCAATTTTAAAGAGTTGCTTGTTTTATTTCTAAAAGTAGGTTTTGAAACTGACTTTGTATTGCTTTTCTTTTTCTGACTGCTATTTTTGCTAGTGGTTTGTAATTTTTTTTTAATAACACTTTGAACGGGTGTATCTATTTGTTTAACAACTGGTTGTTTTATTTGGGGATATATCGTTTTTACGAGAATTTTCTTTTGTCGTGTTTTAGGTGATTTTGAGAAGGTCAAACATAAAATTATTGCTATATGAATACATGAGACAAAAAAGATAATTTTTCTAAGAGGTGTAGAAAATAATAAACTTTTAATTTCCATGTGATGACAAAACTATATCCATCTCATCAAAACCTATTTTTTCAAGTAGGTTTTTGATTTGCTGATATTTTCCAAAGCTAGCTTTTTCATCGTGAAAAATAAAAGGGATGGCCGATGGGTTTTGTTTTTTATAATTAGTCATAATTTTTAGAAGCTCATCCAAATTTATTTTCTTTTGGTGTACTTCAATGGAATCATCTGGCTTTACATAAATTTTGATTCCGTCAATTTTTTTATTAATTGCCGACTCTCCTGCTTCTGCTAGATTAATTTTCTCAATT
>JASFVE010000037.1:0-20776 GCA_050049995.1 Chlamydiota bacterium | reverse complement strand
TTGGAAAAAGGTGCAAATATTAATCAAAAAGATGTAGATAATCATACACCTTTAGAGTGGTTGATAGACAACTATGCAGAATATATCCATGAAACGATGCAAGAATATGAGGGCCTTGAAGACATTCCTACCATACAAGAACAATTGGACGATTTATCAGAAAAAATAGCACCAGCTACATTATTTCTATATCTTAATGACAGAAGCGTCTTTGATGGTTTTTCACAAGAACAAAAAGATCTATTGTTATTTTGGTCTGTTTTATATTGGAGCGAAGTACCTACACAAGAAAATCCACTAGATATTATTACTGAAATGCTAAGTAAAGGGGCAGATATAAATGCACAAAACTTTTACGGAAGCACTCTTCTAATGTTAACAATAACAGAATATCTAGGCCTTCAGACTGAAATGGAAGGTACAAGAGCCACCATTAGTGAACTAGAACAAGTATTAGCGCGAGAAATAAATCTACCTTTAGAAAAACAGCAAGAGCTAAGAAAGATGCTACATGTAGAACAAGAAAAGCTTAATAAATCCATGCATCTTCAAGCAAGTATGCGCTCTGTAATTAAGCTTTTCATTCACCAAGAAAATATAGATCTAACACTTAAGGATTTTGATGACAACTCTGCTTTAAACTACGCAATGGATACAGAGGATTGTGAGTTAATTTTGCTATTAATAGAAAAAAACTCCGATTTTAATCCAATAAATCTATGCAGTTTTTTATTACGAAAACTAACAGAAGATGAACCTAAAGAATCTTTTCAAGAGATATTGATAGCACTTTTAAAAAATCTGCAAAATGATAAGAAAGAACTTTTCATTCAGGCAATGCATCAGCAGATAAGCTTGTTTTTTCAAGTAAACCCTAATCCTAATAACGATAAAAAAAACAAAATCCATTCTATAGAAAGGATATTATCTTAACATTGCTAGGCCCTCTCTTTTTTACTGAAGAGAGGGCCTCTAAACCCTAAAGTAAGCTTCAAAACCCCTCTTTTATTTCACAGTTATTTTTTAAAATTCATAAAGACTAAAACTTTACTTTCATGCTAAGCTACAACGCTTTTTTTTAAATTGAGGTATTTATGAGAATTATAAACAATGGAAATAATCCAACTTTTTATACAAGCTCAGCAGAACAGAACTTTCAAGATGCTCTCTTCCAAGATAATCTAAGAGAAGCATTTACTATTTTTAAAAATAATCAAGATTTGATTTTCCCCTATATTTCTATCCAAGAACAAGCAAGGCTTTTTGAGTGGGCGGTTCTGAATGAAACCTTAGAAGATGTGCAACTTTTATTACCCCCAGAAGATAGACAAGAACAAAGAATTGCACTTTTTGAAGCTGTACAAAATAATGATATGCAAGGAAATACAATATTGCATAAAGCTTCTTTTAGAGCTGGTAATTCAATAGTAACTACTCAAATATTAGATTTGTTAATAGATGCTGGAGCTCAGATTAATGCCATTAACGCCAACAATCAAACTCCTTTAGGTGCAATAATTGAATATCAGTTAACCCCAGGTGAAGAACTTGAAGGGGGGGACATAGAAGATTATGATGGCATTGAAATAGCACTATATTTTTTGAATAATTATGAAGATGTTATTCCTACACTAAATCCAAGAGAGGCAAGCCAGTCCTTAATCTGGATCCTTTCAGAAGACCACGGAGACCTCGAGAATAAAATTCCTAAGGCAAATCAACTAATTGCTCTTGGAGCTGATGTAAATATGATAGATGTTGAAGGAGAACCGGTAATCACTAAAACTTTGAGAGATCGTAGACCTCATGAAACAATATGGCTTTTAATACAAGCAAATATTGATCTAACACCGCTTAATCCTGAGCAAATAGAAGAACTCGCTTTTGATGTCTGTTTTTATTGGGATGTTGAACTATTGGGAGGCGTTGTAGAGGCTCAAAGAGCCTTAGAAAGGTTAATAGGACGTGGATTAGATCTTCAAGCAACAGACCAAGGTCACAATTTACTAGCAAAAGCAGTTATAGGTAAAAGTAGAGATGTGGTTTTAGCCATCCTCAACTCTCCTATGATAAATATAGATCCATCAGGCATTGATGAGCAATATAATACTTCTTTAAATTATGCTATAAGAGAAGGAAGTGTAGAGATTTTTCAAATATTAAGAAATAACCGGGTACGGTTCAACATTCAACACTCAGCATCTGATATATTTGAAAAAGTTTTAAACACCTTTGATTCTGAATATTTAGAAATTTATAAAAATTTATATTTTAGTCTACAAGGACAAGAGAAAGCAATTTTTAATCAAACAATTTTACGTAAAATTGGCGAGCTCCAAAATAATTTAAGAAACCAAGAAGGAGAAGTTCTTCCGTCAACACATGAAAAACTACAGTTTTTTTATAGATCATTAACTCCTTTTCTCAATGCAGAACAACTAAATGAGATGTTTAGTTTTTTTAACGTGAACAACACCTTGGATCTCTTTTCTAGAATTAACGCTTCTCCACAATTTTTTAATGAAGAACAATTTAATGCTTTAACCACCCCTCTTAATGAAGGCGCGCTTGATCAGTTAATTGATCAACAAAGGGAAATAAACCAACAGTTATTTGAAGCATGGCGAAGAGATGTTCAAGAAGTAGTTCACAATTTAAATTTAGCATAACCTGCATGCAATCGAGGCTATTGAAAGATAGCCTTGAAAAGACTTCTCTCAATAGCCAATATAAACTGGCTTTAAGTAATTTTAATGAAGATCCTGCTCTAAGATTTTTCTTTTTCTTTTTTCAGCAAAGCAAAAAACCCCTTGCTTTCCAGTGCAATTACTGGTGTTAGAAAAATAAGGCCTATTAAATTAGGAAAAGCCATCAACCCATTCATAATATCCACTAAATACCAAACCACATCTAGCGTAAGCATGGATCCAATAAAGACAACACCTATAAATATAAAACGGTAAACTAGAAGAGCTCTTACCCCAAAAAGGTACTCTACACACTTTTCCCCATAGTAAGACCAGCCTAGGATAGTAGAAAAGCCAAAGCAAATTAAACCAATAGCTACAATCCATTGACCATGAGGAATCACTGTATTAAAGGCAGCCATAACCAAAGGGGCTCCGTTAAGAACATTCCCATTGCCATCTACACTTCCTAATACCCCTGTAAGAGAAATAACTAATACTGTAATAGTACAGACAATAAAACTAGCTAAGAAGACCCCCGTCATTGAAATTAGTGCTTGTCTTCCTGGTACATCTGTTTTTGCTGCTGCCGCTGCTATAGGGGCAGATCCGAGACCCGCCTCGTTGGAAGAAATCCCTCGAACA
This sequence comes from Chlamydiota bacterium, assembly GCA_050049995.1. Taxonomy (GTDB): domain Bacteria; phylum Chlamydiota; class Chlamydiia; order Chlamydiales; family SM23-39; genus 21-14-0-10-35-9. The sequence goes on along the minus strand of JASFVE010000037.1, from coordinate 17,444 downwards.
ATTCCCATTTGAATAGCCGCCATGATTCCGGCTCCCGCAAAACCACCGATAGCCGCCTGCCCTGTAAAAGCATTCTTAAATATTAAACGGAAGCTATCAGGTATCATTTCATAGTTTGCCGCAATAACAATAAGTCCCCCAATCATATAGAATAAAGCCATAAGTGGAACTAGAATGGCATTTACTTTTCCCAGAGATTTGATTCCTCCTAGAATAACAAACCCTGTTATAACGGCAAAAATTAAACCGGAAACATAATGAGGCACTCCAATTAATGCATACATCGAGTCTGCAATGGAATTAGATTGTGTTAAATTTCCTCCTGCAAAAGCGGAAAGAGATCCAAAAATAGCAAATAATACCCCTAGCCATTTCCAGCCAAGTCCTTTTTCAATATAATACATGGGACCGCCACACATCTCACCACGATGATCAACTTCCCTATATTTTACAGCTAAAATTGCTTCTGCATATTTTGTCACCATTCCTATGGTGGCCATAACCCACATCCAGAAAATTGCTCCATAGCCCCCAGCCATGACAGCTGTTGCCATGCCTGCTATACTGCCAATTCCAATAGTTGCAGCAAGTGCAGTCATTAGAGATTGAAACTGACTGATATCCCCTTCAGCATTATTATCATGCCTTGAAAAAGCAAGCTTTAAAGCGTAGGGTAAATAGCGGAACTGCATCCCCTTTAATCTGACTGTCAAGATAAGTCCTACAAATAAGAGGAGAAAAATAAGAAATTTTTCCCACATAAGACGATCAATCGTCTCAAGTAAACTGACCCAATCTATTTTCATTTTTCTTCTTTGACTAGCTGATCAAATGCTTTAGTTTCAGACCTGACGATAGCCGCGAGTCCAAACAGACCAATTAAATTAGGAAAAGCCATCAGACCATTCATCACATTAGCAAAACTCCAAACAACTTTAATGCTTAATACAGCTCCCACTATAAGGGTTAAAGTATAAATAGTTCGATAGACCGGCACAGCTTTCACTCCAAGCAAATACTCCACGCATTTTTCTCCATAATAAGCCCAGCCTAAAATAGTAGAATACGCAAACATTATTAAAGAAACGGTAACCATTATACCAGCTCCTGGCAAAACGGAGTTGAAAGCAGAAAGAGCTAAAGTTGAGCCTTGTAAAGGCAGCCCGTCTGGTCCTACTTTCCCTAAAGAACCTGTCACAGCAATGGCAAGACCTGTTAATGTTACCACAATAAAAGAAGTAATAAAAACACCACTCATAGAAACTAAAGCTTGCCTTCCTGGAACATCTGTTTTTGCAGCTGCTGCAGCAATAGGTGCAGAGCCAAGGCCTGCTTCTGAAGAAAACACGCCTCTTGAGACGCCAAACTGTATTGCCATCATCACGGAAGAACCTAAGAAGCCGCCAAACGCTGCCTGCCCTGTAAAAGCACTTTTAATAATTCTGACAAAGGCATCTGGAATATAAGATGCTTTCATAAGAACAACTGTTAAGCTCCCGCCAATATAAAAAACAGCCATTACTGGAACTAAAAAAGAGGCAACCTTACCAATGCTTTTAATCCCGCCAAATAAAGCTATTCCTGTAATAATAGCTAAGACAATTCCTGAAATCCAAGGATTGATATGTAAAAAATCTGACAGCGCTGTGGATACAGAATTTGCTTGCACCATATTTCCTGTACCAATAGCAGTAATAGCGCCAACAAAAGCAAAGAAAACTGCTAAAAACTTAGACTTCAGTCCTCTTTCCAAATAGTACATTGGACCGCCACACATTTCCCCTTTTTCATCAACGGTTCTATATTTAACAGCAAGAATAGCTTCTGCATATTTTGTAGCCATACCAAGTAGGGCTGATACCCAAATCCAAAATAATGCACCTATTCCACCTGCAGCAACGGCTGTTGCAACTCCTGTGATGCTACCTATCCCTATGGTTGCAGCTAAAGCAGTCATCAAAGCTTGAAAGTGACTAATATCCCCTTGAGCTGAGTCATCATGGCGTGTAAAAGCAAGTTTTAGTGAGTAAAATAAATAACGAAACTGGACGCCTCTTGTTACAATCGTTAAATAAATACCTACAGCCGTTAATAATAAAAGAAGAGGAGCTCCCCATACCCAATTTTCAATTTTTGATAAAATCTGTTCCATAAACTTTGTTTACTCTATTTGTTATTGTTATAATAGCGAAAAAAATTGAAAAAATAAAGAAATTACCAAAGACTTTTCTTTTAAATATCCCTAAAATTAATCAACTTTCAAATGAAAATTTGCAGTTTAAATGAAATTGCTAAATTAATTTTTTATCTTTAAGGAATTTATGTACCAAGTTTTTAGGTGAGTCTTTCCCTAAATCTGCCTGCATGTTTAGCTCTCTAATTTCGACATCATTAATTTGATTTCCTACTTTATTCAAAACTTCTTTTATCTCAGGATGTTTTTTCAATACATCCTGCCTGATCATAGGAGCTGCTTCATAAATAGGAAAAGTATGAAGATCATCTTCTAAAACAACAAAACTATGTTCTACGATCTTAGGGTCAGTAGAGTATCCCAAAGATGCATCAATAGTACCTTTAGAAAGATTCAAATAAATCAATGGTAAATCTATAACCTTTGGATCTAGCTTTTTCACTTGATAATCTTTTAAAAACATTTGATATTCAGGCCTTGAGATAAACTCTGCATCCAAAGCAAAAGACAAGTCTTTAGTTTTAAAAAGTTTAACCAACTCAGATAGTTTGGAGATTTTCATTTTGCTAGCTGCTTGAGAGGAAAGCAAAATACAAAAATTATTATCGAAACCAAACGGTTTGAGCCAAGTAATTTGATATTTTTTTTCAAACTGCTCCTTAACTGTTTTATAACATAAATCTTTATCTGTAATTTTCTCTTCTTTTAAGATCTCTAGCAGTCCCGTTCCTGTGTATTCAGGATATACATCAATTCCCTTAGAGTTGATAGCTTGAAAAGCAACCATTGTCCCTTCTAAATTGTAACACCTCTTTACTTCTAACGAAGTGTGGTTTTCAATTAGCTGGGCAATGATCTCTGCTAAAATATTTTGCTCTGTAAAATTTCTGCATCCAACGACTATGGCATTTTTAGATTTTTGATAACTATAGATGCTTTCGCCAATCATCGCTGCAAAAATAAGAAAAAAAACAGAAAAGAAAACAATAATTTTTCTAATAAACTTATTCATATTATACCTTCTTATTTGGAGCAATCCACCGCCCTACTAAAGCCATAAGGAAGTCTAAGGAAATAGCAAGTAAAGCCGCAGGTATTGTTCCTGCAAGTATTAGTCCCAACCGCATACTTCTCAAACCTTGCATGATTAAATCACCCAAGCCTCCCGATCCTACTAAACTTACTAAAGTAGCCATACCAACTGTCATTACAGTAGAAATTCTAATGCCCGTAATGAGTAGAGGAAGTGAGATCGGAATTTCGACCCAAAAAAGGATTTGAGACTTTGTCATACCAAGGCTTCTAGCTACTTCAATTTGGGTAGGCAAAATCTGTTTAATCCCGTCATAAGTATTATTTACTATAGGAAGCAATGCATATATAACAAGTACAACAAGGCCAGGAAAAAGGCCTGTTGTAGGAACAGCAACAAACGATCTTAAAGATGCTAAAAGCACAATAATCAAAGCAATTAAAGCAAGACCAGGTATGGTTTGAATAACAGCTACAGTTCTAAGTACCAGTGCAGCAAGTTTTGGCCTTTTCCATCTCGCAAGCATAATCCCAAAAGGAATAGCAATAATGATTGCTACAAAAATTGAAATGAAAGTGAGCTCTAAATGCTCCCAAGTTTTTTTAAGGACATATGGCATTAATTCGTGGATATTCATATTACTCTCCTTCTCCCATTTCTTCTAAAACTCCAATGACGACATTATATAATGACTTAATGGGTAGGTATCCCATAAATTTCTTTCCTTTATAAACAGGCAATTTAGACTTATTAGTGTTCTTATAAACATCTAAAGCCTCAATAATAGTATGTTTAGTGGAAAGTTTTACCTTAACTGGCTGTTCAGGTGCGATATCTGAAGGCTCAACATAATCTTTAATAGGCTTTGTCATTAAAGACAGCTGAAATTTGTGACCACTTATAAACTGTTCTACAAATTCATTAGCAGGGTTCTCTACAAGGTCTCTTGGAGTTCCAATTTGCACGATGCTTCCCTGATCCATAAGAGCAATCTGGTCAGCCATTTTAACAGCCTCAAACATATCATGCGTAACAAAAACAACAGTTTTTTCCATATTGGACTCTAATTCTGTACTAGATTTTAGTTCATTAAATTCATTTTGCACAGTTTCTCTTGTTAAGGGATCTAAAGCTCCAAAAGGCTCATCCATTAAAATAATGGGAGGATCTGCCGCTAAAGCTCGAATAACTCCTATTCTTTGCCTTTGCCCACCGCTTAACTCAGAAGGATAGCGATCCTTAATTTCTATTGGATCTAAACTTACAAGGGTCAAAAGCTCATCAATACGGCTTTCGATTTTATCTTGATCCCACTTAAGCATTTTAGGAACTAAAGCAATATTTTCAGATACTGTCATATGGTTAAATAAGCCAATATGCTGAACGGCGTAGCCTATGCTTCTTCTTAAATCTATAGGGTCAAAATCCATAATATTTTTACCGTTAATAAGAATTTGTCCTGATGTGGGTTCTATAAGACGATTGATCATCTTCATTGCTGTTGTTTTACCGCAGCCGCTAGTGCCTAATAAAACAAGTGTTTCACCTGGAGATACCTGAAAAGACACCTTGTTCACAGCTTGAAAGCCATTATCAAATGTTTTAGAAACCTCTTCAAAAATAATCAAAATTTGACTCCTTAAATTACTGAATAGTTGCCGAATAACAATGATTCGTGGTAAATGATATTCACGAGAATTACATGGCAAACACCTTAACATACTTCCTAATAAATTAAAAATTTACCCCCTTTATGTTAAAAAATACTTTACCTACCCCCTATGAATTACAGCAGAAACTGCCTGTTTCTCATGGTATTTCTTTAAAAATGGTAAAAAACCAAAAAGAGATACAAAAAATTTTCACAAAAAAAAGTAATAAACTTCTTTTATTTGTAGGGCCATGTTCTTTGCATAAAATAGAAGACTTTTTTGATTACGCTAACCTTTTTAAAAAATTATCTTATGAGGTTTCCAAAAATATAGTTTTAGTGTTAAGAGTTTTTTCGGAAAAATCTAGAACAGGAAATGGTTGGAAAGGATACTTATATGATCCATATTTAGACTCTTCTTTTGATATTGAAACAGGACTAATTCAAACCAGAAGACTTTTATTAGAGCTAAATAATATGGACATTCCCTGCTCTATGGAATTTGTCGATCCTTTAGCTGTAACCTACCTAAGCGACCTTATCTCTTGGGGTTTTATTGGAGCTAGAACATCTTCCTCCCAACCTCATAGGCAGTTTGCTTCAAGCCTTTCCTTTCCTGTAGGATTTAAAAATGCAATTGATGGCTCCATTGAACCTGCTATTCAAGGGGTTTTATCTTCTAGGCACGAGCAGTCATTTATTGGAATTGATGGACACGGAAAAGTTTGTAAGAAGCATTCGTTAGGTAATCCTTATACTCATTTAGTTTTGAGGGGATCTTCACAAGGGTCTAATTACGATAAAAGTTCCGTAGCCAGTGCTGTAGAAATGTGCCAAAAATATTACATTGATCCAAAAATTCTTATAGATTGTGCCCATGGCAACAGCCAAAAAAATCCCCTAAAACAAATTGATGTTTTGGAAAATGTTTTGCAGCAAATCCTAGAAGGAAATGACTACATTTTAGGCATGATGCTGGAAAGTTTTTTACATTTGGGTAATCAACCTCACAGTACAGACCCTATAAGTGGTGTCTCCATAACCGATCCTTGCCTCGACTGGAACACAACCGAAGAAGTTATTTTAAAAATAAACGCCCTTTTAGAAGAAAATAATTTAGCTCACAAAGATGAGGAAGTTTTTTCTTTTAGCTAAAAAACAGCATGCCTTAAGCAAATGCATTTTCCCCTCCACCATCTTGGCAAAAAAGGCATGTAGCATTTGCAGCTTCTCTTGCATCCCATAAAAATTGCACATTTCTAATACTTTCTAGCGTAAGTACTGTTAAATCAGAATATGGGGCTTTTTTAACTGAATTGAAAAAATCTTGATCCACATAGACTTCCATTTGGTCGCATGGGAGTCTTGCAAGGCTTATTATCCTTTCAAGATATTTTATAGCTTTAGCTTTTTCCTTTTTATCCTTTACGGACATAAAAATTCGTAAAGTTCCTTGCCAGCTTATTTTTAACCGATAACTTAAAAGAATCGCTAAATCAATATTCCCTAATTTCATTTCCAGCTCCCATTTTTTCGGCTTGGATATCCATAGATTAATGACTTCTTCTTTTCTCAATCCAGTTTGAGGATGGTAAACAATAAGTGACACACCCATTTTAGAGTAATTAGCAGTATCTACAATTTCAAAAAGATTTTGATGCAAAGATTCATCTTTGGGTAGCTCTAAAAAAACAATGTTTGGTCGAAAAAAAGAACCTCTTAAGGCTTGAATTCCACGTATAACGCCTTGCGAAAACTTTTCTTCTTCCATCACAGAAAATGAAGAAAAAACACCGTGCTTCAAATAATTTGCTGAAGAATTTTCTAATTCATTTTCAAAACTTCTAAGATCTTCTTTTTTTTTGATTCCAAGTAGCTTTACAGAACCAACGGGAAAAGCCAAATGGTGCACCAATCGATAAACTCCCATCAATTGTTCTACATTATCTAAGGGAAGCAAGAAGTTTGGTTTCCATGCCCGGTCGGCATGCCCATGTAGTAACTTTACTTTTTTGGCCGACCACTCTGCTATTGCTTCAAAAAGGCCACTTCGAACATCACTAAAAGGAGCTTTTAATTTTCGCTTCATTAAATAGACATAAATTGCGCTGATGAAAGATACAGCTACGAGCCCAAAAATGGGACTGATAATAAACATAGCAAAAATACTGCCAATAAACCCTAATAAAGGAATGCTTTTATGGACCCTAAAAAGGGGTCTAAAACTTATCAAGCCCAAAGACTCTTCAATTAAAACAACTAAGTTAATAACATTATAAGCAATCAAAAAAACCATCGTGATAAGTGGAGCCACAATATTTAGGTTTCTTAAAAAAATAAAGCAGATGGTAAATCCAAGAGTTACTATAGTTGCATATAAAGGCTCTCCTCTTTTTGTTCTTGTAGCTAGCCACTTTCCAAAAGGAATTATGTTGTGATTTCCTAACGCCTCTAAAATTCTAGACGCCCCAACAAAAGATGATAGTGCTGAGGAAAAAGTAGCTGCAAGAAGGCCAGCTAGGACCGCTGGGCTATAATAAGCTTTATCAATTAAAACAGTGTAATCATTGAGCAACTCCTCCACTGTTGCCGACCTTGCCAACCAATAAGCCACTCCTAAGTAAACTATAAAACTTACTGCTATAGCAGAAAGTGTCCCTACTGGAATGCTCTTTTTAGGTGTTTTTAAATCTGCTGACATATTAGCTCCAGCCATTATCCCTGTTGATGCTGGGAAAAACACAGCAAAAACACCCCAAAACCCAATCCCTTTAAAACCCGTTTCCTTTTCTCCTAGAAACTCTCCCCAATGATAAAGGGGATATTCCATTGATCCTGACAAAGCTGCCATACCAATGGACGCCAGAGATGCTATGATAATAGCTAAGATTAAATACTGTGTTCTAAAAGCAAATGCCGTGCTAATAAGATTTAAAATAAAAATAACAGCTATTGTAGATAAATCCACCAGTATGGCTGGATGGTCTGGAAAAATCCACAGCCAACCAGCTCGAAATCCAAAAATATACATGCAGACAGCAAGCCCCTGTGAAATCAAAAGAGGAATACCAATACTTCCTCCTATTTCCAAACCAAGCGCTTGAGAGACAATAGCAAAAGCACCACCTCCTCCCACTCGAGTATTAGTAACAAAACTTGACATGGAAATGGCGGTACAAGTAGTAATTAGAAAAGCTAGAACAATAATAAGCGTAGCGCCCCAATATCCTGCATTACCAACAACCCATCCTTCACGAAGAAATAAAATAACACCTAGAATTGTTAGTAAAGTTGGAACAAAAACACCTGTAAAAGTTCCTAATTTTTTACGTGTTTTTTCCTGCTTTTCAACTTGCTCTTGAATATTTTCCGCATCGGTTAATTGCTGACTTGGATCGACATTTACACTTTCCTCTTCCTCCGATTTTGATGCTTCAGAAGATTCGGTTGTTCTTGTTTTTCTGCTGCTTTTCATTTTTTATGGGTTTTTTGAACTTTACTGCATCATTCAAAAACTAAATAATATTATCAACAGTAACAAGACAAAACGCTAAGGATAAAAAAAATTCAATTTGAGGTTATGAGCTCAACCCAGAACTGATGCTCCCAAACTTCAAGTATGTTTTCCTCTTTATCTAAAATATCGATCTTGTAGGTAAGTAGTTTTTTAGCGGGGTCTTTCTCTGATAAAAACATAGCAGCAAATCCCCTTTTTTGGTCTATCTCATAGCGATAAGTATGTTCAGTTTGATCCCAAAGCCTAACAGTAAATAATAAATAAGGTTTTTTGTTGTAGACACTTAAGGGAAAATCCCATCCTATTAATACTTTTTTTCCATAAGGAAAATCTTTTTGTAAAGGATCTGGAGAACCTACAAAAGTAGAAGCAAGAGTTTCTCGATCAATCCACTTTTGCTGTACAGTCAGGTAAGTTTTTTGACACCCATTAAATAAAATAAGTGCTATTATTAAAAACATTCTCATAATGGAAATTATAAAGTTAATTAATGAAAAACCAAGCAGAAAGTGTTATCACTGTGATTTTTTCTAAGCAAAGAGAAGAGGTTCTTCTTATCAAAAGAAGAGATATACCTGTTTGGGTTCTGCCTGGTGGAGGCATTGAAAAAAACGAAACACCACAAGTCGCTGCTTTAAGAGAAACTCAAGAAGAGACAGGTCTTATTTGTAAAGTAGTTCGAAAAATTGGTGAGTACACTCCTGTCAACAAACTTGCTAGGGTTACTCATCTTTATGAACTTGAAATATTGGATGGACAACCTACTACCGGACCTGAAACAAAAGACATACGTTTTTTTAATACCAATAGTCTTCCTAAAATTATTCCGCCTCCTTATCCTGAGTGGATTCAAGATGCAAATATGCAAACAAATGAGCTCATTCGGAAAGAATTAAAAAATGTAAATTATACTGCTCTTTTTAAAAATCTGCTTTTACATCCTATTTTGGTAGCTAGATTTGTACTTTCTAGAATCGGACTGAACATAAATACTTAGATCATTTTTTGAGGATCTACAATTTCATCAAATTTTTCTGCACTTAGAATACCTAGATCGGTGGCCGCTTTTTTTAGAGAAATATTTTCTTTAGCAGCTTTTTTAACTATTTTCGAAGCATTGTCGTACCCAATTTCCCTATTTAAAGCAGTTGCTAAAATAAGGTTGTTTTTCAGGTGGTTTTCCGTATTTTCTTGCTGTATTTTTAAACCTTTTAAGCACTTTTGATAAAAGTTAACCATAACATCTGAAAGAAGATGAATAGACTGCAATAAGTTGTAAATCATGACAGGCATAAAAACGTTAAGTTGAAAATTGCCCTGACTTGCCGCAAATGAAATTGTTGCATCATTGCCATATACTTGTGTGGCAACCATAGTCATGGCCTCACATTGCGTTGGATTAACTTTACCAGGCATGATCGATGATCCAGGCTCATTTGCTGGAATAATAAGCTCTCCTATCCCACATCGGGGACCTGATGCAGACCATCTAATATCATTGGCTATTTTCATCAAAACACTGGCCAGCAGCCTAAGGGTTGAGCTTGCCTCTAGAATGGCTCCCTTAGAAGATATCCCCTCAAATTTATTGGGAGATGGAGTAAAGTGTCGACCAGTCTCTTTGTTAATTTTTTCTACTACTTTAGCTGTAAATTCCTTTGGAGCATTTAAACCAGTTCCTACAGCAGTGCCACCTATGGGCAGTTCAGATAAGTAATTAAGACAATGTTCTAATGAGTTCATAACGTGTTCTATTTGAGCTCGATACCCTGAAAACTCTTGTTCAAAAGATAGGGGGGCCGCATCCATTAAATGAGTTCTACCAGTTTTAATTGCCCCTTTAAACTCCTTTTCCTTGTGTTTTAGCCCTTCCATAAAAATATTTAAGGCAGGAATTAGCTTATCATAGATAAGCAAAGTAGCTGAAATATGCATAGCAGATGGGAAGACATCATTAGAGGATTGGCTCATGTTCACATCATCATTAGGATGAATGGGTTTTTTAGAACCAAGTTCCCCTCCTGATCTTTGTATACTTAAGTTACTAATTACCTCATTGACATTCATATTGCTTTGCGTGCCGGAACCGGTCTGCCAAACAACTAAAGGAAAATGACTTATATAATCGTTTGATAAAACTTCATCACAAGCTGTAACAATTAAATCTTTTTTCTCTTCAGGTAAAAAGTTCAGTTCAAAGTTCGCAATTGCAGCAGATTTTTTAATGATAACTAAGGCGTGGATGGTTTCGATTGGCATTTTTTCTGTTCCAATCTTAAAATTTTCAAAGGATCTTTGTGTTTGCGCCCCATAAAGCATCTTTTTAGGAACAGATACTTCTCCAAGAGAGTCTTTTTCTATTCTGCCATCCATATTCACCTCTTATTTAATAATAAAAGATAAATATTTACTTTAAAATAAAAAAGCCACCCAATTTGGTGACTTTAATTATATTTAATTACAAAAAGTTTACCTTTAAATAATTAACAACGCAAAGACGAAGGCAAAAAGAGCAAACGACTCAACTATACCAAGAGCCGCAAAGGTCTTACCAAAAATGGCTGGTTGCTTAGAAGAGGCTTGAATGGCAGTTGCTGCACAACGCCCTTGATAAACGGCTGAGATCATAATAGCAAGGCCTACAAAAAACCCAATACCTATACCTGAAAGTGGAGATAAGGAGCCTGCTTTAATGCTATTACTCATCAAGATCATCAACACAAATCCATAAATTGACTGAGATGAAGGCACAGCGGAAAGTCCGATAAATTTTCCATGACCTTCTTCCACTCTGCTCATCACGCCATGTGAAGCCATTCCAGCAATACCACAACCGATCGCACTTCCTAAACAACCAAGGCCTAAAACAATGCCTGGTCCAATCATACTAAAATCCATAGTTTCTCCTTTTTATTTCAATAACTTGAGTGGGGAAAATCGTCTTCCTCCCCCTTCGAAGCTGTAGTGATACCACTCCAAGAAATTAAGACGAAGACCGTGAATAACGCCCCCCATAATTCCTAAAACGATATTAACTACATGACCGATAATTATAACGATAAACCCTACACCTAACCCCATGGAAATTCCAATATCATTAAAGGTAGATCCCATAATCATTCCAGCTAAAGCAAGGGCATATAAACGTAAGTAAGACAATACATCAGCAAAAACTTGAACAACATTCATCAACTCTGACAAGCCTGCTCCAAATCCTCTTTGAATAAAACTTAAAACACATGCCAGACCAATCCCTGCATAAACTAGATACTCACCTATCAAATAGGCAGTAGGCTTATCTAAAATGTGTAAAAAGTTAACAAAGGTTGTTGCATTAAGTTGCGAGGGAAAGTAAAGATACCCTCCAATCATAAATAATATCCATCCTGCACCTGACCAGTTTCTGGGTAGATACCGCAAAAATGAAAGAATTAAATGAATAACTCCCATCAAAATGGAAAATTCCATCAAGATATTATCATAAAATTTTGTGAGGCTTTCATACTCTACTTTATCTTCCTTATAACTCACAGCTTTTGTCATAAACTCATGACCATTTTCAGCCGTTTTCAAGTTAGGAAATTTTCCAAGCCAGTAGTAGTAAACGTCATCTTTTTGCTGCATATGGTACTCTGTTTTTTCTTTAGCCAAAAAGTGAAGTACCGAAAATTTTCTAAAAGGATTTTCAGGTCCAATGTCCATACCAAAAAAAGAAGCCGTAAGAGTTCCCCAGGCAATACAACAAGTAGCTAATAGTAGAATAAGTTTGACAAATCTTTTTCCCATTCCTTTTAAGTTAGGGAATTTAAATTTAATAAAAAGACCTAAGGCTAAATATAAGAGCCCATAACCTGCATCTGAAACAATCATTGCGAAGAAAATAGCAAAGAAAACTAAAATCCAGGTAGATGGGTCTTTATCCGAAACGTCTGGTGTGTCATAAATATGAACCAGGTCTTCGCCAACCTTTGACCAACCCTTGTTTTCCATATAAGTTGGCTTTCTATCTTTTTTTTCTACTTTGATTTCTTCAAAATCTACCAGTAAATTTTTAGTCAGACCTTTAAAAGCTTCGATCTTATTTTGTGGAATCCAAGCCTGAATGGAAAATAAAGATGAGCTCATAACATAATCAGCCCCATTTTTAGCATCATGTAAATGCTGAGCATTTAACTCTTTTTTCAACTCTTCTCTTAAAGAAGGAAGGTAAGCCGCATTTTCTTTTAACTGTTTTTCAGTTTCTTGAATTTTTTTATAGCAATATTCTAATCGATAATTAAGAGTACTAATGGATTGATCAATTTGCATTTCAATCATATTAGGATAATTTTTTTTATCCTTATTGATGGCTATAAAGTAATCCAGGTCATAAGCTGAGCTAATATAAATGACTTCAGGAGGAAGTTTAGTATCTTTAGCCTTTTCGCTTTTCATAGCTAGAAACTGAACGATTCTATTTGCTTCTTCTTTTAAGGCTTGTACTTTCTCTAAAGGAAAATCTTCAAAAGGAGTTATGCGAGCTATTTCAGATTTTATATACCTAACTTCTTCTTCTAATTGATGTAGGCTAGTCTGGTCATGATTAATTCTCACAGCAAGTGAAAGAGGATCCAAAAGAGGAGTTGCCTGTTCAGCTACAGGCTGTTTTTTTAAGACTTTAATTGCATTGAGCAAGTTACTAACGTTGTTAGATACTTCTTTAGATTTTGGTTTTTTTTGAATGAATTCTATGAAACCGGCTTTTTGGGCATCTTTGAAAAATTTTTGTATCTCATCTTTAGAGCCAAAGACCAGATATTTTTTAACGTTGATAATCATACTTCTTTCTTAGCGTTAATTTTTGCTTTAGCAACTTTAGCCTGCGCAATTTCTGCCAGTTGCTGGTCACCTAAAAATATTTTAATTTTCTTTATGTTCTCTTTAGACCTTGGAATAAGAACTTTTTCAAACAAGTTCACTCGAATAGAAACTTCTCGAAGCTCCTCTTCTAGTGCTCTTTTTTTTTCATGCACAATATTTAGCTTTTCTTTTGCTTCAATCATGCTTTTAATCTTATTTACTACAGAATCAGTCCACACAGGAGTCTCAAATAAAAAATACTCCGGGTTTAAGAAATCAACCCCTTGAAAAGTAGGTATTTCAACACCAGCAATATTTTCGTAGTCCTTATAAACTTGTTTTACCTGACTTAAGAAAATAGGATTGCAGCTCACCTTTTCAGCTAAAAGAGAACTAAATTCTTCTGCAGCCTTTTTATGCTTATTGAGTTCATTTTGAGATTTTTCCAACTCAATACTTGCTTGGTTGATCTCTAGCTGAAGCATGGCTTTTTTAAGCTGCAAAGTGGGTAAATATCTTTCCAGCTGATTCAATTTGATCTGCTGGGTCCTAAGCTCTGCTTTAGTAAGTTTAATTTGCGCCATAAATTAACTTTCTTTGGGCCAGTATTTATCAACGTATTTTTGTTTAATGCCTACTTCTTCAGATGAAAAGCACTCACCTAAAGTTTTCCAACCTAAATCGAGGGCTTCTTCTAAAGATATATTCACATCCAAATTCATCATTCTATTTTCAAAAAGGTCACAGTAATGAAGGAGTTTTTCATCCCACTTAGAAAGCCTGAATCCCATTGACTGTCGCTCACGCGCTTTTTTGGAATCCGCATACAGCCTGATCATAGTATTGGCAAGATCTCCATGGTCTTCCCTTGTCACTTTACCTATTACTTGCTGTTTAAGCCTTGATAATGACCCAAATGGATCGATCACACCATCATGTAAATAGAACTGTCCTTCAGTAATATATCCTGTATTATCAGGAATAGGATGGGTTACATCTCCTCCTGGCATAGTAGTCACTGAAATTAATGTAATAGATCCGCTACCTTCAATATCTACAGCCTTTTCATATCTAAAAGCTAAATCTGAATATAAAGAACCAGGGTATCCCCTATTAGAAGGAATCTGATCCATTGTTATCGATATTTCTTTAATTGAATCGGCAAATGCGCTCATATCAGTAAGAAGAACTAGTACATTTTTATTCTCAGAGGCAAATTTTTCAGCGCAGGCTAATGCCATATCAGGAACTAACAAGCACTCAACTGGAGAATCAGTTGCTCTATGAATAAACATAACAGTTTTTTCCATCGATCCTGCTTTTTCTGCATTGTCAATAAACGCTTGATAGTCATCAAACCTAAGCCCCATTCCACCAATTACAACAACATCTGCATCTGTTTGGTTAGCAATTCTCATCAAAAGTGGATTATAAGGCTCTCCTGCAATGGAAAAAATCGGTATTTTTTGAGATTTAACAAGGCAGTTAAAGACATCAATCATAGGGATATTCGTTCGGACTAGATCTTTTGGAACCACTCTCTTTGTCGGATTGAAGGAAGGAGCGTTGATTTGAATCTCTTCTTCAACTATAGATGGCCCGCCATCAATAGGTTGTCCTTGCCCATTTAACCTTCTTCCTAAAAGAGACTTTCCAAAGGGGGTCCTCATGGGATGTCCTAAAAAAGTTACCTTATCTCCAGTTGATATCCCTCTAGCATTTTCAAAAACTTGCAATGTCACCATTTCATCATCAAAACGCAAAACGGAAGCATAAACTTTTTGTCCATTGAATTTCTCAACAATAGCAAGCTCTCCTAAACTAACCCGATCTGCTGCAACTGTTATGAGGTTTCCACGAATATCTAAAATTCGATCATAAACTTTTCTCATGAGTGCCTCGCTTCTTGTATTTTTTCCTTAATTTCTCGGAAGTTGTTTTTATATTCATTAGATCCATAAGGAAGATAGTTTGTATTTTTGATGAGATTTTGCAAAAACAAGAAAAATGATCTAGCTTCATCGTGAGAGTCAAAAACAAAATGTGTATCAAAAATTTCCTGAACTAACTGAAAAAGCTCAACCTGTCTTTCTAAGGGACAGAATGCATCTTCTTTGTCAAAAGCATTTTGTTGAAGATAAGAGATATCGTATAGCTCCGCTTTTAGATAAATAATCATATCATCAATAGAAATCCCTTCTTCTCCAACAACTTCCATTCTTTTTCCAATTTCATCCCCATCTACCAAGAACTTTAGCCCCTTTTTAACTTTACTTGCCCAATGTTCTAACTTCTGGTTGAGCTCTTCTCCAACACTGTCGATATATTTTGACCATGAAATAAGAGGATCAACGGCTGGATACCTTCTAGCATCTGATCTGGCCCTTGACAGGCCATGAAAAGCGCCAACAACTGAAAGAGAGGATTGTGTTACAGGCTCTTCAAAGTTACCTCCAGCGGGCGATACACTACCACCAATTGTAAGGGAACCTTCTTCTCCATCTGGAAGCTGGATAACACCTGATCTTTCATAAAATGAAGCTATTCTTGAAGCTAGATAAGCAGGGAAAGCTTCCTCTCCTGGAATTTCCTCTAGCCTTCCTGACATTTCCCTCATAGCTTGCGCCCATCTAGAAGTTGAATCAGCAAGCAGTAATACATCAAGTCCCATTTGCCTATAATATTCAGCGATAGTAGCTCCCATATAAACCGATGCTTCCCTTGCAGCAACAGGCATAGAGGAAGTGTTACAAATGATGACAGTTCTATTCATTAAAGGCTCTGACGTCCTTGCATCAGTAAGCTCTGGAAAAGTTTTCAACATTTCAACTACTTCTCCGGCTCTTTCCCCGCAAGCAACCACGATCACAATGTCAACGGAAGAATACTTTGATAAGTGGTGTTGCAACACAGTTTTGCCAGCACCAAAAGGTCCAGGTGAACAAAAGGTTCCCCCCTTTAAAACAGGAAACTGCGTATCTAAAATTCTAAGCCCCGTATCCATCATTTCCGAAGGTTTAACCTTCTTACCATGAATTAACGGTGTTTTGACAGGCCACTTTTGAAGCATATTAAAAGAAACTTCATTACCTTTTTCATCTTTTGCCTTAACTAGGGTCTCCTCAACCGTATAAGAGCCTTGCTTTGCAACCCAAGTAACTGTGTAAGAGCCATACTGTTGAAAAGGAACCATAATTTTATGTTCAAAATGTCCTTCTTTGACAGTTCCTAATAGGTCACCTTTTTGTACGGATTGGTTCACTTCACATTTCGGCGTAAACTCCCACTTAACATCCCTATCAATCGGTTTAAGGTACACACCTCTTTTAAGATACAGACCAGTTTTCTCAGCTACTTTTTCTAAAGGGTTCTGCAAGCCATCATAAACGGTAGTCAATAAACCAGGCCCCAGCTCTGCTTCTAATAAATGACCCAGGAATTCAACCGAAGATCCTAACTTAACTCCAGTTGTATCTTCAAAAACCTGAAGTTTTACTTCATCTCCAACAACCTCTATTACTTCAGCTGATAAATGATCCTCATCAACCTTGATTAAAGACATTTCACCCTGTCTAATGTTTCCTTCAAACCGAACCTGTAGAAGGTTTCCCAGTGCTTTTAAAACAGTTCCTTTTCCAAGATTTTGATTTTGCATAATTATTCTCTAACTAGTTGATCTAATTGGTTTTTTCCTTCTTCGGCATTAAGTTTTTGCCAGTTTTCTACTATTAAAAGGCGAATGTAATAGCCTAAAATTTCATCTATAGAAAAAGGATGCTCAACAGCTACCTCTTCTAAAAAATGCATTCGGTATTCTAAAATTGCTTTTTGCAGACGCAAAGGATTTTCTATATTCTCATTAAATATTTCTTTAAGGCCTGCAAACTCACTATCAAGTTCAAGGTTTTCACTATCTTTTTGAGCCAATAAAAAAGCGACAAATGGGTCTGTTGGTTCTTCAAATTGAAGCTGCTTTTCTAAGGATAGCTTGGCATACTTTGACCTTAAGGCTACCAAAGAAAGACGAAGCTTTCTTTCAAAAGAAAAATATTTGTGTAAAAACCCTAAGTACCGAGAAGAAAAGACTCGGTAAAAATCGCTCATTAACTTAGAAAAATATTTAATTCGATCTTCTTTCGAATCATACTCATTTAAAAACTCTATAACGAAATCAGGAAGTTCCTCTTTTGCTAAGAGAATATCTTCAAGC
>JASFVE010000036.1:0-21411 GCA_050049995.1 Chlamydiota bacterium | reverse complement strand
CCTTACGAATTAACACAAAGATAAGCAAAGAAATGCTCGCACAAATACTTAGCCGAGCTACAAACCTCGAATCTTTAGATGCCTCTCATGCAAATATAACTGGAGAGGAATTACTTGCCCTTGATCCTTCTAAATTGAAAAAGCTTAGGTTATCTTTCTGCAGAAATCTCAATGAAAAAGCAATGCAAACATTTTTAAGAAAAGCTACAGAATTGGAAGACTTAAATCTATCAAGAGTAAATATTAACGGCAAAGAGCTATTAAATTTTGATCCTTCTAAATTGCAATTTCTCAATTTAAATAGTTGCGACAACCTTGATAAAGAATCTCTTAAAGCATTTTTAACTAAAGCCACAGAACTTAAAGATCTTTGTATTCCCGACTCATATATTGATGAAGAATTATTACCCCTTATCCCACGCCAATGTGTGGTTTACAGTTAGTGAAACTTAAAGAGCCCCCCCCTTTTCAAGATAACATTCAGTCTATTTGAGGTTAAGTAACATGGCAGCTGCAATTCCACCTAAATCATTTGATTTTTCAGAATTAGAAGGAAACACCAATGAATTTGAGCAACTCAAACCAACTATCATGAGTTACTTAGATCCCATAGATCAAGTTTCCTTACAGCCTTTTTTGGGAAACAGTTTTGATTCATGTTTAGGTTTATTTACTCGGATAAAATCAATAGCAGATCTTGCATTTCAAGAAATAGACTCACTTTATAAATCCAATTTCCCCTTTCCTAAAGTTCGGGAAAGATTTCACGATGAATTAGACCCATCAGGCAAAATTTTTAAAAAGTATTTACGAATTTTTCTTCTTTTTAAATGTAGAGAAGATCCTAAGGAGATGATTACATTTTTAAGAGAAGTTTCTTCAACAGAGAAAGAAGGCATTCAATCTTTAGATTTCAGTTATTCAGAAATTACTGATGAAGATCTTATTATAACTTCACAACTATCTCCTAATTTAACTTCTTTAAACCTAAATGGATGTAAAAATCTTCACAAAAGAACCCTTCAAGAATTTTTAAGTAAAGCTAAAAAAATAGAAGAACTGTCTTTATCAGAGTTAGGGATAGTAACAGGAGAAGAATTACTCCTTCTTGATGCTTCAAAATTAAAAAAGCTTGAGTTGAGGTTTTGTAATCTTAACCCAAATGCCTTTCAAGAGTTTTTAAGTAGAGCCACTAATCTTGAGGAAATAAACCTTTCAAGGGCACATATAACTAACAATGCACTGCTAGCTTTTAATCCATCAGGGTTAAAAAAACTTGAATTGGCTCATTGCAAACGCCTTGATAGAGAAGTTCTTCGAGAATTTTTAAGCAAAATTATAGGACTCAAAACACTCAATCTCTCTGACGTAGATATAACAGGTGATGAATTACTTACTCTTAATCCATCTGAGTTAGAAGAACTCTATTTAAGTAATTGTAAAAACCTTAACAGTAAAGCTCTTCGAGAAGTTTTAAGTAAAATTAAAGGGCTTAAAACATTAAACCTTTCAAGGACAAATATAACAGGTGAAGAGCTATTAGCTCTTAATCCATCGGAGTTGGAAGAACTCTATTTAAGTAATTGTAAAAACCTTAATAGGGAAGCTCTTCAAGAATTTTTAAGTCAAATCACTACACTTAAAAAAATTGACCTTTCGGAAGCAAGTATAAGAGGTGATGAATTACTTATACTTAATCCGTCTGAGCTAGAAGAACTCAATTTAAATAGTTGCAAAGATCTTAACAGGGAAGCTCTCAAAGAATTTTTAAGTCAAATTACAGGACTTAAAATATTAAACCTTTCATGGACAAATATAACAGGTGAAGAACTATTAGCTCTTGAACCATCAGAGTTGGAAGAACTGCATTTAGATACTTGCAAAAACCTTAACAGGGAAGCTCTTCTAGAGTTTTTAAACAAAACTTCAAAGCTCAAAACACTAATACTTTCAGAAACAAATATAACAGGCGAAGAATTATTAGCTCTTGATTCGTCTAGATTGAAAACACTTTATTTAGATAATTGTCAAAACCTCAATAAAGAAGCTCTTAAAGAATTTTTAAGCAAGGCTACTAACCTCGAAAGACTAATACTTTCAGGAACAAATATAACAGGTGAAGAGCTATTAGTTCTTGATCCATCTAAATTAAAAACACTTTATTTAGATAATTGCCAAAATCTCAATAAAGAAGCTCTTAAAGAATTTTTAAGCAAGGCTACAACCTGTTCAGTTTCCTTATAAATTAAAAAAAATTGATATAAGCGATTGTAATGCCCTTGATCTAAAAACTAAACCTGCCTTCTATGAATATATGCAAAGAAGAAATACAAGATTTTATCCCTTATCTATGCGAAGTTACTAGATTTTTTCTAAAAATTTTTGCTTTTTTTTAACACTAAGATTAAGCTTTTACCCCTTCATTCATGAGGTAATCAGCATGATAAACTCTACGCCTAATCTTTTAGAGACAACCGCCAGATGTCCTGGTATTTTTGCAAACATTTTAGGTTGCTTAAGACCAAAAGAACAAATAGCTACACGTCTTACTTGTAAAGTCTGGGATAACATCTACCAGTCAAACTTAGGTTTATTCCCTAGAGTTCAATCAATAGCAGGCCTTAGCAAGCGTGAAGTCTTTTTATTATATCATGACCTTATAAGCAACCCAACAACTCCCATTGATAACCCCTTTCTTCCCGATATAACTAGGAGGTTTCAAGAAACCTTGGATCCCTCTGGGGTAATCTTGGGAAGATTCCTAAGCAATCTTCATACTGTAATGTATAGAAAAGACTCTAAAAAAGGATGGGATTTTTTTGTAAGCCTCCCTATTGAATTAAAAGAAACTATTCTAACTTTAGACTACTCCAGTACTACAATTACAGATGAGCGCCTTCTTTTAGCCTTAAATTTATGTAAAAATGTACAAACTCTATACTTAGCAAGAACTGCTATAACTGGAGATTGTTTTTCTCAAATCTCTGCTGATAACCAATTAAAAAATCTTAACTTATCTGATTGTTTAAACCTGAATGAAGAAAAAGTTGCCAGTTTCTTTAGCAAAATTAAAGCACTGGAAAAACTTGACCTTTCAATAACTGGAATAAGTTGTAAAACTTTATTAGCTCTTGACCCCTCTAACCTTCAGGAACTTTCATTAAATATTAGTATGCTAAGTGACGAGGAGAAACTTGAAACATTTTTTAGGAGAGCTACTTCATTAAAAACCCTTTATCTTTCAGGGTACATATCAGACCGCGTTTTATTAGCCATTGATCCTTCTAAATTGAAAAAATTTAAAATTCATTGCCAGGGATATAGAGAAAAATCACTTCAACTCTTCTTAAAAAAAGCAATAGCTTTAGAAGAACTTAATTTATCAGAATCAAATATAACAGGAAAAGCTTTACTATCTATTAAAAGCAATTTAAAAAGTCTTAATTTAGCTTCTTGTAGCGACCTCAATTCAGCAATTCTTGAACGCTTTTTTGAAAAAATTAAAACAATTGAAGCCCTTTACTTAGGAGTTACCTCTATACTTGTACGATCGCTGCTAGCTCTAGACACCTCTAAATTAAAAATACTTAATGTAAAATTCTGCAAAAATCTCGACGAAGAAATCATTGAAGATTTTTTTGAAAAAGCTAATTCATTACAAGAGCTTTACATAGAAAAAGTACCTGCTGTAAATAATATATTAAAGGCTGTAAACCCCCTCAACTTGAGAAAATTAGCACTAGATAGTAATAAAAATCTCAATGAAACTACTCTGGAAAATTTCTTTAGCAGGTCTAATGCTTTAGAACAGCTTTTTTTATCACACACAAATATAAACACGAACTCTTTACTTTTTCTTAGTTCACCCTATCTAAAGATTCTTTGCTTAAATGGTTGTCTCAAAATAAACGAACAGAAACTTGCAGAGTTTTTTAGTAAAACCAAATCATTAGAATTATTTTCTGCAAAGGGAACGTATATTACTGGAGAGTCTCTACTTTCTTTAAATTTATCTAACTTAAAAGCTCTTATCTTAGATCGATGTATTCATTTAAATCAGGAAGCGCTATATGAATTCCTTAGTAAAGTAAAATCGCTAAAAACTCTCCATTTACTCCAAACACCTCTAACAGATCAAACACGTTCAATCCTAAAATCTATTCGAATACAAAACCTTATTACATAATAAATAATATGACTAACGCTATTTCCACTACATTAAATGAAATTGAGCAACTCAAGCCAACAATCATGAGTTACTTGCCTCCTGAAGATCAAGTCTCTTTAAGGCCATTTTGGGAAGATAATTTTGATAATGATTTAGGCTTATTCGCTCGGATTGAATCAATAGCAGGTCTTGCATTTCATGAATTAGCTTTACTTTACAAGTCTCATTTTCAATTCCCTATAGTTATAAGAGAGTTTAATGAAGAGTTAGATCCATCTGGCAAGGTTTTAGGTAAATATTTAGAAGCCTTACTTCAACTAAAATGTGACAATCCTAAGGAAATGATTACCTACTTAAGAGAAGTTTCTTTAAGCGCACGAGAAGATATACAATCTCTAGATTTCAGCAATTCAGAAATTACTGATGAAGATCTTATTACAGCTTTAGAACTGTGCCCCAATTTAACTTCTTTAAATTTATGTAAAAATAAAAGTTTATCAGGTTATTTCCTTTCCCAAGTTCCTAATAAATTAAAAGTGCTGAATTTAGATGGTTGCGAAAATCTTAATAGCGAACGTCTTCAAGAATTTTTAAGCATGGCAAGAGAAATAGAAGATTTATCCCTATCAAACTTAAAAATAATAACAGGGATAGAATTGCTACTTCTTGATACTTCAAAATTGAAAAAACTAAATTTGAGCTTTTGTGGTCTTTACCCAAATGTTTTACAACAGTTTTTAAGTAAAGTTGATAAACTTGAAAAAATAGACCTTACATCCACAAACATAACAGGCGATGAGCTGCAGGATTTTAATCCGTTAGAATTGAAATATCTTTCTTTACAATTTTGTCGGTATCTTAACCCTATTGCATTACAAAAATTTTTAAGCAAAACCACCAAACTCGAAGTATTGAAGCTTTTCCACCTATCTAACGCAATGGACATAACAGGCGATGAACTACTAGTACTAGATCCATCAAAGTTAAAAGAGCTTAGTTTAAAAAATTGCAGAAAGCTTAATAGAAAAGCTCTTCATGATTTTTTCACCAAGGCTTTTGAACTTGAAATACTAGATCTTTCAGGAACTGAAATAACAGGCGATGAACTATTAGCGCTAGATCCATCGAAGTTAAAAGAGCTTAGTTTAGGAGGCTGCAGAAACCTTAATAAAGAAGTTTTACAAGAGTTTTTAAGCAAAGCTACTAACCTGGAAAGACTCTTTGTACATCTTTCGAATATCTCTATAAAAGATGTATTAGCTTTTGTACCTGATCAATGTGAAATATTCTAATGTAAATCTTTAGAAACACCTATCTCAAAGCTTCATATTTTTCTTTGATTTTTCTTAGAGAAGGCTCAATTTTCTTTTTTGTTTTTTTAGGAATACGGTCGATAAACAATACTCCATTGAGATGATCGTTTTCATGCATGATTATCCTAGCAGTAAAGTCAGTAAATTCCTGAGAGGTAATATTCCCTTCCAAATCCATCGCCTCAACATAAATGACATTAGGTCTTTCAATATCTAAATGAAGGCCTGGCAGAGAAAGACACCCTTCTAAATGAACGTTAGTTTCTTTACTTGGATTGGAAAGCTTGGGGTTTATAAATACTTTTGCATCACCTAACACAAGCTCCCCTTCTTCCGTGTATTTATCTTCTCTCATAACGAAAATGGCTAGATCTTTACCTACCTGAGGGGCTGCAAGGCCAACACCATTTCCTGCATCCATAGTTTCAATCATATCTTGAGCAAGACGTTTGATTTCATCTGTGATTTCTTTAACAGGCTTGCATTTTTTGCGAAGAATCGGATTATTATAATAACAAAGCTTTAGTAACATCTATTCTACTTGCTCTGTTGGAAAAGTTGCATGAGAAGTCTCTGACTTTCCAATAACGGAAGACCATAAAGACAAAATAATACAGCCAGCCATAAAAAAAGCAGCTAAATAAGCTGTAAACTTTTTCAAAACCTGCGCTGTTGAAGTTCCAAATAAAGATTCCCCTGGATCTCCTCCAAAAGAGGCTCCTAACCCCATTGACTTTGACTCTTGGATTAAAATCACAAAACAAAGAAGTGAACAAACAAAGAGAAAGACAAATAATAAAATATAAAATAAAACGCTCATAACTCTAAAAATTTACAATTTTGTTAAAGGATTCAACATTCAAAGATGCGCCACCTACTAACGCTCCATCTATATCACTTTGCTCCATAAGAGTAGAGATATTTTCAGGCTTAACAGATCCACCATATAAAATAGGTATTTTTGCAGCATTGTTCTTACTGAATTGTTCTGATAAAATAACTCTTAAAAATGAATGCACTTCCTGCGCTATTTCAGGTGTAGCTGCAATCCCCGTCCCAATAGCCCAGACTGGCTCATAAGCAATAATAAAATCGGTATAGTCCTTAGGAACTCCTTTTAGACCTTTTTCCAGCTGTTTGCTTAAGACTTCTTCCGTTTTGTGCTGCTTCCGTTCTTCTAGCGTTTCACCTACACATAAAATGACTTTTAAGTCATTTTTCATAGCTTGCAGCACCTTGCGATTGATAAAGCTATCATCTTCCTTAAAGATTTTTCTTCTTTCCGAATGACCAATAATCACAAATTCAGCCCCCGCATCTTTTAACATTAAGGCTGATACCTCTCCTGTAAAAGCACCCTCTTTCTCATCATGAATATTTTGAGCTCCAATGACAATGTGGTGCTTTTCAGCCGCCATTGCAGCTTGATAAATAGAAGAGAAGGGAACTGCTAAATAAACATGAGGGTTACTGGATGCTACTAAAGGAGCTAGTTCAGTAATAAACTGGACAGCTTCTGAGCCTGTTTTATACATTTTCCAGTTGCCAATGATGTAGGATTGTCTAGACATTTTTAAACATATTTTTTAAGTATTTCATCATAACCAATAAGTTCTTGAAAAGCAACCTATCTTTCTTGTAGAAATATAGTAACAATCCATGAAAAATTATAATATGCAAAACCTTACTACAAAAAAAGTTTTTACTGTATCTGAACTTACAGATGCAATTAAGTTTACTTTAGAGCCAGCCTTTAACAATATTGATGTGCAAGGAGAAATTAGTAACTTAAAACGTCAAAGTTCAGGACATTATTACTTCAGCTTAAAAGATAAAAACTCCCAAATTTCTTCGGTTTTATTTAGAGGAAATTCTTTAAAATTAAAAAAACCATTGAAGGATGGCGATCAAATCACAGCTAAGGGAGAGCTTTCTGTTTATGCACCGAGGGGAAATTATCAACTTATTATTAGGGAAATTCAACACACTGGTGTTGGAACTCTTTTACTGAAACTACATGAACTTAAAGAGCACTTAAAACAGCTCGGATGGCTAGATAAAAGTTTAAAAAAAAGCTTACCAAAATTTCCCAAAAAAATTGGCATTATTACTAGTCCTACTGGAGCTGTTATTCAAGATATACTGCATGTTCTTGGAAGAAGGTTTTTGGGATGCCATTTAATTTTGAATCCAGTAAAGGTACAAGGTGAGGGAGCTAAGGAAGAAATTGCTCAAGCAATAGATGACTTTAACAGGTTTAATCTGGCTGATGTCATTATCGTAGGTAGAGGAGGAGGTTCTTTAGAGGATCTTTGGGCGTTTAATGAAAAAATTGTTGCTGAGGCAATCTATAAGTCTGAAATTCCTATTATTTCAGCAGTAGGTCATGAAACTGATTACTCTATATCAGATTTAGTAGCAGATATAAGAGCTCCTACTCCATCTGCTGCAGCTGAGATAGTAACAGGAGAGCAAGAGCACATTTTAGAATACTTGCAACAAACAAAGCAGCGTCTTTATGGTACCTTCATTCCTAGAGTAAAACATGCCCGTCAAAGACTAAACGACATACAAAAATACCCTGTTTTATCTAGAGGATATGCTCTTTTTGCCACCAAGCTTCAAAGCTTAGATGAAATGCAGGAAAAATACTTATCTAGTATTAAATACTTTTTTTTACATAAAAAAGAGCAGTTTAGGCACGTTAACCAAAGGCTGAAAGCTTTTAACCCCATATTGCAACTACATCAGTCAAAGGATCGACTGTTTTCCTATAAAAACCAGCTTGATTTATCTATAAAAACACAGATGAATAAAACTAAAATTGTATTTGATGCAACAAAATACCAATCCCTTGCTTTAGAAAAAATACAAGCTATTATTAAAGAAAAAAAGATAAGGTTAGAAAATCTATTGCAAATGTTCAAAGCAATAGATCCTAAAAACTTACTATCTAAAGGTTATAGCATTCTCTTTTCTGAAAAGGATCATTCTATTATTCTATCTAGTAAGAATCTCAAAAAAAATGATTCTTTTTACGCTTTAACTAAAGACGGTAAAATTTACGCCCAGGTAAAAGAAATTAAATCGGAAGGACTTGATGGATAATCAGCTTACATATGAAAAAGCCTTTGAAAGATTAGAAAAAATTTTAACCACTCTGAACGAAGGGAAGGCCTCATTAGAAGACTCTTTAAAATTATTTGAAGAGGCTAACCAGCTTATTAACAGCTGCAGCAGCAAGTTAACCATGGCTGAAAAGAAAATTGAGACATTGATTAAAGCAAGAGATGGTTCATTACAATTAGATGACAATGGCCAACCCTTAAAAGAGACTTTTGAACCTGAATCAAAAGACTTGTTTTCTAAAAAAGAGCTCACTTAATGAGTGACTTTGATATTTTAAACACTATTCACTCTCCTTCAGACATACAGTCTTTGCCTATAGCAAGTTTAGAAAAGCTCTGCACAGAGATTAGGCAGCGCATAATTGAAGTACTCTCCGTCAATGGAGGCCATCTATCATCCAATTTGGGAACGGTAGAGCTTACCGTTGCTTTGCATTATGTATTTAATTCTCCTTACGATAAGTTCATTTTCGATACTTCCCATCAGTCTTATCCTCATAAATTGTTAACTGGAAGAAACCCTCGCTTTAACGAAATTAGAAAGTACAAAGGGCTTTGCGGCTTTTCTCATCCAAAAGAATCTGCTCACGATCATTTTTATGCTGGACACGCAGGAACTGCTTTTTCTTTAGGACTTGGGATGGCTAAAAATAGAGAGTTACTAAAAACGGATGAACATATCATTCCCATTTTAGGAGACGCCTCTTTAACATGCGGTTTGACACTTGAAGCATTAAATAATATTCCAGGTGATTTAAAAAACTTTATCGTCGTGCTAAACGACAATAAAATGTCTATTTCAGAAAACGTCGGAAATATAAAAAACATCCTTTCTCGAATTTTATCTCACCCCATCTCTAACAAGCTCTATGAAGAGATTAATTCTATATTAAGTAAATTCCCTGGCCTTGGGAAACAGCTTGCTAAACAAGGGCAAAAGGTTACCGAGTCTATTAAAAATCTAGTAAGCCCTGCTGCTTTTTTTGAACAATTTGGACTTTCTTATGTAGGGCCTATTGACGGACATGATGTAAAAAAGCTGGTTGACAGATTTAACTCTGTTAAACATTACAACCGACCTATTTTAATGCATGTCATGACTGTAAAAGGAAAAGGGATGCCGATTGCTAGTGAAAACCCTACTGCCTACCATGGAGTGAAGCCTTTTGACAAAACTAGTGGAAAGTTCTTAACTACTAGCTCTTCTAGCACTACCTTTCCTAAAATTTTTGGGAAAGAAATTTTAAAAATGGCTCAAAAAGATCCTAGCATTGTGGTTGTCAACCCAGCAACACCAGCAGGCTCTTGCCTTACTGAAATGAGAAAGCAACTGCCCGAAAGATGCCTTGACGTAGGCATAGCCGAGGGCCATGCTGTTACTTTTGCTGGGGGCCTAGCAAAAAGTAAAAAATTAAAAGTCATTTGCAATATCTACGCAACTTTCTTACAAAGAGCTTTAGATAATATATTTCATGATGTATGCCTGCAAGAGTTACCAGTTGTATTTACTATTGATAGAGCTTCGATATCAGGACCCGATGGATGCACGCATCATGGCATTTATGATATAAGCTTTTTAAGTGCGATGCCTAATATGGTGATTGCCCAACCCAGAAATGGGATGCTTTTAAAAGAACTGATGCACAGCTCTTTTACTTACGACCGACCTGTGGCTATCAGGTATCCTAACCTCGTTACTCAAGTTGAAGAAGATGCACCAGTTCAACATAGGGATCTTGCTCGAGCTGACGTTCTTTCTAAGGGTGAAAGCTTAGTAATTATTGGGCTTGGCCATATGTCCTACAAAGCTCTTGAGATAAAAAAAATCCTGTCTTCTTATGGTGTAAACCCTACTATTATTGACCCAGTATTTGTAAAACCTTTAGATGCAGATCTTTTTCTAGATATTTTTTCTACGCACTCTAATGTTGTTACTATTGAAGAGCATAGTGTCAATGGCGGGCTTGGCTCGGCTATTAATAAGTTTATTATTAATAATAATATGACTAACCAAATATTAAATATTGGTATTCCGGACACATTTGTGCAACATGGAAAGAACGAAGATCTTTATAAGGAAATAGGTCTTGATGTAGAGTCAATAACAGAGAGAATCTTGAAATTTTTTGACCTAAAGAAGAAAAGTTATGATTATAGCCCTGTTTCCTAATGAACGAAAGTTGCATTCTTTTGATTTAGCTAAAGGAATTTGTGATTATTTTAAAGCTAGAAATGTCACTGTTGTTGCTGATGACGAGTATGTAGATAAAATTGGCGCTAAAAAACTTTCGGATATAGATCGTACACAAATCTCCTTTCTTATCTCTATGGGAGGTGATGGAACTATCTTACGATTATCTCATAGGTTCTCAGATATTGAAGCCCCTATTGCTGGAATAAACCTTGGTCATTTAGGCTTCATGGCTGATATTCCAATCCCTGATATTTACCCTTCTTTGCAAGATCTTTTAGACGGAAAATTTACTATCGAAGAAAGATTGATCCTTGAAACATCAAGTAAAAATAAGGAAAAGTTTTATGCAGTAAATGAAGTTGTTGTCCATAGAGGTGGCTATCACAGTTTGGTTGAAATTTCCATGCAAGTTGACGGAAAGTATCTAAATACTTTTATCGCAGATGGAATTATCATAGCAACTCCAAATGGATCTACTGCTTACTCTTTAGCTGCAGGAGGACCTATTTTAAGTCCTGAACTCGATGCTTATGTCATAACCCCTATTTGCGCTCATACAATCTCCAACAGACCCTTTGTTCTATCTTCTAATCACACTTTACAAATTCAATATTTAAGTAAGAATCCATCCATTGAAGTTCATTGCGATGGTGTAGATACTTTTTCAATGGAAACCGGCGATAGCGTTACCGTTAAAAAAAGCTCGCAAAAGTTTAAACTCGTAAATCTTCAGCGACATGACTATTACAGTACCTTGAGAACAAAGCTCAATTGGTCAGGTAAGTTACATTAAAATATTTTATGAAAAAAATATTCTAAGCAGGTAGATGCTTTTATATTTCTTTGAATCCCTTTCTCTACCTCTTCTAAATAATAATGCACCTTTTCTAATGGGGCAAAAAAATCTGTTTCCTCTTTAAAAAAAAAGCCATCCTCATAAAATCCATAACTGCGAGCTAGCTGATCTTTAAACCACATGAGTATAATGGCATAGATCAGATCTATTTCTTTAGAGCAAAACTCTTCTATAGTATGCAAAGCATCTACTGGCTGTTTATGGCTTAATATATCTAGCAGTATTTCTATATTTTTTTCCGCTTCGGGATGAAGAGCTAAATTAAGAGCCCTCCCTAAAGAACCCTGAGCTATTTTCGCCAAGTACTTTGCCATTGTCTCTGATTTGTCTGTATTTTCTAATAAATACTTTTCAATGAGGTGATCTTCTATTGCTTTGAAACTTACCTGCATACATCTTGACCGAATGGTCAATAGCAAATCATCTGGTTTTGCACTTAAAAGAACAATATAGCTATCCAAACTAGGCTCTTCTAAAGTTTTTAAAATAGCATTAGAAGAGGCCTCTTGCATTTTATCCGCATCATGAATAATAAATACTTTTGCACTAGCTTCAAAAGGAGGCTTATGAACTTCCTCTATCATTTGTCGCATCGTTGAAATATGATGGGTGTTTGCTTTACCATCTGGCCGATATATATGTAAATCTGGATGATTCTCTAGATCCACACGGTTATATCCAGCTTTGTCTACTTCATCAAACAAAAGTCTTTTAGCTAGGGACTTAGCAAAAAGACTCTTACCGACGCCATCAGGACCATGAAACAATAAAGTGTTCGGAAGGTTATTTAAAGTAACTTCCTGAGTAAGATAATTTTTAATGGCATCATTACCTAAAAGCTTTGAAAAATCCATAATTTAATCTATGTAAGGCCTTTTTAATATTTCTGATAAAATAATACCACTTCGCAAAGATCCATACTTGGTTAAAATTTTCTTTCGCTTTTTGTCTTTCGCTTTTTGAGCAAAAGACATTCTTGTCCGTGCAGGAACTGGAGGTGGTTTGCGAACCACCTGAGGTGGAATTATTTTTTGCTTAGGCGCTCTTCTTGGTGCAGGAGGCTTTTCTTTTTTCTTAGCAAAGAAAGTATTGATTAAGGGAAAAATAAGAAAAAATACAATAATAAGTAACCCAATCCAATCAAAGGATTTTTCCTCATTCATGCTTTCCCTCTTCCTCCTCCCCTGAAATTGAATCTCTCATCTTAGTATCAGCTTTAATATTTTTCATTCGATAATAGTCCATAATGCCAAGATTTCCCTTTTTGAAAGCCTCTGCCATGGCAAGAGGTACTTCAGCTTCTGCATCCCGAATTTTAGCTTCGTTCTCTTTTTCTACAGCAACAGCCATAGCTCTTCTTTCTTCGGCTTTTGCGCGAGCAACTCTCATATCGGACTCTGCTCTGTCTGCTCTGAGCCTTGCTCCAATATTTTCTCCTATTGTTATATCAGCAATATCAATAGAAAGTATTTCAAAAGCAGTTTGTGCGTCTAGCCCTTTATCGAGAACTAACTGAGAAATTCTTTGAGGTGACTCCAAAACGGCCTGATGAGTATCAGTACCACCGATAGAAGTAACTATCCCCTCGCCTACCCTTGCTATAATAGTGTCTTCTGTGGCTCCTCCGACTAACTGTAAAATGTTAGTACGAACAGTTACTCTTGCCTTTGCTTTTAGCTCTACCCCATCTTTAGCTACAGCAGAAATATCAGCTCCTCCTCCTGGGCAGTCAATTACCTTGGGATTTACTGAAGTGCGCACAGCATCAAAAAGATCTCTTCCCGCTAAGTCAATAGCAGTAGCCTGCCTCCAATCTAAAGGTATATTAGCTTTGTCAGCTGCTATCATAGCTCTTACAACATCATTTAGGCGCCCCCCTGCTAAATAGTGGGTTTCTAAATCAGCAACTGTTATTTGCTTTAAACCAGCTTTAAAAGCATTAATACGGGCATTAACCACTAACTTAGGAGGTATTTTTCTAAGACTCATCCCAACAATGTTAAATAAAGAAATAGGTGTTCCAGAAACAAAGGCCTGAAACCACAAACTGATAAATCTACCAACTAGTGATAAGAAAATAACAACAACAAGTGCCAAAATAATGAATAGCACATAAATACCTACGGAAAAATCCATTTACTAGACCTCTTCTTCTTGGATTTGTTTAACAATGAGTCTGGATCCTTCTCCTCCAATTACTTGAACAGTAGATCCTTTATTAATATATCTTCCTTTTGAAACTGCTTGATAAGATGCATCGTCAACTTTTACATGACCAGATGGTTTTAAGTCACTTTCAGCTATTCCAAGTTTTCCAATAAGCTCTTTATCGTAAAAACTCGCAAAATATCCAGTTTGATCTGAATCCAAAAAAATAGTTCCTTTTTTTCCTGTAGACCTAACTCTCCATAAAGCTATTTTAATTGTTACTAGCAATGCAGTGATCAAACTTGCGATAAAAATAACGAGCACAAAAGAACCTGGGTCATTCAAAAGAAGTATTACAATACTTGAAATAAGAAGTATTCCACCTGCAACCCCCATTATTCCACCTGGCAGGAAGAATTCAAAATAAATTAATAAAAGCCCTACGACTGCTAATAAAATAGCTATGCTCATTTTTTTCTCACAATAATTCTAGATCCAATGATATCGGAAACTATAATTTTTTCCTCTTTTTCGATGAATTCTCTTAAGGAAGATGCTTCATAAATTTCTCCATTTACCAGCACTTTCCCAGAAGGTCTTAAAGAAGAATATACAGTTCCTTCCATGCCAACTTTAGGCAAGTTTTCTTTGGACACACCTGAAGTATATCCATGCTGCTCTCCTTTTAATACGAATTTGGAAAATAAGCCTATTCTGGGGAGTACATACCTACTCAATAAAAACATAATAATTACGGAAACAACTAACGCTACAAAGAGCCAAACAAACATGTTTAGAGCATTGATTGCCGCTAAATTCCACTTTTCTGCATTAAAAGAAATATCTTTAACGCTAGGCATCATCAATACAAAAAGACCTATTATTGTAAGGATTATCCCTGCAATTCCAATGACTCCAAACCCAGGTAAGATGAAAAGCTCCACCATGATAAGAGCAGCTCCTATCAGAAAAATAATAACTTCTAGCCAATCAATCGCATGAATAGAAAAACTATTAAGCAGAATCAAACCTAGGCAAACTAAACCAATGCTTCCAAAAATACCAAAGCCAGGTGTATTCATTTCAATATAAAAACCTATCAGCATCCCAATGAATAAAAGTGAGGCTACAAGAGGGTGAGATAAAAAAGAGAAAAAACCAATTTTCCAGTCATTGTAGGTAATGATTTGTGCCTGAGGTATTTTTTTAAAAAACGGATATTGAAAAATCAATAGCTTACTAGCTGGATAAGTTCCCTCTTTTTTTTCTTTTGCAGTAATTGGTAATAACTTTTCAAAATCAACGGAAAAATCGGATACACCATATTTTTTTAACTGCTCTGCGTCCAGTGTTAGAAGTTTCCCTTTATTGGAAATAATCTGATCAGATTCCCTTATTTGGTCTTCCTTATCTAACTTAATAATCTCCCCAGCTCTTTCTACGACAATAATGTCTTTATCTACCATTGCTTCGGCGAGATTGGGATTTCTACCATAAAAAGAAGCTAAATTAATAAACTCAGCCCTTAAAGCAGAGTTTACTTTTTCAGAGGCACTTTGCATCCCCTCCCCTGTTTGTAAAACAGGCTCAGCAGCCCCCATAATTGATGATGGTGTTGTTCCGATAAATCTAGATGAATAGGCTAGCATTGCGCCGGCTGAAACAGCCCAATTATCAATAAAAGCCACGGTTGGAATATTCGACTGAGTATCGAGTTCTTGCAAAAGTTTTGCAATTTTTTGTGAAGCAAAAACCTCGCCTCCTGGAGTATTTAAATGGAGGAGCAAAAAAATAATATTTTCTTTTTTGAAGTGCTCTATGGCTAATTTACAATGAATATACGTCGCTTGGCTTATAGGACGATCCATCGGAACTTCAATAAGACCTACTTTATTTTCCTTATCTGTTGAATATTGAATGACTTCTTCAAGCCCAGAATCAACTTGAGCAAAAATGAAAAAGGGAATGAATAAATAAAATAATAATCTCTTCATTGTATAAAATCTAAAATAACATCCCTTGTATATTGCAGGTTTTCTTTGCTATGTGCAAGAGAAACAAAACTAGTTTCAAAAGGAGACTGAGGTATGTAGATTCCTTTTTTTAAAAGAAATTGAAAATACTTTTTGAATATGTCCATATCTAAATGTGCTAGGTCAGTTTTATTTTGAGGGTTTTTGACATTCCAAAAAATGCTAAACATTGATCCAACAGAATGAATACTATGAGGAGTGTTTTTTAGCTCTTCCCTTATAGGGTCTGTAATAACCCTTGTCTTGTCCTCTAATTCTTCATAAATACCATCTCTTTCTAAGACTTGTAAAGTAGCTAGGCCTGCCCTCATAGCTAAGGGGTTTCCGGACAATGTTCCTGCTTGAAAAACTTTACCTGAGGGAGCTAACAAGTCCATAACTTCTGCTTTACCTCCAATAAGGGCAGCTGGAAGCCCTCCGCCTACGATCTTACCAAAACAAGTAAGATCAGGATGTACACCATAGTAACCTTGAGCACCTTCTAAACCGACACGAAAACCTGAAATCACTTCATCAAAAACAAGGAGGAAATCATTTTTCTTAGAATATTCCTTCAAAGCTTGTAAAAAAGCATGCTTTGCAGGAATTAGTCCCATATTTCCAGCAATAGGTTCAATGATAACAGCAGCAACATCGTCTTTTTTTTCTGAGGCAAAAAACTCGTCTAATGCCTTTTGATCATTATAGGGAAGAGTAATCGTTGACTGAATAGAAGAAGGTAAAACCCCTTCAGATGTGGCTTCAGGGTTCAAGTAAGATACACTCGATCCGGATTGTACAAGTAAAGCATCATGATGACCGTGATAGTTTCCTTGAAACTTTATAATAAGAGGTTTTTTCGTATATCCTCTAGCAAGCCTTATCGCTGTCATGGTAGCTTCTGTCCCTGTAGAGACAAACCTTACTTTTTCAACAGAGGGAACTAGCTCTACGATTTTTTTTGCTATTTCATATTCATAGCTTGTTGAAATGCCAAATGAAGTTCCTTGTTTTAGCTGTTTTTCAAGCGCCTTGACTACTGGATCTGGACTATGACCTAAGATGAGGCCCCCCCATGATGTGCAATAATCAATATAGGCATTACTGTCTGCATCATAAATCGTATCGCCTATTGCTTTATCTACAATTAAGGGAGGCACTTCAACATCAGAAAAATTTCTAACAGGTGAATTCACTCCTCCTGGAATGACTTGACAAGCGTTTTGATATATTATCTCACAGGAACTTCGAACCTTGCTTTGCATCTTAACTCCTAATCAGTAATTGACCTAGATAGATATTTTCGGCAATATCTAGATTTTTGTAATTATTTTATTTTCCCATGCAATTTAGAAAAAAATTTGCTGTATTTTTATTTTTAGCAAGTATCTCTTGCGCTTTACATGCAGATATTTTTTATAAAGTAAGGTTTTGGGGGTTAGAAGATAAAAAAGCATTACAAGCCATCAAAGATCATTCTGATTTGCTGGAAATGCAAGATCGATCGATTCCTTCTGTCACTGCACTTCGCTATCGCATTGATGATGATATCCCTGAAATATTAACCATCTTACAAAGCTTCTCCTATTATGATGCAAAAGTATGTACTAATATTTCTTTAGAGTACCAGCGTTTTGTGGTAGATGTTGTCATTACCCCGGGACCACAATATCTTTTAAAAGACTTAAATATTTTTACTTCCGACTGTGAAGCTAAAGTACCACTACCTCAAGCTCAAGGCATTACCTTAAATGATCTTGAGATACAAAAAATGCAACCTATTACCACAGGAAAGATTTTAGATGCCCAGACTCTTCTCTTGGAAAGGCTTGCCGCCAATAGCTTTCCATTAGCTACAATTACCAAAAGAGATGTCGTTGTAGATGTCCTCACTAAAACTATCTCTGTAACTTTTTGCGTTGATTCGGGACCTTTTTCTCATTTCGGTTCAACTACTATTTTAGGATTAAAAGACGTAGATCCAAAATTTATTGAGCGTAAAATTGCCTGGGAAGAAGGAGCTCCTTATGATTTAGACGACATCATTCTCACACAAAAAAGACTTATGAAGTCAAATTTATTTGGATCAGTTTTAGTTTCCCACACAGGAGCATTAGATGAATCAGGTGAGCTCCCCATGAAAATTAAACTAACTGAATCAAAACACCAGTCTTTTAATTTTGGTGTAAGCTACGCAACTATTGACGGTCCTGGTGCAAGTATTGGTTGGGAACATCGTAATGTTGCTCATTTAGGACAGCTTTTAAGCATGCAAGTCGATGTTTCTAAAGTTGCTAGTACTGGAATTGCAACATATAAAATCCCTGATTTTTATAAGCTCAATCGAGACTATATATGGCAAGCAATGGTAGTGAGAGAAGATGTAGTTCCTTATATCGGATTTACCTATCGACTAGGGAATCGACTTGAATGGAATATCAGTGAAACAAACCATGTCTCATTGGGGCTTAAAGGAGAATATATCAACGTTGTCAAAAGTATTAGCAATGGAAAATTTACTTTTCTAGGGATTCCTTTATATGTAAACTATTCGACAGCAAGCTCTCTTTTAGACCCTACTTCAGGACTTTCGATTGCTTACAAAATAACTCCTTACCAGGCTATATCTCATAATAAGACCTTCTTTTTAAAACAAACGTTAACAGGAGGTTTTTATATACCATTTATTCCTTCAAGGAGAGTGGTCATGGCTATTAGACTTCAGTTGGGATCTATTGCAGGATCTAATCTTTCCCGAATTCCTTTTACAAAAAGGTTTTTAGGTGGATCTGATGATAATTTAAGAGGATATCGCTTTAAAACAGTCTCTCCTACTAATAGTAATGGTGATCCATTAGGTGGCAGATCTGCTATATATGCAACTGTTGAGATGAGGTTTAGGGTGAGTGAGTCAGTGGGATTTGTCCCCTTTAGCGATTTTGGTACTGTTTCTTTGAAACAATATCCTGATTTTACTACAAAGTGGTTTAAATCAGTTGGATTGGGCTTGCGCTATTTTACCTTTTTTGGTCCACTCAGATTAGACGTTGCAGTGCCTTTAGACAGACGAAAAAGAGACCCCAATTACAGGATATATTTAAGTTTTGGCCAAACATTTTGAAAAATGAAAGTACTTTTTAAAATACTCATATCTTGCGTTTTTACTTTTGTAGTTCTACTAGGCGCTACTGTTGTTTTTTTACAAACAGATTATGGGAAAAATCAACTTCAAAACTTTGTACTAAATGCTTCTGAATCCAAAGGTGTTTCGGTCCGTTTCGATAAAATAAAAGGGTTTTTGCCATTTCAATGGACTTTCACAGATGTGATCATTAGTGTAGACAATACTAAAATTACAGCAAAAAATGTATCCTTTCGCTTATCTCTTTTTCAACTGCTAAAAAAAACATTAGCTTTTAAAAGTTTCTATGCCTCAGATGTGAGAACTTTTGGACTTACTCATAGGAATTCACCATCTAAAGAGCTCGTCAATATACAACTCCCATTTTCACTCCATGTGCAGTCCTTTACTATCAAAGATTTTTATGTAGAACAGACTAATGTTCCCATCAATCTCATGGGAAAATTTAAATTGCAAAAAGATGGATCCTATCTTTCTGGACAAACAAGAGTTGAAAGAGATGGGTATACTAACAGCTTTGTAGAAGCTACCTTACGAGCTGAAAGAAATAGATTGATACAATTTAGAGCTAAAGGAGACATAAAGCAGTTAGATTTTTTAGCCTTTATTAAAGACATTAGCTTAGATTCTGAAGTACAGTTTCAGATTTTGGCTAAAGGTCCTTATGAAAGTTTTGAAAATTTGATATATCAGAACATAGACTATCCTACCCGAGGCATATCTGGTTCCTTATTTTTGGCGTTTAAGGATAGATCTAGCTTAAAGAAGGTGCCTTGGGAATTGAAAAGTGATTTCTTTATAGATAGAAATAAAGCTCTTACTTTATCCCCCTTAGTTGTTACGACACCTATTACAACATTAAGGGGAAACGTTTCCATAGCTCAGGAAAAAAGTCTTACTCGCTGCGACTTAATTTTGCAACCTGACAACCTAGTCATCTACAACCAAAATATTACAAATCTTAATATGGCCATCAGCTCTTCCGGACTAACAGAGCAAATTGAGGGAAATGCAAGCTTTCAACTCATCGCTGAAAAAACCCCTTTTGAGGGAAGTTTTCAATTCAATTATCTGAAAGATGGAGCTTTTTTTCTAGATGATCTAGTCATTACAAGTAATGGCATAGATCTTAAGGCAGCAGTTGCTTTTGAAGGATTAAAACAAATGAACGGTCAAGCAGTTGTTACTTTAGAAGATCTTTCACTAGTAGAAGATGCTTTTCCTTTAGGGATAACAGAAGGAAAAGCAGTTGTTGATGTGACTTTGACAACAGCAGAATCTCGTCAGCTAGTAAACACATACATCGACTATTCCCATTTACAATATAAGGAATTATACTCCAATGAGGGCCATTTGCAAATTTTTGTAGAAGACCTCTTTTATGAAAGAAATACTAGTATAGAAGCTGAGTTTAAAGATGCTCAGATCTATGGGGCCTATTTTCCCTCTATTTCTTTAAAAACTGCATTTGAAGGAGAAAATTGGCCTTTTACAGTTAATATAGACGGACAAAATATTCAATCAGATGTCACTGGCTTTTGGGATTATCGCAACAATAGTTTTGATATGAATGTCCAGGATATAAGTGGTTCAAGCTATCAAAAGCCATTTCTTTTAAAAGAGCCATTTTCCATAAAAATGGAACCGGAAAGCTTGGAAGTTACTCCAGTTGATATAGAAATGCCCAACTCTTCTTTTTTAGCCTCACTTCAAATAGACAAAAACAATGCTTTCATCGAAATAAGCTCTCAAAATTTTCCTATTGAATTTCTATCTATGAACCCTCTTCGATTAGATATTGCAGGCGTAGTCGATTCCAAAGTGTCTTTGCAAAAAAGTAAAGATAAGATAAATGGCAATTTTTCTTTAAACTTCTCTGATGTAAATATTTTAGCATTAGGAGACAAAACCCCATTTACTACAAATGGACATATCCAAGGTGAAGTCCATAGCAACACTTTGAACCTAATATTAGATTCATCGGTTAAAGAAGATAAAATACTCGAGTTGGATGCAGAAATTCCCATCTTATTAAATTTTTATCCTTTTTCTTTAGTTTTAAAACCATATGCCAATACAAGTGGTAAATTATATTATAATGGTGAAATTCAAGAGATTTTAGATTTTATTGATTTAAGGTTTAACTATGTCCAGGGGCAAGTATTGTGTGATCTCACATGGGAAGGTACAACAAATAGTCCGGATATGGAAGGAAGCATTTATATAAAAGATGGCATATATGAAAACTATGTTACAGGTACTTATTTAGAAAACATTCAGGCGATTCTACAGGGAAAGAAAAACACACTTGAGCTTACTGAATTTACAGCAACTGACAGCAAGCAAGGTACAGTGAAGGCAAAAGGAGAAATCGAAGTTGCTTATCTTGATAAATTCCCCTTTAATTTCCAAGCTAGTATTAATGACTTTATTTTTGTAAGACGCAAAAA
>JASFVE010000035.1:0-21873 GCA_050049995.1 Chlamydiota bacterium | reverse complement strand
CCCACATCATAATGGCCAGCTTTTCTGACTATAAGCATGATTTACAGTACCTTAACTGCATATTTGAAGTAGCAAGTTATAAAAGCACCAACAACGATTTACCTTCCTTTGATGCTAATTTAGCCAATATGCAATTTAAAGTTTTCCAAAAGGCTCCTCTGTCCGATTTTTTAATGGATGGACTGATTAAAATAACAACTATACTTAAGCAAGACTCCTATGAAGCAGCCATAAACTTCAACGATCGCCTTGACGAGTGCAGGTATTTTTTCCGCGAAATCTTCCCGTTTATGATCAAAAAAAAATCAAGTAAAACTATTCCTGAAGAAAAATGGCAGGCTTTAGCTGAGGCTCTTGATAAATCCTCTTTGATAAATCACCTTGATCTTAGCGGGCATTCTCGAATGATGGGCTATATCCTTAAATATATTATTTCCCCTGAATTTCTAAAAAAATTCTGCCAAGTAGCTTTTACATCTCCTATAAAAAATAGAAAGTGGGCTGGTAACATTTCTAACCTCTTTTATTGCATTCCTGAAGCTCAGCGTGAAGAGATCACTTCTCTTATTTTTGAAAATAGCAACGATGAGTTCACTTTTAAATTGTATAGTTCTTTTTCTTGGGACTATGGTCATAAAAAGACAGTCCTCGCCTACCTTCTTAAAAAAGACAGAAACCTTGCTATTGCAACATTTACCAATTGGATTGACATTTATCTAAATCGAAACTTAGGTGAGAATACCAATCATATTAAAGCCAGCTTTGCACGTAATTTCTGTGAATATCTTGTAGATATAGCAGATGAACAACTCATCAGAGAAATAAAACAAAAAGTATCTCCTAAAACATCCGAAGAACAATTCGCTATTAATGCTCTGCTTCCAGTTGACATTGACTTAGAAGAGATGAAGGAAACTGCTTTACAAAAATTTAAAACATTATTCCTTACACCTAGACTATCGGACCTAGAACGAAATAACCGTTTAACCCTCTTTCGGGAATTTTTACCTGAAAAACAAGATTGCGCTGAATTATTTCAAATTCTTCCTGAAGAGGCTTGGCCATTAATTTTTATACATTTTTCCATCGATGCTGATAAAATCGATACAAAAGAAATTGGGGCAAGAGCACTATCAAATGTATTAGGTAATCCCTTAGTTACCCAAGTTAAAGATGCAATCCAAGGTATATTTGAGGAGTTGCCAAATGACCTGCTTTTTGAAAGATTTACAGAAATTACCTCCCCCGAAAAATTTATACCAACAATTGCTATCATAGATACAAGCATAAGACTGGAAAAAAGCATTTTCATCTATCTTCAACAGGCATTAAATAAGTTAAATACCCCTTCAAGAAATAAGCTTGAGTTTATTAAGGATGTTTTGATTGCTTTTTCAGAAAATCCTCGAGTCAGGTTCACTAACCAATTTTCATATACTTCACTTTTTAAAGAACCTCTATTAGCTACTAAAGAAGTTGCAGAAGTAGGGAAACTATTGATCGACCATCTCCAACCCCAAGAAAAATTTCTCCTTTATATGCATAATCGCCATTATGAAAGCAGAGAGATTATACATAGTTTGAAAAAAACTGACTTTCATCTTGCCTCCAAGCTTTTCTATCGATTTTTGGATGATATCTGTAGAAGCTCTTATTCTTCTTATAATAAAACTGTCTTGCTGAGAAGTTTATGTAATAGATATGCATCAGCTGAATTTGATGTAGCTCGCCTATTAAAAAGCATTTCTAAAGAAAATCATCATTTAATTGCTACATACTATCAATCTGAAGAGCTATTTCAACGCGCAGAAACCGATTTCATTGGAATACAACTTTTTCACTACTTTAATCCTACTAACTTTTCTGAATTCATGCTCAGAACCATTGAGCTGGCTATCGGTCAACCAGATGCCCCCATCAGAAGTTTAAATGATATATTTTTTGCATTAGATGCGCAAAAGCTAGAAAATGAAGTCCTACAGAATGAAAATCTTCCTAGAATCATTAAACCTTTTTTAGAAAATAATTTTACGAATATTATCATTACCTATAGATCTCAGTTTCTAATTCCTCTTGTATGTCAGTTTGTTGCAAACTGGGAAGATAGATTAATAGAGTGGGTGCAAGAAAACCTTATACAAAAAAAACATGCAAACATCTTAGATGTTTTACAAAAATTTTACCTTCATTCTCCTAATTCATTACAAAAGATAAATGAGCATGATTTTGGAGCTTATCAAAATGATTTTGCAAAAATCCAGAAGGATCTAAATGAATCCACTGGAAATAGTAATATATCTCGTTTCTTTGCAAATCCAAGAAACTTTCCTCAGCATTTAGCTCGATTTGCTTCGAACCTGGCAGGTTTTTTCAAAGCATAAAATAGAAAAAAAAATAATCTTTTTAGCAAAGGTCAAAAAGGCTTTTAGAATGTAAAGCCTTTTTGCAAAATGAAGAAACTTTCTTAAGACGCTATTGTATTAGTAATAAAAGAAAGACTTCCTTTAATATGCACCACAAAAAAAAATTTTAATGAGAGATACATGTCAGCTATTGCCAACGTTGGAACTTCCTCCCTTTCTTATTTTGAACAGCATAAAAAATCATATCAAAAGGCTATCCAAGCTGCTTTTGCACGCGACTTATTTATCCCTCATAAAGCTTTATTAACGTTTAGAGGCGAAAATTGGTATAAAATAATACATCAAATTACCCTAGAAAACCTCCCCCAATCACAAAATAAACTAACTGTGTGTTATTTATTTTCCCTAGCAATAGACCCTCAGTTTAGTAAAGAGGAAAAAGAAAGGCTGATTACACAAACTACAGACCTTTTTAGTGAGGACGAAAGGCAAAGTTTCTACAAATATTTGAACAACGATATTCCCCCTACCATGATGGTGGGTATTTTATTCTACTCTTCCTTGGGGGTTTTAAAAGACAATACAACCTATGTTTTACATGAAATATTGATGAAAAATCTATTTTTTCAACTATTTGCAACAACAATCAATAGCAGTTTTTTTTCCAATGAGGATAAACAGGTTTTCCTAACAAAAACCTTTGATATGATCCCTGAAATTCATTGGGAAAATATTTTATCATATTTTTACATGATAGCTGATGAGACTCAAGTAAACAGTTTTGAAGCTACTTGCCCTGAAAAAGTAAAAGGTCTCCTTAACTACATAATAGAAGAAGCTCGAAACATTAAAAATTATCTTCGGGATGTTGATACAATTGTTAATATTCCTTTAGAAGGAAACCCCAGGAAATTTTTAATTAAACTGCTCTATGAGAATTATCATGACTTAGAAAATGCCGACCTTATCCTAGCAAGCTTTAATAATAATGATTGGTATGCTTTTCAAAAAATGCTCTTTGATGAGTCGATGAAAAGTTACAAAAATGACTTACTTCCAAATTTTATAATGGATTGGATAATTAAAATAGTATCCAGAAATAAAGAAACTCCTATTTCAGGATTGTTTGATGGTGACTCTCCTAGATTTTTTTCGATTTATAACTACTCTATCAGAGGAAGCGTCGATTGGGATCGTATTCCGGAAGAAAAATGGCAATGTTTGGCTCAAGCTCTTGATGAACATACATTATTGCGGATCTGTGTAAGTACTCGTTGCGGTGAAATAATAAGCCATCTTTTTAAATACTTTTTCTCCCCTGAGTTTTTGATAAAATACTGTGAAACGGTATTTGAATCTCCCACTGAAAGTGTAAGTTGGATCACAGGGATGTCTCGTTTATTCTTTTGGCTCAATAAAAAAGGGCTTAAAGAAAGTGCCTTTTCTCTTATTTTTGATAGGGCAGATGCTGCATTTACTTTTAAAGCGTTTAGTTCTATCTATTCAAATGACCTGCAACAAGAAATCATTACCTATTTTCTAAAAAATGATAGAGATAAGGCTGTCGAAACCCTTTCTAAATGGGCTTTAATCTACTTCCATCAGGGTTTAGGGGAAAAAAACAATCATTTCAAAACTAATTTTGCAGCAGCCTTTTTTAAGGCTCTTAAATCAATAGAGGATCACTCTTTTGTATTAGATCTAAAACAAAAAATTTCCTTGGAATTAGCCCCCGAACAGAATTCTAGTTTAAATATTCTTCTCCCTATTGGCGCCAGCGTTGAAGAAATGAGGGAAATATCTTTGCAAAAATTAAAGGAAATATTTCTTACCTCTGGGTTGTCATATAGTAGGCAGAAAGAAGCTATATCTCCCCTTAGAAATTACCTGCCAAATTGTCAAGCAAGCTCTGCTGAAGATTTTGTTCTACTGTTTCAAAGCTTACCCGAAGAGATGTGGCCATTAGTTTTTTTACATTTTGAAATTAATCCTTTTCAGACACAAATAATAAAAGAAATAGGAGTGATTGCTCTATTATATACTTTTGATAATCCTTTAGTTCTTGAGGTTGAT
The DNA here is from genome assembly GCA_050049995.1 of Chlamydiota bacterium. Classification (GTDB taxonomy): domain Bacteria; phylum Chlamydiota; class Chlamydiia; order Chlamydiales; family SM23-39; genus 21-14-0-10-35-9. The sequence goes on along the minus strand of JASFVE010000035.1, from coordinate 17,437 downwards.
CGAACCATTAGAGAATTATTCGATCATTTTAACGATAAAGAAAAAGAGCAAGTTGTACAAGGCTTTGTGAAAGCAATTTCACCAGAATCATTTGTCTCTAAAATAAATAGGATAGGTGACAACCTACAGGAAGAAGAATTTTCCTTATGGGTAAAAAAAGCATTAGATAGCATGCCAAGAGATGAAAAAATTGAATTTATCAAAAATGCTTTAGTTGACTGTGCGATATCTTCTTCTGAGTACCAATTGAACAGCGAATCTTTTGTTTCTTCTGAGCTTGTTCAAGACCCTATCCTACATACTTCTGAAGTTGCTGAAGTTGGAAAGTTATTAATTAATGACCCTAGAATTAATTTTTTAATTTATTTATATAAATTTCCAAATAGCTCGCTTATTATTAAAGCATTAGAAGCTATTGACTATCCTTTTGTTGAAGGTTTGTTTTTTCAACTCCTCGACATGCTTCAGTCAAGTTCTCTCCGTCGTTTAAATAAAATAATCTTACTAAGAGATTTATGTAATAGATTTGCAAATGCTGGACTTGATCCAATTACTTTGTTATGTGAAAGATCGAAAGAAGACCTTCTAGAAATTTCTCGATGGTATCAGCCAGAAGTATTAATTCCACAAGGATCTGCAGACTACATAAACATTCAGATTTTTCATAAGCTTAATCCTAATAAATTCGAGGAGTTTATACTCAGAGCTACCGAGCTAATTATTACAAATTCAGAAAAGCCACTTTCAAATTTTGAAGATTTATTTTCTGCGCTGATAAAGTTTAAGCTTCAGTATAAAGTTATGCAAAACAACCACTTTACTGATCTTCTACAAGCTTTTTTTGAAGGGAATTTCACTAAAATTTTTATGTCTACCAAATGTAAAGCTCTGATCCCTTTTTTTTGCAAATCTGTTAAGAACTGGGATGATATGTTGATAAAGTGGATAAAAAGTGAGGGCTTGCCTACTAAAAAGACCCGTAAAATACTCAATATTTTTCGATCACTTTCCACCTCTTTTCATTTTGGAGGAACAGATCTCTTACTACCTTTTTTAGAAAAGGCCCAACAACAGGATTTTGGGATTTATCAAAAAGATTTTAACACTATATTAGAAAAACTTAGACAATCACCTGCCTATTTAGAAAATTTATCTAACCTTGTTGCAAACTTAGGGAACACACCAATTGATATCTCAAGGATAATTTTGCAATTCGCTCAAGAGGTCAAAGTTTAAATTTTTGATATTTCACAGGGAAAAACCTATAGAATCTAAAAATTGGCTTATTTTATAATAGATGGTTAATAAACGGAAAATTTGATAATGAATACATCTTTAGAAACCCCACAAGTAATTATTTTATTAGGACCTCCAGGAGCTGGCAAAGGAACTCATGCCCCTAAGTTAAGTCAACATCTACAAGTACCCCATATTTCCACAGGGGATCTTTTTAGATACCATTTGAAGGAAAAAACAAGCCTTGGTGAAATAGCTGATAAATACATCCAAAAAGGCGAATTAGTTCCTGATGACATCGTCATTGACATGGTTATTGACCGTTTAGGTGAGAGTGACTGTAAAAATGGTTGCATTTTAGATGGATTTCCAAGAACTATCTTTCAAGCTATCAGCTTAGAAAATAAAGTATCTGATAAGATAATTAAAGCCATCTACCTCAAAGCTAGTGATGAGGTTTTATTTGAAAGAATAACCGGAAGGCTTTGCTGCAAGGAGTGCAATACAGTCTATCATAAGTCCTTTTTCCCTCCTAAAGAGCAAGGTGTTTGTGATGAATGTCAGACAGCTCTTTTTCAAAGAAAGGATGATACAAAAGAAGTGCTAGAGAAAAGACTTGAAGTATACCATTTGCAAACAGACCCCTTAATTCAGTTTTACGCTAAGAAAAATGCGCTAACTGAAATAAATGTTGAAAACACTAATTCCTTAGAAGGCATTTTCCAGGATATTTTATCTTCGCTCAAGGAAGCTGTATTAACCTCTTCTTAATTGAGGATTGCTATAGTTTCTTGAACAAAGCATTTTTTCACAATAATACTTATTTTAAGTAGCTTCTAGTAATCCAGAAGGAGGGACTACTTGTTCCCTCACTTTCTCTTTCAGATCTAAAACTATCGGTTTAAAATTTCTTTAGGAAATTTTTGTAAAAAACTCTTACTAAGATTTTTGCAATTTGCTACCCCTAAGGCACGCATCCAATTTTTATTTGAGATTTGCACAAAAGATAGTCCCGTTATATCTGTCGATGACAAATCTAACTCTCGTAAATGAACTGCTTTTAAGAAAAGATCAGCAAGAAACCTTTCATCAATCTCCATGCAGTAGCTTAAGGCAAGCTTTAATAGGTTGTTTTTCACTGGAATATGTCTTAAAGATAGTCCTGTTATATTTGTAGATGACAAATCTACCTCTTGTAAATGAACTGCTTTTAAGAAAAGATCAGCAAGAAACCTTTCATTAATCTCCATGCAGCGGCTTAAGGCAAGCTTTAATAGGTTATTCTTCACTGGAATATGTCTTAAAGATAGCCCTGTTATGTTTGTAGATGACAAATCTAACTCTTGTAAATGAACTGCGTTCAAGAAAAGATCCATAAGAAACTCTTCATTAATCCTTTCGCAGCTGCTTAAGGCAAGCTTTAATAGGTTATTCTTCACTGGAATATGTCTTAAAGATCTTCCTGTTACATTTGTAGATGACAAATCTAACTCTTGTAAATGAACTGCGTTCAAGAAAAGATCAGTAAGAAACCTTTCATTAATCTTTGCGCAGTGGTTTAAGACAAGCTTTTCTAGCTTGTCATACATTAGGATTTTAGTAAGAGATTTCCCTGATATGTTTGTAAAAGATAAATTAAGCTCTTTTAAATGAGGCGCTTTTTTGAAAAACTCTTCAAGAGAAGCTTCATTAAGGTTTTTACAACATGCTAAAACAAGTCTTTTTACCTGATTATTGAATGGGAGATGCGAAATCTCTACTCCTGATGCATTTGTTCTAGATAAATCTATCTCTTTTAGATGGATAGCTTTTGAGAAACAAGTTATAAGGAAAGCTTCACTAAGATTATCACAGCGATGTAATGCAAGCTTTTCTAGCTTATTGTCCTCTGGAATTCGCGATAGAAATCTTCCAGTAATATTTTTTATATAAGAAAAATTAATTTCTTTTAAATGAGGCGCATAAAAAAAAAGATTCCTTAAGGAACCTTCATTAAGATCATCACAGCGATGTAATACAAGCTTTTCTAGCTTATTGTCCTTTGGAATTCGAGTAAATTCTATGCCTGTTGCTCGAGAGCCCAAAAGAGTTAAAGATTTTAAGTTAGGGCATAGTATAAATACTTCTACAAGTCGGTCACCAAACAAATTATTCTCATAAAGACATCTAAAAGTTAAAGATTCGACTTTTTGTCGTTCCTCATAAGTGAGACCTCGTAAATAGTTTAATCCTCTACTAACCCTTTTATTAAAAATTTCACATTCGATCGCCCTAGCCTGAAGCTCATTTGTAAATTTAAAACCAGGATTCAATGTTTTATTAAATCTTTGATTAATTAAACCATTTATAAGATTAGGACTCTTCATAAGAAATAAGCCCATCTCTTTTAGTGTAAGACTTGAAATAGATTGCATAAAAGAAACCTTACATAAATCTGTTTCAAAAGCTCTTCGCCATGTTTGACAAACCCGACAATCAGTTAGTTGTTCTTGTGGGGGTAAAAAAGATATTACTTTACCCCAAATATCTTGTGGAAGTGCTAAAGTAGTAGTAGTAGTTATGGTCATGTGCCCTTTTATTTTTTTGTTGTTAATCGAGGGCAAAAATATTAAAGGAAAATAGTCAAAAACAGCAATTTAAATTTCTTTTCCCCCTTGATAAATAAAGCTATCCGCGCTTTTAGCTTAGAACTGCCACTCTAGATGCATAAAGTTGAGTCTTTCTAAACAATTCTTCTGAGGAATTTGAGTAAGACACATTCCTATAGATAAGATGAGTTGCTTTTGAGAAAAAGCATGCAAGAAAACTTTCCTTAAGGTTGTCACATTCTCGTAAGTAAATCTTTTTTAGCTTGTTTTTCTCTGCAATAAAGGAAAGACCTTCTCCTGTTATATTTGTACCACGTAAATTCACTTCCTTTAAATTAGCCGCTTTGTGGAAAAAAAAGCTGGCAAGAAAGCATTCAATAAGATTTATGCAGTTTCTTAAGTTGAGTTTTTCTAAACAATTCTTAGATGGTAGTTGAGTAAGGCACTTTCCTGTTATGTTTGTTGAGAGAAAACTAACATCTCGTAGGTGAGCTGCTTTTGAGAAAAAATCTGCAAGCTCATCTTCCTTAAGATCTTTACATCTATTTAAGCAAAGCCATTCTAAGTGGTTTTCCTTAGGTATCTGGGATAAACACTTACCTGTTATTGATGTATGGTATAAATTAACCATTCGTAGATGGGATGCCTTTGAGAAAAATTCTGCAAGCGCATCTTCCTCGAGATAATCACATTCTTGTATGCGTAGCTTTTCTAAGTGGTTTTCCTTAGGTATCTGGGATAAACACTTACCTGTTGTAAACGTATTGGACAATGTAACCTTTCTTAAAGAAGTTGCCTTTGAAAAAAATTCTGCAAGTAAATCTTCCTCGAGCTTTCTACAAGAACTTAAGCAAAGCCATTCTAAGTGGTTTTTCTCAGGAATGCAAGTAAGACATCTTCCAGTTATGTTTATTCCGGATAAATTAACCCATCGTAGGTAAGTTGCTTTTGAGAAAAAATCTGCAAGGATATTTTCTTCAAGGAGCATAGCACCTGATAAAACAAGCATTTCTAGTTGATTTTTCTCTAGAATGTGAATAAGGCATCTCCCTGTTATGCTTGTTGAAGATAGATCAACTTCCTTTAGATGAGTTGCCTTTGAAAAAAAGTCTGTAAGAAAACCTTCATGGATGCGGTGCGAACTAAAACTTAATGACCTTAAACTTAGCTTTTCTATGTAGTTTTCTTCTGGAATGTGAGCTAAACACTCCCCTGTCATAGGTGTATAGGATAGATCAATCTCTCTTAAAAAAACTGCCTTTAAGAAAAAAACTGTAAGTGATCTTTCATCAAGATTTTTGCAACCCGATAGGTTAATCTTTTCTAACTTGTTTTCTTTAGCTATTTGAGCAAGTCCTGTCCCTGTTATTTTAGAATCAATAAGAGATAAAGACTTTAATTTAGGGCACAATGCAATGATTTCTGTAACTTGCTCATCTGTAAAGTCAAGACCCCTGCATGAAAACTTTAGTGCTTCAATCATCTCTCGCTGCTTTTCAGAAAGGCTTCGCAAGTAGGCTATTACAATAAAAGGACTATCTTCAAGTTTACTCTCGATTACTCTTGATAGAAATCCTCCTTTGATTTTAGAAGTGGGATCCAAGCTTTGATTAAATGTTTGGTGAGCTAAGCCTACTAGTCTAGGAAGTTTTTTTAATAACGTATTTACTTCTTCTACTCTAAGTTTTGAAATAGATCGCATAAGAGCAACTTTACAAAAGTCTGTTTTTGAGACTCGTTGCCATGCCGTGCAAACTCTACCGCTAAGTAGTTGTTCCTTAGTAGTCAAAAAAGATAGTACGCTACCCCAAACAACCTCTGGTAGCTCTGATCTTGTAGGAGAAACTGTACTCATATTAACCTTTCGCTATCTATTTATTAAAAAATGCAAAAAGAATAAAGAAAAGTTCCATAAGTAACAATTTCAAACTTAAACATTTTTCTTCTTCGCCAGCGTATAACTTTTTTTAGATGGGCAGCCTTTAAGAAAAAGCATGCAAGAAAACCTTCCTTAAGGTTGTTACATTCTTGCAAGTAAATCTTTTCTAGCTTGTTTTTCTCTGCAATAAAGGAAAGTCCTTCTCCTGTTATATTTGTACCGTTTAAATCCACTTCCTTTAAATTAGCCGCTTTGTAGAAAAAAAAGCTGGCAAGAAAGCATTCAATAAGATTTCTACAGTTTCTTAAGTTGAGTTTCTCTAAACAATTCTTCGATGGCAGTTGAGTAAGGCAGCTTCCCGTTATTTTTGTATTGTGTAAATCCACCACTCGTAGATGGGATGCCTTTGAGAATAAATCAGCAAGGACATCATTAGAAAGAAAACATTCATGTAAAACAAACTTTTCTAAGTGGTTTTCTTCTGGAATGTGATCTAAGCAACTTCCTGTTATATTTGCTTCGAAAACTTAATCTCTTTTAAGTAAGGTGTTTTTGAGAAAAAGGGAGAGAGGAAACCTTTCTTAAGGTTGTCACACTCCTGTAAGTTAATCCTTTCTAGCCTGTTTTTCTTAGCAATAAAGGAAAGACCTTCCCCCGTTATGTTTGCAGCGTAAAAATTCACTTCTTTTAAATTAGCCATTTTTTGGAAAAAAAAGCCCGCAAGAAAGCATTCAATAAGATTTTGGCAATAATTCAAGTCAAGTTTCTCCAAATAATTTTTCTCTGGAATGTGAGTAAGGCACTTTCCCGTTATATTTGTGGAAGACAAATCAATCTTTCGTAGATGAGCTGCCTTGGAGAGAAAATCAGCAAGGGCATCTTCCGATAGATTTTCACAAAGTTTTAAAAGAAGCTTTTCTATGTGGTTTTCCTCTGGAATTTGAGTAAGACACCGTCCTGATATATTGGTTGAGGACAATATTACCTCTCTTAGATGGGTAGCCTTAGAGAAAAAATCTACAAGGAAATCTTCATCCAGGCCATGGCAGGAATTTAATAAAATCTTTTCTATGTGGTTTTCTTCTGGTATTTGAGCAAGACACCGTCCTGATATACTGGTTGAGGATAGTATTACCTCTCGTAGGTGAGTTGCCTTAGAGAAAAAAACAGCAAGGTCATCTTCAGCAGGATCATGTGAACTTAAACTTAAGCTTAATTTTTCTAAGTGATTTTCCTCTGGAATATCAGCTAGGCACCCCCCCGCTGTAAGTGTATAGGATAGATCGAGCTCTCTTAAAAAAGTTGCCTTAGAGAAAAAAATGGCAAGATCATCTTCATCAGGATAATCACATTCATGTAAAACAAACTTTTCTATGTGATTCCCCTCCGGAATTTCAGCTAGACATCTTCCCTTGATATTTGTTTCAAAAAACTTAACTTCTTTTAAGTCAGGTGTCTTTAAGAAGAAATTAGCAAGGGCATCTTCGTCAAGATTTTCACAACAATCTAAGTAAAGACTTTCTAGTTGATTGCCCTCTAAAATTTGAGCAAGGCCTACCCCTGTTATTTGAGAATTAATAAGAGTTAAAGACTTTAATCTAGGGCATAATGCTAGCATTTCAGCAATATGCTCATCTGTAAAGTCCTGTGCATCACAGGAAAATTCTAAAGTTTCAATCATTCCTCGTTGTTTTTCAGAAAGGCTTTGTAAATATGTAATTACACTCAATGAGCCTTCCTCTAGCTTGCTTTCAGTTACCTTAGATAAAAACTCGCGCTTAAATTTGGAGTTAGGATCCAATAGGCTATGAAAATTTAAATTACCTAGATGTTGTATAAGTCCAAGATGACCTTTTAAAAATAAGTTTCTTTCGCCTTTAGGAAGCTTGGTTATAGATCTCATAAGAGCAAATTCACACAATCGCGCTTTAGAAGCTTTTAGCCATGTTTGACTAACTCGACGATCAAGGAGTTGCTGTTCAGGAGATAAAAAAGATATTACACTTGTCAAGATGTCTTTTGGCAAGGATAAATTTAAGAAAGAAAGCGCATTCATATGGTTATTTTGTTGTCTATAATCCATGGTTAGAAAATTTTTTTGACAAAATTTTCTAGAAGGTATCATTTTAGCTGCGAATAAAAGACATTATGTTTGACCTAATATCATTTTGCCAAGGATAGATTTAAGTAAGACGTTGATAACCTCTTAAAATAAGTGTTTCTGGTTGTTTTTCCTTGGGGATTTGAGCAAGGCATCTTTCCGTTAAGTTTGTAGAAGATAAATCAAGGTACTTTAAGTGAGTATTTGCAAGAAAAGCTCCAAGCACTTCTTCTTCAAGATTTTTGCAATGACGCAAACCCAGCCTTTCTAAATGATTTTTTTCTGGAATGTGAGTAAGGCACACCCCTGTTATGAGCGTATCGGGTAAATAAATCTCACGTAGACAAACTCCATTAACAAAAAACCTTGTAAGAGCATCTTCCTCAAGGTTTTGGCAATAGGATAAGTCAAGGCTTTCTAAGTGGTTTTCCTCAGGAATGTGAGTCAGAAATGTACCCGTTATATTTTTCATAAACCGCAAACTAAACTTTTTAAAATGAACCGCTTTCGAGAAGAAATCTGCAAGGATGTCTTCCTCAAGACTTCCACAGCAATCCAAAATAAGACTTTCTAATTGATGACTCTTTGAAAGTTGAGCCAAGCATCTTCCCTTTATGTTGGTGGCAGATAAATTAAGCTCTTTTAGATTGGGTGCGTTTAAGAAAAAATCTGTAAAGAATTCGTCATCAAAATCTTTAACCCCAATTAAGATAAGCCTTTCTAGTCGGCTTGTATCTGGAAGATGAGCTAAACAACTTCTCGTTACATTTGTAGCTGATAAATTAAGCTCTTTTAAATTGGGTGCGTTTAAGAAAAAGCCTGCAAGAATGTCTTCCTCAAGACTACCACAGCGATCTAATATAAGCTCTTCTAACCGGCTTGCATCTGGAATTTGACAAAGACACCTTCCTGTTATAGCAGCCTCACATAAATCAACCCCTTTTAGACAAGTTGTGCTTGAGAAAAAATACACAAGATTATCTTCATCAAGATTGCGACAAGAACCTAATAAAACCCTTTCTAGCTGATTATTTTGTGGAATTTCAAAAAGACACCCTCCTGTTATACTTGTTTGGGATAAATTTACCTCTTTTAAGTAGACATCCTTTGAGAAAAAATCGGTAAGAACATTTTCATCAAGATTATAGCAGCGTACTAAGATAAGCTTTTCTAGCTGACTTTTCAATACAGTTACAGCAAGACATTCTCCCGTTATATTAGATCCAGTAAGATTTAATGATCTTAAATTAGAGCATAATGTAAGCACTTCCACAACTTCCTCATCTGTAAAATTAGAAGGTTCATCACTTGAAAAATCTAAGACCTCGATCATTTTTTGTTGCTCTTCAGAAAGACCTCGTAAGTACGCTATTACAGAAGGAAAGTCTTCTTCATATTTGCACCTGATTACTTTAGATAGAAGTTCTCCGGTAAATTTGGAATTAGGGTTTAAGATTGCGTTAAATCTTTTATGAACTAAGTGAGTCATAAGATCGGGACTCTTATCTAAAAATGTCTTTATTCTAACTATTGGAAGCCTTGTAATGGATCGCATAAGAGCAAATTTACAAAGATCGTTTTTAAATACTCGTTGCCACGACCGACAAACTCGATGGTCACGTATCTGTTGCTCAACTGGTAAAAAAGAGGCTATCTGACCCCAGACAACTTCCGGTAATACTACATTAGATGGAGTAACTGTACTCATATTGACCTTATTGTTTATTATAAAAAAGAGTAATTAATGTTTCTTCTTAAAGGAAACAAAGCCTTATCTGGAATTTTTTCTAAATATTTCCAATCAAGATTTTTGCAAGCAATTAAGATACAACTTATTAAATGGTTTTCCTTTGGAATTTGAGCTAGACACCTACCTGTTATGTTTGTGTGTGATAAGTCAATGTTATATAAACAAGCTAGCTTTGAGAAAAATTCTGCAAGTAAATCTTCTTCAATTTTGCTACAATAACATAAGTAAATCCTTTCTAAATGGTTTTCCTTTGGAATTTGAGCTAGACACCTACCTGTTATGTTTGTATATGATAAAGTAATATCCCGTAGATGAGCAGCCCTTAAGAAAAAATCTAAAAGAAGATCTTCCTCAAGTTTTTTACAACCATACAAACAGCACTTCTTTAAATAATTTTCTTCTGAAATCTGAGCTAGACACCTGCCTGTTATGTTTGTATATGATAAACTAATATCATACAAACCAGTTGCTTTTGAGAAAAATTCTGCAAGGGCATCTTCCTTAAGTTTTTTACATCCATCCAAAACTAGCCTTTCTAAATGACTTTTTCCTGGAATGTGAGTAAGGCAGCTGCCTGTTATTTTTACATTGTAAAGGCTAAGTTCTCGTAGGTGAGTCGCCTTTTCGAAAAAATCTCCAAGGTAATTATCATCAAGACGTATACTGTCTGTTAAAGTAACTGTTTCTAAATGATTTTTTTTAGGAATATGAGTAAGGCACTTGCCTGTTATGTTGGCAGAAGTTAAAAAAACCTTTTTTAAAAGAGGTACCTTGGAGAAAAATTCTGCAAGCGCATCTTCCTCAATTTTGCTACAATCTTGTAAGAAAATCCTTTCTAGCTGATTTTTCTCAGGAATATGAGCTAGACAACTTCCTGTTATGCTTATTTTAGGTAAATCAATTTTTTTTAGGAAGAATGCCTTGGAGAAAAAAGATGCAAGGAATCTTTCATCAAGATTTGTACATTCAATTAAGTAAAGTTGCTCTAAGGAGTTTTTTTCTGGAATTTGAGCAAGGCACTTTCCTGTTGTGTTTGTTCTAGATAAATCTACCTCTTTTAAGTGGGTTGCCTTAGAGAAAAAAATGGTAAGAAAGTTTTCGCAGAGATCCTCGCAACATTCTAAAACAAGCTTTTCTAAATGGTTTTTCACAGAAATTAGCGCAAGGCACTCTCCTGTTATGTTTGTAGCATATAGATTAAGCTCTTTTAAATGGGCTGCCTTAAAGAAAAAGGCTGCAAGAATATCTTCTTCAAGACTCCTACAAGATCTTAAGTTAAGTTTTTCTAACTTGTTGTTCTCTGGAATTAATTCTAGGCATTCTCCTGTTATGTTTGTAGCATGTAGATTAAGCTCTTTTAAATGGGTTGCATTTAAGAAAAATTCTGCAAGAATATCTTCTTCAAGATGCTCACAGCGCGACAACCCAATCTTTTCAAGCTGGTTCTCTGGGATGCGAGTAAAACATTCTCCTGTTATTTTAGAACAAATAAGTTCTAAAGACTTTAAATTAGGACATAATTTAATGATTTCCTCGACCTGGCTATCTGTAAAATCATAAGTTTTCCAGCATGAAAAACTTAAGTTTTCAATCATTTCTCGCTTTTCTTTAGAAAGGCTTTGTAAATATGGTATTACATTTAACGGGCTCTTCCCAAATTTATATTCAATCACTACAGATAGAAGTTCTCCTTTAAATTTAGAAGGGTTTAAAACTTCATTAAACTTGTGATTAATTAGATGTTCTATTAGTCCGGGATTTTTTTCTAAAAATAAGCTTTTTTTTTCTGGGGAAAGATTTGTAAAAGAGCGCATAAATGTAAACATGCATACATCTTGTTTAGAAAATTTTTCCCATAGTTTACTAACTTGATGGTTCACTAATTGTTGCTCGAGAGGTAAAAAAGAGATAGCATGAGCTAAGATGGGTACTGGCAGCGCTAAATTAAGGGAAGAAACCATACTTTGTATACCTGTTTATTATTTTTAAGGGCTAATATAGTAAAAAAAGTTCCTTAATTAGACATTTTAATCTTTGGAAGGAGTTGCTCTTGCTTCATATTTACAACTACAAATCATCTGAATCAATATATAACCCGGTATTCAATAGATCTTGGAAAATTTAAATTTTGTACAAACTCCCAAGTAAGGTTACAATCACTTAAATGAGCCATTTTAATCTGGTTTTCTTTAGGAATATGCGTTAGACATCTTCCCGTTATATTTGTTTTAGATAAATTAAGTTCTTCTAGGCAAATCGCAGTTGAGAAAAAAGCTGCAAGGGCTTTTTCATTAAGGTTTTGACAGAGCCATAAGTTAAGGTTTTTTAAGAGATTATTCGCTGGAATTTGTGCTAAAAAGCTTCCTGTTATCCAGGTAGAGTATAAATCAAGATTTCGTAAATAAACTGCATTGGCAAAAAAAGTTGTAAAGATATCCTCATTAAGATACCTACATTTTCTTAAGAAAAGTTTTTCTAGTTTGTTTTTCTTCTTTAGAATTCCCCCCAAACAGCTTCCTATTATATTTGTTTCAGATAAATTAACCTCTTTTAGATGTGAGGTTTCTAAGAAAAAATCTAGAAGGATACTTTCGTCAAGATGTGGGCACCTAGCTAAAGCAACTTTTTCCATAAGATTTTTTGATAAAACCTGAGTAAGGCAGGTTCCTATTATATTTGTTTCAGATAAATTGATCTCTTTTAAATGTGGTGTGTTTAAGAAAAGGTTTGCTAGGAATTCATCATCAAAATCTTCGCATCTAACTAAATTAAGCCTTTCTATACGATTTTCTTTTAAGAGAGGGGTAAGGCTCTTTCGCGTCATATTTGTATAAGACAAATCAAGAGATTTTAAGCAAATTGCTTTTGATAAAAATCCTGCAAGAGCATTTTCATCAAGATTTTTACAGAGCTCTAAATTAAGATCTTCCAATAAGGCATTAGATGGAATTTGAGCAAGACATCCTACAGTTATGTTTGAGGAAGATAAATCAACCCCTCGAAGATGAGTTGCTTTTAAGAAAAATTCTGCAAGAGCATTTTCATCAAGACTCTCACCAAACCTTAAGTTAAGGTATTCTAAGCGGTTTTGTTCTGGTATTTTTGCAAGACACCTTCCTGTTATTTGTTGGCTGCAGTTTTTCGGATTAAAACAGACCTCTTTTAATTGAAAAGCTTTTGAGAAAAACACTCCAAGAGGTTCATCATTAAGAACTTCACAGCTGCATAAAATAAGCTTTTCTAGTTGGTTATTTTGAGGAATGTGGGTAAGACACCCTCCCGTTATTTCTGTTCCAGATAAATCAAGCTCTTTTAGATGAGCCACTTTTGGAAAAAAATCTTCCAGAAATCCTTCCTGAAGATTGTAAGCATGTTTTAAAACAAGCTTTTCTAACTTATTGTTTTCAGGGATTTGAGCAAGTCCTTCACCTGTATTATTAGGTGTGTGTAACTCAAGTTCCGTTAAATGAGTTGCTCTTTGAAAAAACTCAGCAAAGCACTCTGCTCTAATATCCATACAACCTAAGCTAAGTTTTTCCAGCTTATTTACCTCTGGGATTTGAGCTAGAAAACTTCCTGTTGTCTTAAGATTATAAAGAGTTAAAGACTTTAAATTAGGACATAATTTAATCACTTCCAAAATTTCTTCGTCTGTTAAGTCAGGAAAAGTTATAGGGAGCCTTGAAAATTTTAAAGTTTCAATCATTGCTCGTTGTTTTTCGGAAAGACTTTGTAAGTACAATATTAGCGCAGAAGAATCTTCCTCAAATTTAGCTTCAACTGTTTTAGTAATAAATTCTTTCTGGATTTGGGAAGTAGGATCCAAACTTTGATTAAATGTCTGATGAACTAAATGCTCTAGACTGGGACATTTTTGTAATAATGTTGTTACTTCTCTTGCTCTAAGTTTCGAAATAGCTTGCATAAGACCGATGCTACAAAAATCTGACCTAGAGACTCGTTCCCATGTTTGACAAACTCGTCTGTTAGGCAGTTGTTGTTTAGCTGGTAAAAAGGATAGTATGCCCCCACAAATATCATCGGGTAATACTGGACTGGTAGGTGAAATTGCGCTCATGTTGACCTTTATTATTATAAAGGGCAAAAATAGTAAAAAAAGTCAGCAAAAGATAACAACTTAAATCTTTAGAAAGTAGATCTTTTTAAAATTTCTTTCGGAAGTCTTTGTAGGAATCTCTTTTCAAGATTTTCACAAAAACTAAAATCAAGACATTCAATGTGGTTTTCCTCTGAAATACGAGAAAGACACCTTCCTGTTATGTTTGTAAAAGCTAAATCAAGATCTCGTAAATAAACTATCCTGGGGAAAACAGCTTCAAGAGAATCTTCCTCAAGATTTTCGCAACCAATTAAAGCAAGCTTTTCTAAGCGACTTCCTTCTGGAATTGAAACAAGGCACCTTCCCGTTATATTTGTATCAGCTAAACTCACCTCTCTTAAATGAATAGCTTTTGAGAGAACAACTGCAAGAGAATCTTCCTCAAGATTTTTACACCGATCTAAGACAAGTTGCTCTAATTGGTTTTCTTTTGGAATTTGAACTAGAGACTTTCCCGTTATATTTTTACTAGATAAATCCACCTCTTTTAGGTGAATTACCCTTGAAAAAAAATTCCCAAGAACCATTTCATCAAATTTGTTACAACCATTTAAGACAAGCTTTTCTAAATGATTTCCCGCTGGAATATGTGCAAGACAATCTCCTGCTATGTTTGTTTTAGATAAAACAACTTCTTTTAGGTGAATTACTCTTGAGAAGACGATCGAAAGAAAATTTTCCTCAAGATTCCCGCACCATCCTAAGTTAAGCCGTTCTAGTTTATCTGCCCTTGGAATTGAAACAAGGCACGCTCCCGTTATATCTGTCAAAGATAAATTTACCTCTTTTAGACAAACCATTTTTGAAAGAAAAATTGCAAGACAATTTTCCTCAAGGTTATTGCAGCACCTTAAGTTAAGTTTTTCTAGTTTATTTACCTTTGTTTGAGTAAAACATCTTCCCGTTATACTTGTCCTAGATAAATCGATTTCCTTTAAATGGTTTGCTTTTTGAAAAAAAACGGCAAGAGAAGCTTCATTAAGAGACTCACAATTATCTAAGTTTAACTTTTCCAAATGATTTTCTTCTGAAATTTGCGCAAGCCCTGCACCTGTTATATTAGAATTTAAAAAAGCTAAAGACGTTAAACGAGGACATAATGCCATTATTTCTATAACTTGCTCGTCTGTAAAATCCAGAAGACTGTCGCATGAAAACTTTAAAGTCTTAATATGTCCTTGCTGTTCTTTGGAAAGACTTTGCAAGTATGATAGTGCGGTAGAGGGATCTCTTGCAAATTTATGTTGGATAATTCTAGATAAAAATTCTCCTTTAATTTTAAAACCAGGGTCTAAAAGTTTATTAAAGGCCCTATTAACTAAATCTTGTATAAGATTAGGACAATTATCTAAAAATGAGTCAAATTCTATTTCTTCAAGCTTAAAAATAGATTGCAGCTGAGCCATTCTACATATATCGGTTTTAGAAACTTGTTCCCACACCTTACAAACGCGGCAGTTAAGTAATTGTTGTTTAGGTGGTAAAAAGGATAGTATGCTCCCCCAAAGGTCTACTGGCAACGATGAACTGGTGGAAAAGATTGTACTCATATGATTCTTCATTTTTTTATTAAGGGCGAAAACATTAAAGCAAAGCTTCTTTAGAGTGCCATTTATTTTTTTTAACCTTCCCTCTTTCAAACCTAAAACTATTGCTTATCCTCTCTCTTTTAGGTGGATTGCCTTTACGTAAAAGGCTGATAGAAAAGCACGCTGAATATATAAACACCTGTCCAAAAAAATCTTTTCTAAATAATTTTCCTTAGAAATATTAGAAAGTCCTTGTCCAGTGGTGTTTGTGTCGGATAAATCGGCTTCTTTTAAATGGATTGCCCTTGAGAAAAAAAATGCAAGGGCAGCCTCATCAAGCTCTTCACACCCTGCTATGCTTAGTTGTTTTATTTGGCTTTTTCCAGAAAATTGTGTAAGACAACTTCCAGTTATAAATGTATTCGATAAATTAAGAAATTTTAAATGAATGGCTTTTGGGAAAAGAATTTCAAGAAAATCTTCATTAAGCTCTTCACACTCCTCTAAGACAAGCTGCTTTAACTGATTTTGTTTTGAAATTTGAGCTAGACCTTCTCCTGTAGTGTTTGTGTCAGATAAATCGACCTCTTTTAAGCAAGTGGCCCTTAAGAAAAAATCTATAAGATATTCTTCATCAAGCTCCTTACACCCTTCTATAACAAGCTTTTCTAGCTGATTATTTTGTGGGATTAGAGCAAGGCAGCTTCCCGTTATATCTATTCCTGATAAATTAACCTCTTTTAAACAAGCAGCCTTTAAGAAAAGTCTTTCAAGAAAAACTTCCTCAACATCTACACATCCTCCTAAGATAAGTTTTTCTAGCTGGTTTTCTTTAGGAAATTTAGTAAGGCACTCTCCTGTTATTTTAAAGTTTAAGAGGTTTAGTGATTTTAAATTAGGGCATAGTTGAATTACTTCAGTAACCTGTTCATCTGTACAAGTGTTAAAATCATCACTTGAAAAATCTAAAGTTTCAATCATTTTTTGCTGTTTTTCGGTAAGGCTTTGCAAATATGTTATTACACTAGAAAAGTCTTTTTCAAATTCACATCTAATTATTTTAGATAGGAGCTCTCTCGTAAATTTGGAATTAGGGTTCGTGATTTCATGAAATTGTTGATTAACTAGGTTTTTTATGAGCAAAGGGCGTTCTTTTAAAAACGTCTTTATTCCATCTATTGGCAGCTTTGAAATAGACTGTAAAAGAGCTGCTTTATATATATTCTGTTCAGAATGTTGTAGCCACAGTGTATTAACTCGACGAATGATTAATTGTTGTTCAGGAGATAAAAAAGATACTATTTTACCCCAGAGATTTATTGGTAATGCTGGCCTTGTAAGTGAAATTGCAGTCATATAACCTTTTATTGTTAACTATTATTCAAGGCCGAAAATAGTAAAAGAAGAGGGGCAAAAATAACAATTTCAATCTTTAGAAGAACTCGTAAAAAAATACCCATTAAGGATACCTGTAAACTTCTATTCAAACAAAGGAGGAATGGTATAGCCACTCTCCTTCAAGTTTATAACTACAGATTAGTGCTTTTCTCGGAGTTTTCGTATGAATTTCCCTCTCAATTTATTAGCATCCAGAGCAGCAATTTTTCTTATATTTTTTTTCGCTCGGGTAAAAGATATTCCCGTTATGTTTGTATGGCATATATCGAGCTCATTTAAATGAATCGCTTTTTCAAAAAAATCACCAAGATATCTTTCCTCTAACCTTTGACATTCCATTAAGGAAAGCTCTTCTAATTGATTGTCCGATGAAATGTAAGCAAGACACTTTCCTGTTATGTTTGTAAAAGAGAAGGAAAGCTCTTTTAGATGCGTTGCTTTTGAAAAAAATGCTGCAAAAAATTTATTCTTTTCTTCAAGCCTTCTACAGAAAGTTAAAATCAGATTTTCTAATTGATTTTCCGATGAAATGTGAGCAAGGCACTCTCCCGTTATATTTGTACTAGTTAAATCAAGCTTTTTTAGATACTTCGCTCGTAAAAGAACATCTGCAAAACAGCTTTCGTCAAGGCTTTTGCACCTTATTAAGGAAAGTTCTTCCAATGGATTTTCCGATGAAATGTGAGTAAGACACCTTCCTATTATGTTTGTCTGGGTTAAATCAGCTATTTTTAGATGAGTTAATTTTTCAAAAAAACCATCAAGGAACCTTTCTTCAAGGCTTTGACATTCCATTAAGGAAAGTTTTTCTAATGAGTTTTCTTCAGAAATGTTAG
>JASFVE010000034.1:0-22518 GCA_050049995.1 Chlamydiota bacterium | reverse complement strand
ATATGAAAACAAAAGTAGGCTGGTCATGTTTCGAAAACAAACTATTAAAAGGCTGGCCCAAAATAGTCATTTTAAAAGGGAAGGTATTTAATATTGGATAAACTGAAGTCACCAAACTGGTTTGTAAAAAACCCACCTATTTATGATATTACAAAATCCTATGCAGAAAATGCCGCTTCAGGTCCATTTTACACTAAAGTTATCCCCGAAAGAAAAGCTGTAGATAAAAACAATTATATTCATTTTCTTGGGCATGCCATAAAGAGTCCCATCGGAGTTGCAGCAGGTCCTTTATTAAACTCTAACTGGATAAATTTGGCAGCTCAACTTGGCTTTGATATTCTGACATATAAGACCATTCGTTCTTATAAAAACCAAGGACATGCATTGCCTAATATGATCTATGTCAACCTTAAAGAAGATCATGCAGTACAAATAGATATGCCTCATGAAACCCTAGAAGATTTAACTCTTACTAACTCTTTTGGCATGCCTTCCCAATCAAGAGATTTTTTATTATATGACATAGCAAAAGCAAAAGCTTCTCTGGTGCCCGGACAGGTATTAATTGTTTCTGTAGTAGGCAGTCAAACAAATGATACGTCTCTTTTACAAGATTTTATCGATACAGCCCTTTTAGCTAAAGAAGCCGGAGCATCTATTATTGAGGCAAACTTTTCCTGCCCAAATGTCGCTGAAATGCATAGTCAACTTTACCTAGACCCTGAAAATGTTTACCAGTTTGCAAAAGCCCTCAAAACTGCTATAGCTCCCCTTCCCTTAGTTATCAAAGTTGGTAATTTCCCCTCTTATGAGCACTTAAAGAAAGTGGTTATTGCGGCCGCTAAAGCAAATGTTGATGCTATTTGTGGACTAAATTCTTTAGGAAGACCGGTTTTTACTAAAGATAGCCAACCAGCTCTGGGGATTCACAGGCCTACAAGTGGTATTTGTGGAGGGCAGATTAGAAAATTTGCTTTGGAGTTTGTGCAAAATGCCTTTCAAGTAAAAAAGGAAGAAAAACTGGATATAACCATTATGGGCGTTGGAGGGATTACTCTAGCGGAACATTTTGATGAATTTTTTAAATACGGTGCTGACATTGCATTATGTGCAACAGGAATGATTTTTGACCCCTTACTAGCCTATCAATACCATTCAAAAAGAGGTATACATGCAGTTGGTTGATTGTTTTTATGACTTAGGAATTATTAAATTTGGATCATTTGAGCTAAAAAGTAAAATAGTCTCCCCCTTTTATCTTGATCTAAGAGAATCTATTTCCTATCCAGAAGTTCTAATTAATATTGCTATTGCTATCGAATCTAAAGCAAAGAATCTTACCTTTGATGCAGTTTTAGGAGTCCCCTACACAGGAATTCCTATAGCCAGCGCCTTTTCCATACTTTTTAAAAAGCCTCTGCTATTAATGAGAAAAGAGAGAAAAACCTATGGCACTAAAAAGTTATTAGAAGGAGTTTATAAAAAAGGTAGTAACGTTCTTATTATTGAGGATATAACTACGACTGGATCCAGTGTAAAAGAAACAGTGCTAGCAGCAAGAAAAGAAGGTCTTGTAGTTACTCATGTAATCAGCTTAATTGACCGAGAGCAAGGAGCTCAAGATGCTTTAAAGAAAGAAAACTGCCAATTAATTTCCCTATTTTCAATACATCAAATCTTAAGTCAGCTGATAAATACAAAAAAAATATCTCAAGAGCACTACGAAAGTGCCATGAACTTTTTAAGAAACCCATTATAACTGCATGTCCCTTTCTTTTTTTGAACGCTCTAAGTTTACCAAGAACCCCATAGCGAAAAAACTTTTTTTGCTAATGGAGCAAAAGAAAACCAATTTATGTGCCTCGGCAGACCTTACAAAAGCTCAAGATCTACTTAAGTTTGCCAATAGCATAGGCCCTGAAATTTGCCTTCTTAAAACCCATATTGATATTTTGGAAGATTTTTCTGACGAAGTCATACATAAATTAACCGCATTATCTCAAAAGCATCAGTTTTTGCTGTTCGAAGACCGTAAGTTTGCAGATATTGGAAATACCGCTCGTCTTCAATATGAAAAAGGTATTTTCAATATTGCTAGCTGGGCTGATATTATTAATGCCCATGTTCTACCAGGCAAAGGGATTATTGAAGGTCTTTTACAGTCCAATGGAAAAAAAGAAAAGGGTCTTCTTTTACTTGCTCAAATGAGCTCGCAAGGAAATTTAATCACAGAAAGCTATACTACTAAAGCTGTCGAAATGGCTCTTGCCTATGAAGAATTTGTCATAGGTTTTATTTCTCAAGAGAAAATTTCTGATCATCCAGCTCATCTTCACTTAACACCTGGAGTCAGCCTTCAAGCTAAAAGTGACAGTCTCTCTCAGTCTTATCGTTCAATTGATGATATCATTTTTTCTTCACAAAGCGATATTATTATTGTAGGAAGATCTTTATATATGGATAAAGATCCCTTAAAACGAGCAAAAATGTATAGAAAAAAGGGCTGGGAAAGTTATGCAAAAAGAATTTCCTCAAATTTTCATCCTCATTCTTAATTGGAAAAATAAAGAAGATACAATTAAGTGCGTAACTTCTGTAAAAAAAATCAACTACCCCGCTTTTTCAACAGTTCTTATAGACAATGGATCTGAAGATGGCTCTGTTGAAACCTTCCAAGAGCTTTTTCCTGAAATCACTCTACTTCGCAATGATAAGAATTTGGGATATGCCGAAGGCAACAACGTAGGAATTAAGTATGCAATTGGAAAAGGCGCTGATTTTATATTAATTCTAAATAATGACGCCTTAGTAGACCCTAATATATTGCATGCCTTTGTTGAAGCTTCAAAGGACAATCCAGATGGAGGGATTTTTGGAGCTAAAGTATTAAATCAAAACAACGAAATGTATCATTTTGGTGGGATGTGGGATGCAAGAAAGTGTGAATTTAAAACAATTTTATGCGCTCAAAAATATAAACAGGTCGACTATGTTTGCGGCTGCTCTTTTTTTATCAGAAGGAAAGTCGTAGAGACTATTGGATATTTTGAACCTAAATTCTTTCTTCTCTGGGAAGAAAGTGATTATTGTTTTAGAGCAAAACAACATTTCTTTTTAACTTATTCTGTGCAAGATGCCATAATATCTCACAAAATCTCCGCTTCTTTTGATGGAGGGAAACCTCAAATGCATTATTTTTGGTGGAGAAACAGACTATTTTGGATTAGCAGAAATGCTTCTAAAAAGGAAAAAATGGCAGCTTATAAAAAGGTTTTACTGCCTGAAATTTTTAAAATTTATAAGCTTAGATATCTCAAATCTTTGGAGCTTTTCCTCTTTAAAAGATTTTTGCCCAAAGATAAAGTCGAAAAAAAATCTATGAAATTAAAACGCTATAAAGCTGGATGTTTAGGTATTCGAGATTATTATTTAAACCGATTTGGAAATACATACAAAAAAGTTTAGAAACAAAAAAATTCACATACCAGTTATAAAAGAATATAAGAAGAGTGTTAGTCATGCGTTATTTAAAATCTTTATGTTTAGTCCTTACCCTTTTATTTCTTTCGGGTTGTGAAACCAACTTGCCCATTGTTAATAATGTTGATGAAAGAGAAGCAAATGAAATTATTGTTTATTTAGCAAACAATGGAATATCTGCACAAAAAATCTCAGCTTCTGCTGGAGAAATTGCCGGAGCCGGCGGCGGCAGCGGTAACATGTGGAACATTGCGGTTGAACAAAATAACATGGTCAGAGCCATGGGACTTTTAAACGAAGTCGGCCTTCCAAGAAGACAAGGAACAAATTTACTAGAGTTATTTGCTAAAACAGGACTTATGTCCTCTGATCGTGAATCAACAATCCGTTATCACGCCGGCCTTGCTGAAGAACTTAAAAATACTATCCGCAAAATGGACGGAGTCTTAGATGCCGACGTGCAAATTTCCTTCCCTTTAGAAGAACCTGCTTTAGGTGAAGCACCACCAAAGCTTACTTCAGCTGTTTTTGTAAAGCACATGGGCGTTTTAGACGACCCTAATAATCATTTAGATAGCAAAATTAAAAGACTTGTAGCTGGAAGTATCCCCAAAATGACGTATGATAGTGTTTCTGTTATTTCTGATAGATCCAGGTTTATGACAGCTATACAAGATAGTCACAGCCAAACAATTTCTACTATGCCCGACCAAGACTACGTTAAGCTTTGGTCTATTGTGATGAGCAAAAGCTCTGTTGGAAAATTTAGATTTTTATTTTTCCTCATGATAATGCTTGTTCTTGGATTTGGCAGTTTAGCTATTTGGCTATTAATTAAATTTTATCCTCAAGTTTTACAAAATGTATTACAGGTAAAAAAAATATTGCCTTCTCGAAAAAAACCTAAGTCTTAAAGTTTATGAAACCTTCTTCTATAATTGTGCTTAAGACACTTTTAAATAAAGCAACCAATAGCAAGAAATTGCTGGAGTTTTTGCCAGATAACGAAAAAAAAGAAATTTTAGATTTAGATCAAACTGCCTTTTTTTCTGTCGACGACTTCAATATAGAAAGAATTTTAAACAATGTTCATTATTCTTGGTTGTATGCAACTTTATTTTCTTTAGAAGACTCCTCAGATGCCCATATTTTAATGAGCGCTTTAAGCTTTTCAATCCAAGATAAGCTTAAAAAAGCTTTAGAGATTTCCCATAAGCCCGTTGAACTTTCGCAGTTTGCCAAGCATTACTGCTTACTCGTTTTTTTAGGTAGCCTGTTAGGTGAAGCAGATACCTTGCTTCCTAAAAACTACCTACCATTTTCTGAAATGAATATTTTGCTGGAGCTTTCTAAAGTTGAGCTTATTAAGCTGATTGACTTTTTAGCTCTTTTTGATGTTGCAGTCGACCTAAAAAAAATGGTCGACACAAAAAGCATCAAATTAATAAACAGCTCTTTATCTTCTGAGCAAAAACAATTTTTAAAAAAAATTAGCTCTTATCAAGAACCCTACTCCTTTGCCCCTCTTTTATCTGAGTGGGACAAAACAGAAGAGCAATTCCATAAAATATTGCATAAAAGAGGACTCAACAGGTTGGGCTTTGCTCTTTGCTTATCTCATCCCGATCTGATATGGTATATTACCCACTTTTTAGACTCTGGAAGAGGGAACTCCCTTATAAAGTTTTCAGAAAAGAAAATATCTGCAAAAGTTGTTCATCATATTAGAGCACAAGTTTTAGAAATTATTAACTTTATCAGGAAAAGCCGATGAAATTTTTCTCCCTTATTAAAGAAGGGCAAATCCATGCCGCACCAGGTGTTAAAGTAATTTCGAAAGAAGAGTTTTCTCTGCTATTAGAAGCTGAAGAGATTCTAAAAAAAGCAAAGCACGAAGTAGAAGAATTTAAAAAGCAAACGCACGACGAATGTGAAAAACTAAAAGAGCAGGCCTATGAGGATGGTTTCCAAAAAGGATTAGAAGAATTAAATGAAAAAATACTTTTAATGGATCGCGAGATAAAAAAAATCCATGAGGAAGTACAGAAAAAAATTATTCCTTTATCCCTCCAAGCTGCTAGAAAAATTCTAGGTGAAGAACTTCAGCTAAATCCTGAACGAATTGTAGAAATTGTTTCTCAAGCTCTCAAACCTGTTACACAACACAGGCATATAAAAATTTATGTAAATAAAGGTGATTTAGAGATTTTAGATGAGAAAAAGTCAAAATTAAAAAAGAACTTAGAGCAGGTTGAGACTTTTTCTATACAGGAAAGATCAGATATTGAACCTGGAGGTTGCGTAATAGAAACAGAAGGTGGCATTATTAATGCACAACTTGAAAACCAGTGGCGAGCT
Organism: Chlamydiota bacterium; assembly: GCA_050049995.1. Taxonomy (GTDB): domain Bacteria; phylum Chlamydiota; class Chlamydiia; order Chlamydiales; family SM23-39; genus 21-14-0-10-35-9. The sequence continues at coordinate 16,677 of JASFVE010000034.1, read as the reverse complement.
TTAGAAGCCGCATTCGAGGCGTTTTTAAAAAAACGGTAAAACATGTCATTTAAAAAAATAATTCTTTTTTTTCTTGTTTTTTCTTCTCTGTCAGTTTTTGCACAGCAAACTACGGGAACAAATCAAACACAAAATTTAGTTACTCAACTTGCGCAAAAGCAGCAACAACCTGATCAGCTAAGCTTTGAAGGTCCTTCAGTAATCACTAAAATGGCTATTTTAGCTGGTATTGCTGTTTTACCTTTTGTGATTATGCTGCTTACCTCATATGTAAAAATTGTAATTGTTTTAGCGCTCGTTCGAAATGCCTTAGGGGTCCAGCAATCCCCCCCTAACCAAGTAATCAATGGTATAGCACTTCTTTTGACAATTTACGTTATGTTCCCCACTGGATATGCTATGTATAAAGCATCCGAAGATGTGATTAAGCAGGACTCTCCTCCTGAGCTTGTTTCAGGACAGACGGCATCTTATCTCATTAAAGTCATGGATCAATCAAAGGAACCTTTAAGGGGATTCTTGCAACGAAACAGCATTGTCAAAAATACTCGATCATTTTACCAGTTAGCTTATCGGATGTTCCCGGAGCCTTTTAAAGAAAGTCTTACACAAAATGATTTTATCATTTTAATACCGGCATTTATAACCACGCAGTTAAAAGCAGCATTTGAAATTGGAGTACTAGTTTATTTGCCATTTTTTGTTATTGACCTAGTAACATCCAATATTTTACTTGCTATGGGTATGATGATGCTTTCACCTTTAACCATTGCGCTGCCTATTAAACTATTATTACTCGTTATGATCGACGGGTGGACTTTATTAGTACAAGGATTAATGTTAACATTTAAATAGTGTATGTTTTTAAACGAAATCTATCAGCTAACTTATCAGGCGCTTCTTCTTATTTTAATTCTTTCTGGACCTCCCATTCTGGTGAGCATGGTATTTGGTCTTTTAGTCGCTATATTTCAAGCTGCAACACAAATTCAGGAACAGACTCTTTCCTTTACGGTTAGGTTATTTGCTGTTGTCATTACATTGATCTTGCTGGGTGGCTGGCTTGGCGCTCAGGTGATAAATTTTGCGGGCACTATTTTCAATAATTTCCCCAATTGGAAACCTTAAACAATGCATGACTTAGTCTCTGCTACAGACAGCTATTTGAATTTGTACCTAAGCTTCTCTAATTTAACTCCCATATCTGTTCTGTCATACTTCTTATTAACACTTTTTCGCATTGTACCAATTGTTGTTTTAGCTCCCTTTTGGGGAGGAAAAAATCTACCAGCACCTATTAAAGTCATGTTTAGCATTAGCATTTGCGCCATATTACTACCCCAAATAATGCTAAAGGCAAAAAGCGAACTTCCCTTGGATATTTTTTTTGTTGGCTATGCCATGAAAGAACTTCTCATAGGTTTTATTTTAGGCTTTTTAGTAACCATTCCATTTTACGTCGCTCAAAACTCAGGAACATTAGTAGATCATATGAGAGGAGCTTCTTCTCTTCAAGTTACCGACCCGACGACGCAAACACAAACCGGGTCAATTGGTATTTTTTATAATTACGTTCTAATTGCTGTTTTTTTCTCTATTGATGGACCATTTATTTTTTTACAAACATTAGTTAGCTCTTTTGATTTCATTCCTGTTAATAAGTTTTTAAACCCTATTTTTTTTAATTTAAAAATCCCTGTTTGGAAACTTGTTATTTCCTTGTTCAACCATGTTATGAGCTTGGCCATTCAATTGGCAGCTCCCTCCATTGTAGGTATACTTATGGCAGAAATGTTTTTAGGAATTGCTAACCGCTTAGCACCACAAGTACAAATTGTCTTTTTAGGTATCCCCTTAAAGTCCTGGCTTGGACTTTTATGTTTAACTATTGCTTGGTATTTTATAGTTCAGCAATTAGGCAAAGAGTCCTTGGATTGGGTTAAAGCTATAGACAAATTAGTAGACAAAGTTCCCACTTATTAACATTTTCTTAACATAATCTTTTTTTTCTTTTAAAGTTTAAATTGAAAATGCTATATTCCTTGGTCAACAAAAAACCCATGGGGGATAGTGATGGACACAGTTACAGAAGTACTAACACCACGTGCAGTTGTAGATAGTCTATTAGATCAAAATGAGTATCTTTTTGATTTTTCTGAAGAAAGTAGTTTAACCTCAAGTGATGCAGAGTCCATTAAGTCTGAGAATAATGAGCAAATAAACGCAACCCTTCAGTTACGAAGAGTTGATGAAGATCTTTTGATGTCGTCATACTTGGCTCTTCCAATGGGCACCCCAGCTGATATTGTATATGCCCATGCTAAAGAGTTCTTATATGATTGCTCAGAAAAAACTGCCCTTATTGTTATTCGTTGTTTACAGAATCTGGATAGAGAACAAATTGAAAAAGTATGCAGTAAATTTCCAGTTTCAACTCCCGACGACTTATTCTTTCATCCTAGTATCCAAGAAGTTGCCAGTCATAGAAAGCCTGAAGATGTAAAAAAGTATGTAGCTCTTGTAAAAAAAGAATTACCCGTTAAAGACAAAACCCACTTAGTTCAAGCTTATTTAGATTTTCCTTTAGGAACTTCTGCTAAAGTTATTTATTCTTTCGCCAAGGAATCAATGAAAGTTCTTTCGAAAGAGGATGCAATAGCCTACCTTAATGGCATAATCCAAAAGAACCATGCAAAATTTGAACATCTTTGTCAGGAAAATCCTCTTTCAAGTCCAGAAAAAATCCTTGAACTTCCTGAAGCAAAGATATTTGAAAAACATCTGGACATTGATATTTCTATTAGAAATATGCAGCAAACACAATTGACTTCACGGGATGATCGAAATGACCTTAAAGGTTCAATTGAATATTTAGAAGAAACTGATAAAGCCGCTTTATCAGATGCTTATAAAAAATCTCCTACGGCAAATTCCGCAAAAGAAGTTTATGAAGCCGTAAAAGACTCTATAGATTATGTCTCAAAAAAAGAAGCTATTGAATACCTTAACCTTAATTTTTTTGCAGAAAGAGATAAATCTTATTTATTAAAAGTTTATAAAAAGCTTCCTATAGATGTTTCTGCAGAGCAAGTTTATAAAGCCATAAAAAAGTCTATAAGCTCTCTTACTAAAGAAGAAGCCATTGCATTCATTAATTCTAAGAGAGAAGCCAGTATTGAAAGGCTACGATTAATTTGTGCAAATTACCCTTCACTGCCAATAGGTGAATTTTTACTTCTTCCTGCAATGCAAGAGTTCGCAGCTCACAAAAATATTCAAGAGCTTGTAGACTTAATACAAGAAGAGGCTATCTCAAAACTGAATCCTAAAAAAAGGCGTATTATTGAAGAAGAGCGTTCAAGATCAAAAAATACAGATAGAGAATTCATACAATTCATAGCTGATATAAATCCAACAGGTTCCTCTGAAGATATTTACGCTGAATGTAACGGTTCTATATCTCTTTCAGAGAAAGAAGCGCGTAAATATATCGATGCCTTAACCGCTAAAAGGGCAGCAAAAAAAGAAAAGCTAGTTGCTAAGGAGAAGTCTTTCTTAGTAAAGCAGTTTTCAAAAATGCCTTTAGGCACTCCTGCAAAAAACATTTATAATCGAATCAGTCACCGTATTTCAGCTTTTCCTCAAGAAGAAGCAATTAAGTATGTGAACGAGATGATTCAATCAAATGAGGAGCAATTAGCTATTATTTGCAGAAGTAACCCCAACTTAAATGCAGATCAAATTTTAAAGCTTCCTGAAGCTAGCAAATTTGCTTTGTTTCCAGATATTAAAAACCACAAAGTTTTTTCTTCAGATGCATCTTCTGTTGAATCTGATGCAGCCTCCGTTGCATCTGATGCAACTTCAGTTAACAAAGTTTTACGAGGTGCATTTTACCAGCACCCTGTGGGTACTACAATAAGTAAAATCATTACAGCGTTGAAGGATCAAATTTCTAATAAAAAAGAAGCCCGTCAGTTTTTAAAAGCATTAAAAGCCGATGAAGATGCCCTCTTGACTCGAATTTGCAAGGAAAATTGGCACTTAAGTGAAGAGGAAATCTTAAAACTTAAAGGAGCAAAAGAGATTGCCAGACACCTCGCTTCTCCTGAAACACTAAAGGGAATTTTTCAAGCAAAAAATGAAGCGTTACTAGCTCTTTCTCTTGCTGAGTTTGACGATAACTTTATTAAGCTTTCGCCGGCACATATAAGGCTTTACTTAGATGAGCATGGATTAGGATCTGATGCTGACTTTATAGATCGTTTAGCAAAAATGGAGCAAGATCTTAGATCTATTACTGATATAATTCGAACATTTCCTGATATTTCTGATAGAGAGATAGAAGAACAGTTAGACTTTAAAACGCTAAAAAGTTACTCCAAAGATACTTTGGTCTATGCTATCTCTTACTCAAGGCAGAGAATTGCTCTGACTCAAAGGGCAAAACGAAGGACTTCACAGGAAAGGCAACGTGAGACAATGCTACGTATAAGCCTAGAAGGTCTTGTTTAAAATACAAAATATTTTAGAAACCCCTTAAATGGGGTTTCACTTTACCCCTTTTTTCCTATCTTTTCTCAGTAGGAATCAATAATTTTACTTATCTCAGCAATTTAAAATAAGAATGGCATAACATATGATACCTACCCCTTTTTACGTGCATCCAACTAGCATTTCCACAATTAAAGCAGATCCTCTACCAATTAGATTTGTTGATCCCAATAATAAGAAAATTCATGAATTAACAATGACAATTTTAAAGCAGCATCCAGAGGTTCCCATTAACTCTAGCTTTGAAGTTAAGCAAATACTTATAAATGAAGAAATCGACTATAAAGCTACAAGTATTGATAAACTACTTCCACTTGTTGTTAAGAAAATCAAACATTTACACGCTCGAAAACCAGAGGAAAACCTTTTATTTAATGTGTACAAAAGACTTTCTATGGGAACTCCTGTAGAAAAGGTTTATATACAAGCAAAAGAATACCTTCATCACTTTTCTGAAGAAGAAGCAATTTCATTTATATATGACATACAAGAGCAAGAAACAACTCAACTGAGAAACATTGTTAATACCCATCTTCACCTACCCCCTTCAAGAGTACTAAGACATCCAACTGCACTGCGGTTTTCATCAAGAAAAAAAATACAGGAATTTTTGGCTCAAATGAGAGAGGATTTGATTGATGAGCTTGTATTAGAAGTATCCTCAAGCAAACAAAAAGATTTATCTTCGCAAGTGATGACATCAGAGCTCCATAAAAGGATTATGGATCGCTTCATCAAAAAAGATCGAGATATGCACAACATTACTGAAACCATCAGGAAAGAGGCGCTAGAATCTGCTGGAACTTTTTTACAACAGGCCTCCTATCAAGACATTGAACAGCTTTTATCAAATGATTCCTCAATCAAACTTATAAAAACAACACTTATATATGATAAGGGCTCTTACAAAACTGCTCTTGTTAAACTTTTAGCTAAGCATGCAGTAAGTAACATTTTTAAACACTTAAAGAGCCTTTCTGATGAACAGCTATTAAAATACTTTTCTCCTCTTGAGTTTTTTTCAGTAAAAAATATTCGAAGAGCTATTTATCATGTTTCCAAGTTTTTTAGGAAAAAAAGTAAAACAGCTAAAAATAATGCTTATATGAATAGATATTTTCATACGTGGCAAAGCGCCTCTATTATTATTCGATCTATTCAAAGCAATCCTGATCTTTCGGATGCAGAAATAGAAAAACAACTCCCTCCCTTAAAACTTATAGAGTCTGAAGATAGACTTAGTTGGATTAAAAATATCAGAAGTACCCTTAAAAAATTCCAAGCGGGCTCTCAAGGTGTATTTGATTCTTTATTTGAGGCTTCTATTGAAAGAGATCTTGTGTCTTTATTAAATAAAGCTTAGAGTTTTTATCACTTAATACATGAATTTTTCGTAAAAGAGAATTGTTTTCTATTAAAAAATATTTTACACCTGAAGTTTATGAATATTTTAAGGTTTGTTAACTATTTCATAGCGCTTTTAATGATCTGCAACCCGTTTGCCGTTCTACCTCTTTTTTTAAAATTAACTGCTGCTGATACTTTTGAAGACCGAAGAAGAACGAGCTTAATAGCAACCTTTGCAGTAGCTTGCATTTTAGTTGGATCTACTTGGCTTGGCATGCCAGTTCTACTTATCTTGGGAATTAAACTAGCTCCTTTTAGATTTGCAGGAGCACTTGTAGTTTTAATGCTTGCATTTTCAATGCTAAGAGCAGAAGACACCAGACTTAAACAAACTTCAGAAGAAAAAGTCGAAGCCATCACTAAGTCATCTATTGCCATTACTCCCTTAGCAATTCCCTTAATTGCAGGACCAGGAGCAATTAGTGCTATCATAGTAGAAGCAAGCCAGTATACTGGCTTAATAAATCATGGTATCTTAAGTTTTGTAGCTATTGCTGTAGCTCTTTTTATGGGAACTATACTTTACTTTGCTACTAAGGTGGAAAATATATTGGGTAGAGTGGGGTTGAATATCTTTACTAGGATTGGGGGACTTGTGGTAGCATCCAATGCTTTAGACTCTTTATCTGTCGCTTTAAAAGAAATGTTTCCAGCGCTTAGCGGGTAATTGTACTTAGTTTAGAGCTTATTTCTTGTATTGCTTGAATAAAGTTGTCAACATCTTCAACAGTATTATAAATACCTAATGATACTCTACACAAAGAGGCGACATTCAGCTTTTGCATCAGTGGCTCAGCACATAACTTTCCAGTTCTAATGGCTATTTTTTTTAAGTCTAAAAAAGTAGCTAAATCTAGCGGGTGTAAATGATTATGTGTAAAACTAATAATGGATGCTTGCTCAGAAGGCATCCCAATAGGAAGTACTATATCAGAGAGCTTTGTCATTTCTTGATGCAGATAACTAAAAAGATCATTTTCCTGCTTTTGTATGTTAGCCATGCCAATAGAGGATAAAAAATCGATAGATTCTTTAAAGGCAATTATTTCAGCAATAGCTGGTGTCCCTGCCTCAAAACGATAAGGTGGCTTTTGAAAAGTAGCAGATTCAAAAGACACTTTTTCAATCATGTCTCCCCCATAAACTACGGGAGGCATTTTTTCTAAAAGTTCATACTTTCCATAAAGAACTCCCACTCCATTCGGACCATATGCCTTGTGGGCGGAAAAACAGTAAAAATCTGCATCTAACTCTTTAACGTCAATAGGAAGGTGAGCAATAGCCTGAGCTCCATCTACCAATACTTTAGCATTCATACTATGGGCTTTTTGAATAATGCTAGCAATAGGATTAACTGTTCCAGTAACATTGGTAATATGGGCTAAGGAAACTAGCTTTGTATGAGGAGTTAAGAGTTTTTCAAATTCTTCTATAATCAGCTCATTCTTATCATTTATAGGGATGTATTTGATGTGGAGTTTTTTCTCTTTAGCAAGTGTCTGCCACGGAACAATATTAGAGTGATGTTCTAGCTCCGTTAATATAATTTCATCATTTTCTTGAAAAAGACTTCCACAAGATCTAGCAACTAAATTAATTGCATCTGTTGTATTTTTTGTGAAAATAATTTCATCTGTATTGGCGTTAATAAATTTAGCAACAGCCTGCCTAGTGTTATAATACTTTTCTGAAGCTCCCACTGATAAACTATACGCACCTCTATGAACAGTTGCATATTCATTAAGATAAAACTGAGAGAGCTTATCTATTACTTTTTTAGGCTTTAAAGTAGTTGCTGCAGAATCCAAATAAATAACTTTATCTGCTTGCGGAAATTCGGACTTAAAATTTTTCATCTACATCACTGGATAAGATTTTTTTAACGTCAACACATCAACTTCTTCAAGAATTTCAGCTAAAAATCCTTGTACACAAAGCTTTTTAGCTTCCTGTAAAGCAACTCCCCTAGACTGCATATAAAACAAATCTTCTAGCGAAAGTTGGCCGATTGTTGCACCATGCGAGGCTTTTACATCGTCAGCAAAAATTTCTAAGTTAGGCTTTGAATGTGCTTTTGCTTTTTCATTTAGAACTAAGTTTTTATTGAGTTGATAGCTCTCTGTTTTTTGCGCTTTGCTATGTACATAAATTTTTCCTTCGAAAGAAGAGACTGCTTCATCATCCAAGATTGTTTTAAAAAGCTGGCTTGAGGTGCAGCTTTCTGCTAAATGCTTCATCAGAACATGTGTATGGGACTGATTTTTTTGAGTAAGATAATTAAGCCCATATGTTTTGGCATTGGCATAAGGCTCTTCTAAAGTTACTTGATAGTCTCTTCTCGTTACTTTTGTCCCAGATCCCAAATCTACTGTTTTTAAAGAAGCATTTCTCTTCAAATAATAATGATAAGACCCGAAATACCAATTTTCTACTGGATCTTGAATGACATCTACTACTTTTAAATGTGAGTTCTCCTCTTGTACTATATCAATAACAGGAATAGACCAGTGATGTGCATACTCCCCTATATGATGAGAGGTGATAGTAATATTTAAGGAACTTCCTTTTCCGATAACTCCCTGAACTCTCGGCATAGAAACAAAAGGACCTGGCTCTAGTCCAATAGTAAGGTTTACTATTTGAAGTGGTTTTTCAGGGTTCACGTTAGATGGTAAAAATAAAAAAGCTCCTTGCTTGTGAAATATAAAATTCAAAAGGCTAAAAGGATCCGTATCTTCTTTTAGAGACTTAGTTAATCTATTTTGCAAAAACATAGCAAAGCTGCTCATGGCCTGATCTAAAGAAACAATTTCCAAGTCAGGAGAAAAATTACTTAAATCTAACCTGAGCGCTCCATTAACAAATACTAAGTGATCATGATCTTCAAGCAAAAAAGAAGAAAAGCTTTTCTTATCTAATGAATAATTATCAATTAATGAAAATTCATGAGCATAAATTTTAGCCAATGGTACATATTTAAAGGCTTCACTTTTACGGCTAGGAAGGCCTACTTCCTGAAAACGGTCCCACGCTTTAATTCTTAAACTATGCAGCAGATCACTGGGAATTAATCCTTCTTGAATAAAAGGCACGCTCATGAATGAGCCTCACTAATTAAAAAGTCATACCCTTTTTCTTCCAACTGTTTGGCTAAAGAAAAATCCCCTGAATGCACAATTTTTCCCTCCATCATGACATGGACAAAATCGGGCTTTACATATTCTAATAACCTTGGGTAGTGAGTAATGAGAACTAAGCTTTTTTCAGGTGATCTTATAAGATTAACTCCCTTAGCAACTACTTTCATCGCATCAATATCAAGACCTGAATCAGTTTCATCTAAGATAGCAAGATCAGGGTTCAACATAAGCATCTGCAAAATCTCATTTCTCTTTTTCTCTCCACCTGAAAATCCTTCATTAATAGATCGATCCTGAAACTCTTTTTTGATCTGCATAATTTCCATTTTTTCATCTAAAAGAGTTTGAAATGCTTCTTTATTTAACTCTGGCAAGTTCTCTGCTTTTCTCTTTGCATTTAAGGCAGAAAAAAGGAAAAGGGAATTGCTAACCCCTGCAATCTCAATGGGATGTTGAAATCCCATGAAAAGACCTAAGTAAGCTCTTTCTTCTGGCTCCAGATCTAAAATATTTTGTCCTTTAAACCATATTTCCCCACTCGATTCATAGGCAGGATAACCAGCTAAGACCTTGGCCAGTGTTGATTTTCCAGCGCCATTAGGGCCCATAATTGCATGGACTTCTCCCTTGTTAACCTCGAAATTTAAACCATCCAAAATGGTTTTATCTTCGATATTCGATGTTAGATTTTTGATGTGTAACATAGTTAACCTACTGATCCTTCCAATTTTAAAGTTAATAATTTTTGTGCTTCCGTTGCAAACTCAAGTGGTAATTCTTTAATAACCTGGCTGCAAAATCCATTTACAATTAACTGAATGGCGTCTTCTCTTGAAATCCCCCTAGACTGAAGGTAAAAAAGCTGTTCATCACTTAGTTTAGATGTAGAAGCTTCGTGTTCTACCTGTGAGCTATCATTTTCTACATCAATATAGGGAAATGTGTTTGCCGAACATTCATTTTTCACTAGCATAGAGTCACACTGTGTATAGTTTCTGGCATTTTTAGCATTAGGTAAGACTTTGACTAGCCCTCTATAACTATTATGTGACTGGTCAGCCGAGATCCCCTTGGAAATAATCGTTGATTTAGTGTTCTTTCCAACATGGATCATTTTCGTGCCAGTATCAGCTTGCATCTTCCCATTTGTTAAAGCTACGGAATAAAACTCACCTACAGAGTGATCCCCTTTTAAAATGCAGCTAGGATATTTCCAAGTTATAGCAGCTCCTGCTTCTACCTGAGTCCAAGAAATTTTAGAAAAGGCCCCTTCACAAAGACCTCTTTTTGTTACAAAGTTGTAAATGCCGCCTTTACCTGTCTCTGGATCTCCTGCATACCAATTCTGAACAGTAGAATATTTAATCTCAGCCTTTTCATGCGCTATCAGCTCAACTACAGCTGCATGAAGTTGATTAGAGTCAAACGCTGGTGCTGTACATCCTTCTAAATAACTAACATAAGATCCTTCTTCTGCTATAATAAGAGTTCTTTCAAATTGCCCTGTTTCTTTTTCATTGATTCTAAAGTAAGTAGAAAGTTCCACAGGACACTTTACCCCTTTTGGCACATAAACAAATGAACCATCTGTAAAAACAGCAGAGTTAAGAGCTGTAAAAAAATTATCTGATATTGGAACGACAGATCCTAAATATTTCTCAATAAGCTCCGGATACTTTTGCACCGCTTCAGAGATAGAACATAAAACAACTCCAGACTCTTTTAGCTTTTGATGAAAGGTTGTTCCAATTGAGACAGAGTCAAAAACTACATCTACGGCAACATTAGTCAGTCTTTTTTGCTCCTCAAGAGGTATCCCCAGTTTTTCAAATGTTTTAAGTATCTCTGGATCCACCTCGCTTAATGACTCTAACTTAGGTTTTGACTTGGGCTCTGAGTAATAAGAAATATCTTGATAGTTGATAGGTGCGTACGTTAAGTTCGACCACTTTGGCTCTTTCATCTCTTTCCATTTTTCAAAAGCCTTTAAACGAAATTCCAGCAAAAATGAAGGTTCATTTTTTTTACTCGATATTTTACGTATAGTTTCAGTTGTTAACCCTTTATCAAAAGTATCTGATTCTATAGGGGTTACGAATCCATATTTATAATCTTCTCTTCCAAAAGATGATGTTTCATCCATTTTAAGTTCTCTAAGTAGATTTTAAGGGTATAAGTCTACAAAAAGAGAGTTCGTCTGTCAAAGGTAGTTTTTTAAGTTTAAATCAATCTATTAAATAGATTAATTTAAAATTAAAAAAGAAATTATATGACAGTAAATAAAGCTCAAAAAGAAACTCTTATAAAAGCAATATCTGAGGTATTAAATGAGCTTAATCACTACAATGTAGAAGAAGTAGCTAAAAAAATATCTTCTTTAAAAAGAGTTTCTAAAAAATTTTCTAGAAAGATCCAAGAAGACATTATTCTTTTTTGTACCCAAGTAGATATGCAAAAAGACTATAGGCCGCAAGATGGCATATCAGAAAAAATTCGTAAAATGGCAGATAAAATTTTAAAAGACCTTTAACTAAATTCCTTGTTAGCTAAAATCACATACAAATAATAAAGGAGCAAACTTTATGGCATTTCCTAAAAAAGATAAGGACACTTACCTTGGGAAAAAAGTTCCCACAGGTAAAGAAGGAACAAAATATATTGATGAATTAAAAAATATAAGAGACGACCTTAAAGAGCTTAAAGAAATTACAGAAGAAATCCAAAAAAATAAGCATATGCCTATAGATATGATGAAAAAAGTAAACACTACTATCGATAAGCTAAAAAAAGACACACAAAAACTTAATAATGATTTTCCCGGATTAGGCTTTAAGGCTGAGAGTTAGATATTTTTGCAGATACCATTTTGCAGTTGTTTGCAGTCCTTCTAAAAAAGAAGTTTTAGCTTGCCAGTTCAACTGTTTTATTTTAGTGCTATCCAACGAATAGCGAAAGTCATGTCCTTTTCTATCCGGTACAAATTGTATAAGCGAGCTAAGTTTTTTTGAGGGAACCTTTAACAGGTTTGCCATAACATCTACTACATGACGAACTATTTCTAGATTTGTAAATTCACAGCCTGAACCAATATTATAAGTATTTCCCAACTCTCCACTCTCCAAAATCCGCCAAACGGCTTTTGCATGATCTTCTACAAATATCCATTCCCTAATATTAGAACCATCGCCATAAATGGGAATGGGCTGGTTATTTAAACACCTTTCTATAACAACTGGAATAAACTTTTCTGGATATTGATAAGGCCCGTAGTTATTGCAGGAATGAGAAATAGTTACTTTTAACCCATATGTTTTGTAGTAGGCCCGTACTAAATGATCTGCTCCTGCCTTACTTGCAGAATAAGGCGAGTTGGGAAGATATGGAGAGCTTTCTTTAAACTTCCCCTCTAAAGGAAGGTCGCCAAACACTTCGTCAGTAGAAATTTGATGAAAATGAATGGACGGATATTTTCTTATAACTTCTAGAAGATGAAATGTCCCACAAATATTTGTTTGAACAAACCCTTTTGGGTCATGAATACTATTATCTACATGCGTTTCTGCCGCAAAATGCACAATAACATTAACATTTTCTTTCTGACAAATTTCCTCTATTCTACCTTGATTGCATATGTCTTCTTGAAAAAATTTATACCTAGGATGATTTTCTACCAGTTTGAGATTTTCCTTGTTCCCTGCGTAAGTAAGTTTATCGACATTTACTACTTTTCCAGTAAAAAAGGTGCTGCTTAAAAGGTAGCGTATAAAGCTGGAGCCCATAAATCCAGAACCGCCAGTTACTAAAATAGTAGAAGTAGGACTAACCATTGACATAAAGGGTCTCAAAATATTCATCTAAAGACTCTTTCCAAGTCCTTGGTGAAGATAAGGTTTCGTTTTCATATTTCTCTGTAGACAACACAGAGTATGTTGGCCTTGTTGCTCTTGTTTCAAATGCTTGAGAAGAAACAGGAGTAATCTTTTCACAAAGCATTGGAAGCCCTAACTTTTGAGCTCTTTTAAAAATCTCTTCTGCAAAACCATGCCATGAGGCTTGTCCTGCATTGGCAAAGTGATATATTCCTGATTTATCGATTAATTTCATTGTTGCCTCTACTAGGTCTTTAGTAAAAGTAGGTCTACCTAGTTGATCTGCTACTACTTGCACTTCTTTTTTGTTTTCCATAAGATGCAACATCTTTGCAATAAAGTGGTTTTTTAGAAGTCCAAAAAGCCAAGAGGTTCTCATTATAAGAGAATTTGGAGCTATTTTCAAAAGTCTTTTTTCACCACTTTCTTTTGATTTTCCATATATATTTAATGGGTTTGTTATATCTGTTTCTAAATAAGGAGACGCTTTTTTTCCATCAAATACATAATCAGTAGAAAAATGAATGATTTTAACAGAAAATTGTTGAGATACTTTTCCCAAAAATTCCATAGATTTGTCATTTAGCAATTCAGCTCTTTCCTTTTCTATTTCTGCCATTTCAACATTTGTATAACCTGAACAGTTGATAATATGGGTAAGTGACTGGTTATGTACAAAACTTTGTAAAGCAGAACTATGAGAGATATCCAATATTTCTTTGGAAGGGCTTTCAAATGCTATGCCTACTTTTTGAAAATGTCGAACAAAACATTCGCCTAGCATTCCTTTCGACCCAATAAGTAAAACTTTCATGGAAACCATTTTTTAAAATCTAACTCATCAAAATGAAAGCTATTTTGATCTCTTGCAGAAACAATAGGATTTTCTACAGGCCATGGGATAGCAATGTCATCAAATCGAAATCCTTTTTCTGTTTTTGCTTCAAAGATGCTACTAACCTTATATAGAACATATGAGTCTTCTAGTGCAGCATATCCATGGGCAAACCCATGAGGAATGAAAAATTGCTTATGTTCTTTATCATCTAAAGTGAGACAGTAATACTGCTTAAATGTAGGCGAGCTAGGCCTAATATCAACTACTACATCAAAAATTTTTCCTTTTAAAACAGTAATGAGTTTATCTTGTCCTGGACTTGATTGAAAATGCATCCCCCTTAAAGTATCTTTTTGTGAAAAAACAAAATTATCTTGTACAAACTGAGAGGAAATTCCTTGAGTTATATAGCGTGGTTTCTGGTAGCTTTCCATAAAAAAGCCTCGAGAGTCTTCAAACTTTTTCGGCTGAATAATTTTCAATCCTTCTAACATGCCCTCTTCTACTATCATGGCAATAAACCAACTATTGTTGCATGCCTACCACATTTTTTATCTCTTCGATGTGAATAGTAATCCCTTGAGTTGCAATACGTGCAAGTGTCGGACATTTCAATATTTTTTTCTGCAACTCCCAAATCCATTATTTGCTTTTTAGCAATTCCTTTTAAGTCAAAGTAATTGTCTTTAACTTGAAAATCCCAAAACTTTTCTGGGAACTCTTCTTTATAATGGACAAACTCTGCATGGTCAGAGCCTAAGCTAGGAGAAATACAAACAATCATATCCTCTAGTTTAGCCCCCTCTTCATTTACAAAAGTATTGAGAGCTTTTTCGTAAATTCCATCTACCAAACCTTTCCAACCAGCATGGATTACTCCAATTAAACCAATGTTTGGCTCGTAGACTATAGCTGCTTGGCAGTCTGCATGAGTCACTGCAAGTCCAAGATTTTTATCGAGAGTGTAAATAGCATCTGCAGGTGGAAGATTGTTATCCTTGGAGGACACTTTTAAAACATCTGATTTATGAACTTGATTGGCAAAAAGGATTTTGTCTACCTGCATTAAATTTTTCATCAACTCTCGATTGGCTTTGACACTGTCAGGGTGATCCCCCACAGTCGTACTCGCATTAAGAGTGGAAAATTCATTTTTACTGGTACCACCATGACGTAGAAAAACTTTGTTGAGAACTCTAGGATGTTCTAAAAGAAGATCGAATTCCAACCATTCAATTTTATGATCTTCAGCTTCCATACATAACCTGTTTTTTTTCATAAGATCTCATTTTAAAAAATTAAGATCAATGTCTTAACTTGCAGAGAAAGATCCCAAAAAGTTATTTGTAAAAAAGAAGGTATTCTATGCTTGAATTTTTTTCCAAAAAGAACACATTAGGCTCTTTTATTGATAACCAATTTGTTATCAATAGATCTAAAACCCCCATCACATTGAGATCTTGTGTAACAAATGAGCCATGGCTAAAAATCCATCAGGCAAGTGAGCTGCAAATAGCATCAGCCATACAAAAAAGCCACCAAGCATATGTATCTTTCAGGAACACTTCCTCCTATTACAGAGCAAAAATCTTACGAACACTTATGGATTTAATACGCCAAAGTCAAAGCGATCTAGCTAGAATCATTACCACAGAGATGGGAAAAACATATAAGGAAGCTTTTTCTGAAATTGAATATGGGCTAGGGTATTTCGATTGGTTTGCAGATGCTGCCATGAAAACTTATGGATATGAAATTCCATCTAATAAACCTGAAAAAACTTTACTAGTGACCCATGAGGCTATTGGTCCCTCAGCCATAATTACCCCTTGGAACTTTCCCTTTGCTATGGCTGCGAGAAAAATTGCACCGGCCATTGCAGCCGGCTGCACAGTGGTTGTAAAACCGAGTCCAGAGACACCTATGACTCTTCTTGCTTTAGCAGAGCTTTTTAAAAGGGCAAAACTTCCCCCATCAGTCTTACAGGTATTAATTGGCAATGAAAATCTTATTGGAAAAATGCTGAGTTCTGCTAAAGAAATTCGGAAAATAAGCTTTACGGGAAGTACTAAAGTTGGAATCCAACTATATGAAAAATCAGCAAAAACTTTAAAAAAAGCCACTTTAGAACTAGGCGGCAACGCCCCTTTACTTGTATTTAATGATGCCAACATATCACTTGCTGTAGAGGAAACGATTAAGGCAAAGTTTCGCAACCATGGACAGTCTTGTGTTGCTGTGAATAGAATTTTGTTACAAAAGAAAATTGCCCCAAAATTTATCGAAAAGTTTGTCCAAAAAATAAAAGAATTAAAAGTTGGCAACCCTTTTAGAGAAGATATGCAACTGACAAATGTTTTACACATCCAATCCAGAAAAAAAATAAAAAAACATATCGAAGATGCTTTAAGAAAGGGAGCTAAACTTATCCTAAAAGGTAAAAGCGAAGTATACCCACATGTATTGATCAACTGCACAAAAGACATGTTAGTCTTTAATGAAGAGACCTTTGGCCCCTTAGCCTCTATTTTTACATTCGATACAGATGAGCATGGTATAACTTTAGCTAACACCACCCCTTATGGGCTTGCAGCTTATCTATTTACTAAAGACATAGCTCGTATACAAGAAACAGCTAAGAGGCTCGAATATGGAATGATTGGGGTAAATGATGGAGTTTTCAGTACTCATCAAATCCCCTTTGGAGGCATTAAAGCCTCTGGGTTTGGAAGAGAGGGAGGTCCTTTTGGCATTTATGAATATTTGGTGGAAAAGACAATCTCTATAAAACACCATTAAAGAGTTATTTGTAGTTTGCGTGAAGTAGGACGAAAAGCAGGCTCAGGCAGAATGGATTCCAGCACTGAGT
>JASFVE010000033.1:0-22693 GCA_050049995.1 Chlamydiota bacterium | reverse complement strand
TTTTAAATGAATTGCTTTTTGAAAAAATGTTATAAGGGAATCTTCATTGAGATTACTGCAATTTTGTAAGCTTAACTTTTCTAGCTGGTTGTCCTCTGCAATATGCAATAGGCACTCTCCTGTTATGGGAGAACTAGCAAGTGTTAATGACTTTAATTTAGGACACAATGTAATGACTTCTTCAATCAGTCTATCATCCACAAAAAACACAGATGAAAAGTCTAAGTCTTCAATCATGTTTCGTTGTTCTTCAGGAAGACTTCTTAAATAGCTAATCCCCTCAAAGTGAGTTCTATAAAATTTACACTCGACTACTTTAGATAAAAGCTCACTTTTAAATTTAGAAGGATTCAAGGCTTCATTAAAGTTCAAGTTCATTAGATAATTTATCAGACTAGGACGATTTTCTAAAAAAAAGTTTCTTTCTCTTGCTGAAAGGTTGGAGATAGATCGCATAAGAGCAAATTGCAGCGATAAACTAAGGGATGCTTGACGCCAAACTTTATTCAGTTGGATGTTAGCTAGCTGTTGCTCCGGAGGTAAAAAGGATATTATCTGACCCAAGGTAGCTTGAGGCAGTCGAGTAATAGGAATCGTAGAGATCATAGTTCGCCTATAAGATTTTACAAAAAAAATTAAGGATGAAAGTTTACTTTCATAAGTAATTTATTGGCATCTACTTTCAAGTTCCATTACCTCTTGAAAACCTACGATCAGAAAATCAACAAGGAGTATTATCTACAAAATAAAATATAGAAATTGTAGAGAAATCCAAAGGCAAGAAATCCTCCTTACTTTCAAAACTTTTTCAACAATATCACTCACGCAAATCTACTCCACTTAAAACTCCTTTTGGAAGTCCTTTTAAAAAATCAAAATCAAGTTCTCTACAACACGACACGCAAAGCTTGCTTAATTGGTTTATTTTAGGAATATAAAAAAAACTCTCTCCTGTCGTATTTGTATAAGATAAATCGACCTTTTTGAGGTGAGCTGCTTTTTGGAAAAACTTTATAAGAAACTCTTCTTCAAGGCCTTGACACCACACTAAACAAAGGCTTTCTAAGCAATTTTTTTCTGGAATGCAAGAAAGGCACTTTCCCTTTATTTTTGTATAGCTTAAGTCAATCTCTTTTAAATAGGCCACCCTTTGGAAAAATCTTATAAAATACCTTTCATTAAGATTTTTACAGGAACTTAAGTAAAGCTTTTTTAAGCAATTTTTTTCTGGAACATGAGCAAGACATTCTCCTGTTATTTTTGTATTCGATAAATTCAACTCTTTTAAATGAGCTCCTTTTAATCGAAAAAATTCTTTAAATAAACCTTCTTTGAGCTCACAACAAAGCTGTAAGATAAGCCTTTCTAAATTGTTTTCCTCCGGAACATAAGCAAGACATTTTCCTGTTATGTTTACACCACATAAGTCAAGCTCTTTTAATTTGGCTGCTTTTGAAAGAAACTGTGCAAGGAAAATTTCATTAAGGTTTTTACACCCTGATAAATCAAACCTTTCTACATAGTTTCTCTTTGGAATTTGAGCAAGGCATTCTCCTGTTATTTTTGTATAAGATAAATCAAGTATTTTTAAATAAGCTACTTTTGAAAGAAGCTGTGCAAGGAAAATTTCATTAAGGTTTTCACAACTTGGCAAGCAAAGTTTTTCTAAATGGCACCCGTCTGGAATATGAGCAAAACATTCTCCCGTTATATTAGACTTTGTAAGAGCTAATGACTTTAAATTGGGGCATAATTTAATTATTTCTGCAACCTGCTCATCGGTAAACTCATGTAGAAAATTATAGGGAAACTGTAAAGTTTCAACCATAGCTCGTTGTTTTTCAGTAAGGTCATGCAAATACTCTACTACCTCAGAAGGAGCTATCTCAAATTTACATTCAATTATTGCAGAGAGAAATTCTCCAGTAAATTTGGAGTTAGGATTCAAAACTTCATTATAGGCTAGCGTAATTAGGCGGTCTATAAGTTCTGGTTTTCTTGTTATAAGAAGGTATGCGCACCACTTTGAAGATGAAATAGCTCTCATAAGAGCAAACTGCCCTAAATTCGTTTTAGAAACGTTATACCAAGTTCGACTAACTCGACTATTAAGTATTTGTTCCTCAGGAGGTAAAAAAGACATTATATTACCCCAAATGACTCTTGGAAACGCTACATCAGCAGCCGAAGTTGAACTCATATTAACCTCAATTGACTTCATCAAAAAAAATTCTGGCGTAAAATCTTAATTGATGCCGAATTAGAACTCATTAATAAAAAATACGTAAATATAAGAACTAATCTCAAGACCCAATAAAGAGCATTCATTGTCAAAAAAACAGTCAGATTGTGTATAAACCCAGGATGACTTGCTAATAATGAGGTTCTTTCTTCTATTGGAAACTCTGAAATAGCTCGCATAAGATCAAGTTGCGCTGTTGCTCAGAAGGTAAAAAAGATATCATCTTCCCTAAGATAGCTTGAGGACGTGAAATAGTAGAAATTGCGGAGCTCATGTTTCCTTTAAGATTTTACAAAATAATTGGGTAAGAAGATTTACCATCACATGCAAAAAATAAAATATAGAAATAGTAGAGAAAGCTGAAGGTAAGAAATCCCCCTTACCTTCAAAACTTTTTCAATGATGAATAGAACTCATTTTTTACATTAAAAAGAAATGCAATACCTTTTAAAAAAATGAGTAGCAGACTTGCCTAATCAGAACCTTTTCAAACGAGAAGAAAGCTTTTTGGGAATTGCTTGTAAAATAGCTTTATTAAGATTAATACAACTCTCTATATAAAGTTTGTCTAGTCGATTTTCCTTTGGAATATAAAAAAAACTCTCCCCCGTTATACCTGTACGGCCTAAATCAACCTCTCTTAGATAAGCTACTTTTGGAAAAAAAACTATAAGGGCATTTTCTCTAAGATTTTCACACCCTTCTAGGTAAAGTTTTTCTAAACGACACCCGTCTGGAATATGAGTAAGACATTCTCCTTCTATTGCTGTACTCGATAAAACCAACTCTTTTAAACGAGTTATTTTCCATCGGAAAAAATTAGCAAGAAAAGCTTCATCAAGGTCTTTACATCTCGCTAGGAAAAGTTTAGTTAACTGATTTTCCTCTGGAATATGAACAAGGCCTTCTCCCCTCGTATTTGTACCAGATAAATCGACCTTTTTGAGGTGAGCTGCTTTTTGGAAAAACCTTACAAGAAACTCTTCGTTAAGGTCTTGACACCACATTAAACGAAGGCTTTCTAAGCAATTTTTTTCTGGAATGCAAGAAAGACACTTTCCCATTATTTTTGTATAGCTTAAGTCAATCTCCTTTAAATAAGCCACTCTTTGGAAAAATCTTATAAAATATCTTTCATTAAGATCTTCACAGGAACTTAAGTAAAGCTTTTTTAAGCAATTTTTTTCTGGAACATGAGCAAGACATTCTCCTGTTATTTTTGTATTCGATAAATTCAACTCTTTTAAACGAGCTCCTTTTAATCGAAAAAATTCTTTAAACAAACCTTCTTTGAGCTCATAACAGAGCTGTAAGACGAGCCTTTCTAAATTGTTTTCCTCCGGAATATGCGTAAGGCATTCGCCTGTTATTTTTACACGACTTAAGTCAAACTCTTTTAAATTGGCTGCTTTTGAAAGAAACCGTGTAAGGAAAATTTCATGAAGGTTTTTACACCACATTAAGCTCAGGCTTTCTAAATTGTTTTCCTCCGGAATATGAGTAAGACATTCGCCTGTTATTGTTGTACTCGATAAATCAAGTTTTTTTAAACAAGCTTCTTTTGAGAAAACTTTTGCAAGGAGAACTTCACTAAGGTTTTTACACCCCGATAAATTAAGTTTTTCTAATTGAACTATCTCCAACATGCGCGCAAGGCATTCTCCTGTTGTATTTGTATAGGATAAGTCAACTTCTTTTAAACAATCTGCCTTTTGAAAAAACTCTATAAGAAAGCCTTCATTAAGGCGTTCACACATCGATAAATTAAGTTTTTCTAAATAGCACTCGTCTGGAATATGAGCAAAACATTCTCCCGTTATACTAAACTCTGTAAGAGTTAATGATTTTAAATTGGGACATAATGTAATTAGTTCCACAACCTGCTCATCGGTAAAGTCACTGAAATAACTTTTTGAAAACTGTAAAGTTTGAATCATAGCTCGTTGTTTTTCAGTAAGGTCATGCAAATACTCTATTGCCTTAGAAGGGACTTCCTCAAATTTACATTCAATTATTGTAGAGAGAAGTTCTCCAGTAAATTTGGAGTTAGGATTGAAAACTTCATTATAGGTTAGCGTAATTAGGTGGTCTATAAGTTTAGTTTTTTTTGTTACAAAAAAGTACGCACACCTCCGTGAAGATGAAATAGCTCTCATAAGAGCAAACTGCCCCAAATTCGTTTTAAAAACGTTATACCAGGTTCGACTAACTCGACTATTAAGTATTTGTTCCTCAGGAGGTAAAAAAGACATTATGTTACCCCAAATGACTTTTGGGAACACAGCAGCAGAAGTTGAACTCATATTAGCCTCAATTGTCCTTATCAAAAAAAAAATTGTGACGTAAAATCTTAATTGATGCCGAATTAGAACTCATTAATAATAAATATGTAAATATAAGAACTAATTTCAAGACCCAATAAAGAGTATCCAGGGATCCACATTTCAGATGACCTTGAATTAGGGTTCATTTTTTATTAAAAACCATAAGAATCTTACATTAAATATATTAATGAATTAGGAGTTATTTAATGCTTAATAATAAATTATCAAAAAGTTAAATTAATAATTAAGGCAAGGAAGGAGGGAATATGGCCACCTATAAAGTTGTGAATCACTACCATTTTAAAAAAGGAATGGAGAAAAAAGGGGAAAAATTCATTGAAGATGAGTTACTTAAAGCTGCAAAAAAATGTGGCTGCCATGACATTGAATTTGGACAAGACAAAGATGACCACGGTCACTTCATAGGCATGGGAACATGGGATAGCTTAAAGGATTTAGAGAACTTTCATAAGGAATGGAAGGTCAACGAACAAGAACTAATGAAAATGTGTGAGCACCGACCTCATAGAGACGTGCTAGAGATTAAGCTGAGCACTGAAAGAAAACCTAAAAAAAGAGCCGCTTAAAATAAAAGCCATTACAGAGGTGAAGAACCTCTGTAATCTTAAATAACCGAGAGCTTTTTTAGTCTTGTTTCTTTCCTTTCATCCAGGTAAGACAGTTTTGTACTTGCTTGAAGCTAACTGCGTCAATAATGCTATTATGTCCCACCCCACTACAAATATGAATCTTTTCCCCATTGTTTAAATCTGGTATTCCAGAAGTCCAAGGAGTAACATGAGAGTCATCCATAGTCACAAAAAACTCATACCTTCCTTCTGGAGATCTTTTCATTTTCTCAATAAGATTTTTTGCTGTCATAGATCCAAACGCTACTTCCTCAATGAACTCTTGGGTAAAGAAAAAAGAAGCAACTCTTAAGGTTTTTGCTAAATTGATTAGCTTAGCCCCAAAAAAAGGACCAGCAATGGCTGAGACTTTAAGATTTATTTCAGAAGACAACGTCGTTTCTATATAAGCTGCAATGCGAGCTCCATTTGACACCCCAATTAGGCAGACTGGATTTTCAGGGAACTTTTGCGCATAGTCCTGCACCAAATGCAATAAGGGAGTAGCAGCTTTCTCTAATGAGCAATTCCCTTTAAAAGGTACATAAGGAGCTAAGACTTCAGCTGATGGGTGCTCTTTTTGCAAATGGCTTAAGTGTTTATCCCATGCAGCTGGATGTCCATTTACCCCATGGATTAAAAGATATAAGCCCTTATTTGCCTCTCTCCAGCTATGCTCTTTGGAAAGCTGATGATATTTCCCATTATAGCCGAAAACATCTGAAAGATAACTCGGTATTCTTGAAATTGAAAATATCATTTCATTAGCAATAGTTTTAACACGATCAACAGAAACTTGCCAAAAAGGCCTTTGATCATGTTTTAAAGTATCTGGAATATACTGGTCAGTTTGTACTGCAGTAGATTGTGTAATGGAAGCCATAATTAATTTAACTCAGCTAATACTTCATCAATAATTTTTTGTTGTTCCTCTGTTAAAGAATCCCTCCCTTCAGTTAATTCAGGATGTTCAGGGACAACTTTCAAGCTTTCTTGATCACCCCCATTACGAATCAAGTCTAGAATGATTTCTTTCTTTAATTGTGGGTTATCTATTTTAGAAAACAATGTGTAATGTATTGAGTTCGCATTGTATATATCTTTTTTATTGGGGTCAGCCTTATGGTTCAATAGAATTTGAACAGCTATTTTCTGGCATGTGCTAGCTGCCATCATCAACGGGGTTACGTTTCTTTCATTTTCTGCAAGGTCAACTGTTCCCTTTATTTCCACTGCTTTATCAGCTAAAAACCTATATAAAAACTGTACTTTTTGATCCGACCAATCTTTGTCCATCGGAAGAAAAGCGTGTAGAATTGTAGCTCCATTTTTTGTTTCACCAGGAACAGGATTTTTAGAAAAAGCCACATTAACCCATTCATCTCCATTAGTTTTTTCATAAAATTTTTGATATTCATCGCTTGAACTTACTGAAGCTGCCATTTTACACCCTTTTTTAGGCGCGGGATTCTAAAAATTTTTTCAAAAAAAAGAAAGCCTTTTTTCTGTTTTTCATCGCTTTTTTTATCACCTTAGCAAGGCAAAACTATAGGTTTTTCCTTTGTCACTTTTATAAAGAATCCTATCGTTTGACAATATCTTATTGATTAGTTATTTGAAAAAGTATGCATACACTTTTAGCAAATCACTTTCCACCTAACTTCAAAGCTATACAAAAAATTCCTACTTTTCGAGATAAAACAGCAAAATTAGTCACCATCTACATAGAGACCCTAGGAAAACAAAATAAAAACCATTGCTTAGTATGAAGAAAAAAGAGGCAACGCCTTTTATCCTTTGGTTTCATGAAATTGAGGCAAAAGACATCGACATTGTTGGTGGCAAAAATGCCTCTCTAGGAGAAATGCAGCAACATTTAAAGAAAAAAAAGATCCCTGTCCCTTCAGGATTTGCCATCACTTCTCATGCTTATAAATACGCCTTAAAAAAATGTGGAATCTCAAAAACTCTAAAAGACTTACTTAGTGGACTTGATCCCTCCGACACAAAATCCCTAGCTCGGGCAGGGAAAAAGGCAAGAGAATACATTACGCTGTGTGCATTCCCTCAAGATCTACAAGATGCAATATGCCATGCCTACCGCAAGCTATCCGCAAAGTATAAAACAAGAAATGCTGATGTCGCAGTACGCTCCTCTGCAACTGCCGAAGACTTGCCTTTTGCCAGTTTTGCTGGACAACAGGAAACATACTTACATATTTCAGGAGAAAAGGCCCTTCTTGATGCCTGCAAAAAATGCTTTGCTTCTCTTTATACTGACCGAGCAATTGCTTATCGCATCGAGCATAAAATAAGTCATTTTACGACCTATCTTTCTATCGGAGTTCAAAAAATGGTCCGTTCCGACTTGAGCTCTTCAGGAGTAATTTTTACTCTTGATACAGAAACAGGCTTTCCCAATGTCGTCTTAATTAGTGGGAGTTATGGGTTAGGAGAAAATATTGTCCAAGGAACTGTTAACCCTGATGAATTTTATGTATTTAAACCCACACTCAAAAAGGGATATAAGTCGCTGATAAGTAAACAACTAGGCACTAAAAAAACAAAAATTGTCTATGCAAAAAAAGGAGGGAAGGTACATACAAAGACAACAAAAACTTCTCTAAAAGAACAGAGAGCTTTTTGCATTAGTGACGGTGATATTCTTACACTTGCTAAATGGGCCGTTACTATTGAAGAGCATTATAGTAAAAAAAATGGTCGATGGATGCCTATGGACTTGGAATGGGCAAAAGATGGTAAAACAGGCAAACTTTACATTATACAAGCGCGTCCTGAGACAGTACAGTCGAGAAAGAACCCTAATATTATCGAAGAATATAAATGCCTGCAAAAAGGGAAGGTCCTAGTTACAGGCAAAAGTATTGGAAAAAAAATAGCACAAGGAAAAGCTCGTGTAATTCTTAAGGTCCAAGATGCTCATACCTTTAAACCTGGGGAAATACTTATTACTGATATGACAGATCCTGATTGGGTGCCTATTATGCGCACTGCTTCTGCTATTGTAACTAATCGTGGAGGGAGAACTTCTCACGCTGCAATTGTCAGTCGAGAACTTGGACTTCCTTGTATTGTAGGCACAGAGGAGGCTACAAAAATCCTAACAACAGGAAGGCCGATTACTGCCGATTGTTCTCAAGGAGAACAAGGAATTGTCTACGATAAGTTCATCAAGTTTGATGTCAAAAAAATAGATATTCGCAATATTTCCAAACCAAAGACGCAAATCATGATTAACATCGGATATCCTGACGAAGCCTTTTCCTTAAGCTTTTTACCCAATGATGGAGTAGGTCTGGCCCGTGAGGAGTTTATTATTAGCCAATCTATCCGCATCCATCCTATGGCTCTCATTCAATTTGCTAAAATTAAAGATCAGCAAATCCGAAAACAAATTGAGAAAATTACCTTAGGATATAAAGATAAAAAGCAATTTTTTGTCAACAAACTTGCCACGGGAATTTCTATTATTGCTGCCGCCTTTTACCCTAAAGATGTAATTTTGCGATGCAGTGATTTTAAAACGAATGAATATGCAAATCTTATTGGAGGAAAATACTTTGAGCCGAAAGAAGAAAATCCTATGCTCGGATGGCGTGGCGCCTCTCGCTATTATAGTGATGGCTATAAAGAAGGTTTTTCTCTGGAATGCAAGGCCATAAAAAAAGCACGAGAAGTATTTGGCCTAACTAATATTAAAGTAATGATACCTGTTTGCAGGACAGTTGAGGAGGGAGAAGAAGTCCTTCACGTCAT
The DNA here is from genome assembly GCA_050049995.1 of Chlamydiota bacterium. Classification (GTDB taxonomy): domain Bacteria; phylum Chlamydiota; class Chlamydiia; order Chlamydiales; family SM23-39; genus 21-14-0-10-35-9. The sequence continues at coordinate 13,721 of JASFVE010000033.1, read as the reverse complement.
GAAAAAAAATGGTCTTGAACGAGGGAAAAACTACCTGCAAGTCTATATGATGTGTGAGATTCCTAGTAATGTTATTTTGGCTGATCAATTTAGTGACTTATTTGACGGCTTTAGTATTGGAAGCAATGATCTTACACAAATGGTTTTAGGAGTAGATCGAGATAGCTCTTTAGTAGCTGACATTTTTGATGAGAGAAACGATGCAGTAAAACGGATGGTCAAACAGGTAATTACAACCGCACGCAAACAGAAATGCAAAATTGGGATATGTGGAGACGCACCTTCGACCTATCCAGAATTTGCAAAGTTTCTTGTAGATTGCGGCATTAATAGCATTAGTTTAAGCCCAGATGCAGTAATGCCTACTAGACGCCTTATTGCAAAGCATGAAAAAACAAAAAAGCGCCTCAAAAAGTAAAATCAATACCTGCTGAGAATAGGTTGGTATACATTTTGCTAAACCTAACATCCCAATTGCTTGTTGGAACATGATCAGGATACTGCGTTGAGCCGAACGTATAATTTGTAGGTGAAACATAAAGAAACCGATACTCGGCAAAAAGCCTCATGTATTTAAAGAGCTGGTAACGCAAGCCCCCTTTAGCTTGAACCGCAAAAGACCAGTCAAAAGCATCAGGATCTGAGTTAAAATGATTCACGCCAGGCTCTGGAGGGTCAGTCTGCTCACTATCGGCATCATGAATAGATATTATTCCAGCTCCTATTCCAATGCCAATATAAGGTACAATGTAGTCATTGGTTAAAGCTAGTATGCCATCTGCTACAACGACACCTATGCGCATAGGGAAAGAATCAGCAAACTCATGAAAGTCAAGTCTAATTGAAGAGTTTTCTAAGTTTGCTTTTGAGGTTTTAGAAAAATAATACCCTTCAAGCTCTACCCCAGGAGTTATACTCCAGCTTTTATCCTTGTTGCTAAGCCATTCATAACCAATATGCAAGCCACCAAAGCCAAATTCATTATTTTTTGATTTACCTATAGCATTTACGTTTAAGTCTCCTCCTGAGCTAGCTGGGATAAATGCAGTTCCCTTTTGTGCAACATCGGCAGTAAAATATCCCCATCCGCCAAAACCACCGAAATAGATTCCGATAGGTTTGTCACTATTCTTTTTTTGCTTATTATCCTCTGCTATTGCAGTACTTCCTAATATCAGAAAAAATAAAAATGCAAAAAAACTGAATTTTTGGATGTAATGTATCATTTTACTTTACCTTGGCTACAGAAGACCTTACCCAAGCCTTCCTGTTTTTAGGGCTTTTTCTATCTAATCCTCGTTATATAAATTATATAAATTTATGCAAGATGAAAAAAAGTGTCTTGTAATTCCATTTATTTTTTTTTAAACATTGAAAGGAACACCACGAGATGAAAATGCGCTTTATTTTATGGGTTAAAAAAGAGCTACTTCGATTTGTACCAGTATTTCTTTTTTTTCTTGTTTTTTTTCTACTGATAAATTCTGCAGAAGTCCATCTATATAAACGAGCTGGAATTACTCCATTTAGTTTTATAGAAATTGCCATTGCAGCAGCTTTAATTGCAAAAATCATGCTAGTTATTGATCATTTCTTTTTTATTGAGTTTTTTCAAAAACATCCCCTTGTCTATGGAATTGCCTGGAAAACTTTTATTTATCTTATCTCTCTTATGTTAGTCAGACTGACAATCCGGTTCATTCCTTTTCTTTTGAAAGGCAATGATCCTTTAGACATAGAATATGAAAAATATCTTCAAACAATAAATTGGAACTTTTTTATTGCGATACAAATCTATTATCTCATGCTTCTATTCATTTTTGTAACCTTTCGTGAGTTAACGGTGAAAATTGGGGTTAAAAAAATGAAAAAGCTTTTTTTCCAAAAAAATGGCCTCCGATAAAAAAAAAGATCTTTACATTTTTTTCTAATCGAGAAATATAAAAAATATAAACCACAAGGAAGAGCTATCATGAAAACTAGAAGAACATTAGGTATAATTTTTCTGATTCTAGGTGTGGTCCTTTATGTCTTTGGGAGCTACATATCTGGTGAAGTTGCAAAAGGTCGCCAACAAATTTCTAGTGCTCAAAAAAGTGTCGACAAAGGTCGTGGTTTTTCTCAGCTAAGTCCTTATACAAAAGATGTGGGAGATATACTAGCTGATTCAGCTCAAAAAAAGATCGATGAAGGCAGACAGCAAGCTGATGAATATGAAGCCCTTGCAAATTGGCTGCACGGTGGTGGCATTGTCATTTTTATTGTAGGTGTGGGATTTTTAGCTTTCAGCTTTTCTCGTAAAAAAAGAAAGTAATTTTCTTGTAACAGTGATAACCCAAGAAATCCTGTAGAACAAGCTCTCTTAATTATACTTTGTGATTTTTTTCATTCTTAATGAGAAAAAAGTGATTGTCCTGTATTTTCAGCAAAATCTACTATTTTTGGAGGGCAATTTGCGAAAACTTGTTCGGGATAATATTCCAGGAATTATCCAAAGAAAAAAAATAATGAATAATTTTGAGTTTCACATTGCTTCAAATGAAGAGTATCGCAACGAGCTTAAAAAGAAGTTGCAGGAAGAGGTTGATGAATTCATCTCATCTGATGATCCTCTTGAGCTCGTCGACATTTTAGAAGTTATCTATGCCTTAGCTAATGAATTTGACATATCAAAAGAGGGATTAGAAACAATGAGAAAAAAGAAAGAGTTTATCAATGGAAGCTTTAAAAAAAGGATTATTTTAAAAAAAATTAAGTAAAAAGATACATGTTGTATAAAATTTTTAGCTTCCTATCGATAATTTTATTATACAACGGTGGGTTCTAACGGATTTTAATAATCTTTATGTCCTTTTCTGAACAAAATCAGATATGGCTTCATGCATTGCTGTATAAACAAGCTTCTTAGTCCCAGCAAGATTTAAAGCAGCATGGCTAAAGTCTTTTTGCTGTATCATAGTGGTATTTTTTTCAGTTATATTTGATAAGGGTATCTTTACCATTTTTTAAGATATACTAAAAAGAATTAGTTCTGAGATAGTTTTTGGTCAAATTTTTAAGTTTAACCAAGGGAAAAACATGAGTATTTTTGTAAGAGCTACAAGAGCTGCTTATTTACATTCAGCATCTCCTTTCACAAGAGTCATAAAACCTCGTCATTTTTCTTCGCCAAAGTTAACAAGAGTTGGGATGCAGCATATAAAGTCTCCTTACCTCTCTTCAGCTAAGTTTTCTACTTCAGCACATTCCTATACTAAAGTTGACCTACGTAAAGCTGCAGCGTCAAGTTTTTTTGCTGGAACTTTTTTGGGGTTAACATTTTCTCAGTTGTATTACAGTGCTCAGCAATCTTCTGAAGCATCTTCAGCAAAAAAAGTAAGCCCGCCTCGAGTTGCTAATAAATCTTTAAAGCTATCTGTAAAAGCGGCTGTAAATTCCTCAGATAAAATATGCCTTCCATTTGTAATTACTACAGAACAAGTTGCAAAAACACTTGGTTTGAAAACATTTGACGTATGCAAAATTAAATTACATCAAATAAGGGAACTCATAGATTATAAATCTGTAGATTATCCTACGCTAACAATTACTCTCAAATCTTCTTTTAATCGAGATGATTTAAACTCTATTTGTACCCTACTCAAAAAAGAAGACATTTTATGCAGCTATGACATATGGTCTAGCACTATAACTATGGAGGGAGAAGATGTTGAAAATTTTGTTCGTTATCTTCAAAACCAATCTGAGCAGGAGTTATCCTACGTAGAAAAAGCCTACTCGTACCTTCTTGATAAAATAGAATCTGATAGGGAGGTGCTACTTCCTGAATCGATCATTGTCCCTAAAAAATATTCTTCTCAATTAAGAATTAACGAATACAGATTTCTTGATGAATACAAAAAAGATTCATATGTTGAAGAAGCAAAAAAATATCTTCCCTTTACTCTTACCAGAGAGAACGCTGCAGAAGCTTTTGGCATAAAAGTACCAGATATTCGGAAAATTACTGCATATCGTGATATTAGAATTCGACTTCAACCTTCTTTTAAAAACCATAAACGTATGAACGAGATCGTTGCTCAATTTCAAAAAGAAGGTGTTGATATTGACTATTGCATCTACCCATGGGGAGGTACATTGGAGATTAAGCGATATTCGGAAATAAATATTATCCGCTTTGCTAAAGCATTTAAAAAACTACTTTCTTCCAATGAATAACAGAAAAAGCCCCTCTATTTTGAGGGGCTTTCCTGCTTACGATCTTGACAATAACCAGCAAAGACAATTTGTGATAAGTCAAGTAGAGCATTGGCTTGAGAAATATTACCTTGTTTTAAAGACACCTTAGCTTGCTGCTTTAAATCACGAACTTTGTGAAGAGGATGAAGAATAGCTAACTGCGCTTCTTTGCATTGACTATAACAGGGAAACTCTGGCAATGAGTCTTGTGAGTCGATTTTTTCTTTACAAAAGTCAAGTTGTTTATAGTAATTAATAAGCCGAGAGTGATGCGTTCCATACATGATGCTATCGATCCGAACTGCTTCTTTGAGCTCATGAATAGCTTCATGATAATGCCCTATCTTAATAAACAGATATCCTAAACAAGCGTGATTTTGAGCTACTATAGGATGAGTAAAACCATAAAATGCTTTGTTAGATACAAGTTGCTGCCTGGCAGAGTCGATATTGTCTAAAGATGATTTGTCTTCCGTATTTACATCTGGAAAAGTAATTTTTACATATTCATGAAGAGATTTTAAAAAATTACGGGCGGTTTCAATTTCTGTCATAGTAGGATCGATCCATTCCCTTTGCTGCTGAGCTTCAAGATAGGTTTGGATCCTCAATCGACTGATTATATCGAGAACTTTGAGTCCTTCATTTGCCATAACACGACTAATGTAGCCCTTCGCTTCTAACATTTCAAAAAGCTCCCAGGGAGTTTTTGCCTCAAGAAGACAAAATCGAAAAGCTAAGTTATAAAGGACTACATCAAGAGATCTATATAAATCATGTTTTACACTGCACATTTCTCCTGAAGCATCGCGATAGCGTTTTATTTCAAAACGGGTGAGATCTCGCTTAAACCGATCTCTAGAAAAGTCTTCTCTATCTTGAAGGCTGAAGGTCTTTTTTAATTGCTTTTTATACTGAGATAGAAGAGAAGGATCTCCTAAAATAAGCGAAGGATGAATAAAAGAAAATCCAACATGTGTCAACTTAGCTGAGGTATCTTTTTGAAGAAAGGCAAACTCTTCGGGTGTTCCAATGAAATATTTCTCAAAAGTGGCCAGCTGAAAGGGATCGAGCATAATTCCTCTAGGAGAAGGGCCATCACCAGGACCTAACCAGGAAAGCGATTCAAGCTTCAAGTAACTCGCCGGCGTCTCCCCAATTGCACTAAGGCGGAGTGTTAATAAAGTAGATAAGTTCTTAATTGCAGCTATTTCATTTTTAGACCTTTCAGCATCAATTAAAAAAGCCAACTCAACATCTGAGTAAGGTGTTGTGACGCTCCAACTCATAGATCCACCGCAGACTAAAGCAAAAGGAGGAAATGTCCCATCAGCTATAAGATCTTTTAATATCAGTTGAAGTAATTTTTTATACTCTTCTGTAATATAGGCAAAAACCTCTTTGACAGGCTTTTTTCCAATCATATTTTTGGCTTGCTCTCGCATAGTTTCTAATCGATTCCGATAGGTTGACAAGCGTTGAATATAAGCAGGTAGATTTTGCTCTTGATTAGGACAAATAGCTCGTTCTACTTGTTCCATTTTCTGCATTAAGCGAACCCATATGGGACTTTCAAGCGATGCTGCTATTTTGCGAAGAGCACTTAAGGCGTTACTATAAAGCGCTGAGGCAGTAATAAACTCTTTTTGCTCAAAATAAAGGTCTCCGAGCTGCTCATATGCAATAACCTGACGTTCCGACTTTTCATTGAATTCCCGTAAATAGATTGCACTTGATGTTTCCAAATAGTCCTGCTTCTTCTTTTTAGAAAGCTTACCTTCTAATAAAGCAATCTCTTGATAGACACCCGAAAGCCCCTGGTGTAATAAAATAGAAATAGATTGTAATTCATTAGGACATGTTTGTTTTGCTTGTTCAAAAAAATGACGACTCAGTTGGAGGTTGCGAAAAGGGTTCTGGGGATCAAAATAAAGTTGCCCAATTGTAGTTAATAAGTGTGAAATACGATAAATATTAGGATTGCAGTCCATAATTGGAATCATCTTGGCAACTGTTTCTAGAGCACTTTTATAGTAATTCTTCCTTGCTAAAAGATTAGCTTCTTGCTGTCCTTTTTTTTGATAAATTACAAGTAGTCTTCTCAAACATCTCAGTTGATTTATGGGATTATCGACTTTTGCTAGCTCTAAAAAAACTTTTTCTGCTTCATCTAAATCCTTATTAAGATAAACATAAGCAGCTAGGTCCACTTTAAAAATATGGGTATTATTCACCCTATTATCATTATCGATCGTATCTTGAAAGCGTTTATCATGCCGCTGACTATCTATGTACTCTCTTATTTTCACCGCTTCGGCTAATGAAACTTCTCCCTCTTCTTTTTGCAGTTGACCATAAGGATCTATCGATAAAATATAAGCTTTCCCTAGCAATCGCAAAACCATAGCATAAAAAGAAGGAAGGCGTCCGTCTATTGCAACGAGTTTTTGGCAAATTTCTTCTACTGATTGAGAAGAAGAAGATAGCTCTTTTTCACAAAGTTCCTTAGCAATACGCAATTTTTTTTGCGCCAATATTGGCAAATCCCTATAGAGATAGTGATTTCCCTGAATATAGAGAATACGAATACAAGGAAGAATTATGGAAAGATCATCAGGATATGTTGCAAGCGCATCTTCAATAATTGTATCAACTTCTGCAAAAATAACTTTATTATTTTTAATATCTTCTTGCTCTAAAGTCGAAAAAGAGAATCTTTCCTGTATTAATTCCAGCACTTTGCACAGCCAATCTCGATGCGTCTCCACTTCGCAAGAGTAACAACAATTAAATATAAAAATAGAAATAAATAAAATAAAATTTTTATTCATAAAAATTGTTTTATTTTAAAAGTTAAAAACTATATTTTATTTAAAGTTATAAAGCAACTTACTTACATGATCTAGCTGCATTTTACTTTTAGATGTTAGAGAGTAAATTTTTCGAAAGACACAAAATAAAATAATGACCTTTTTTTTAATTTTGTTGTATTGTGCGTTCCCATTTTTCACATAAATAGGAGAAATATTATGGCAGCAGCAATTTCAAGTACCAGCAGCCAATTTTGGGATACTGTGGAAAGAACAGAATCTCATTATGAACCAGATGCACCCATCATTATCGATGGAAAAAAATTAACTGACAACGCCGAAGACTTTCGTAATGAAATGTTTAGAGCTTGTGCATTAACCGACCGATTTGCAAGAGAGTTTTTTGAAACCCCACCTGAGCGTGTGCTTGATCTAGGCTCTGGAATTGGAGCGAATACAAGACCCATGGCTAAACATGGAGCTCGTGTAACTGCGATTGATAGTTCAAGAGAACTACTTGAAACTTTTTCCAGCAAATGTGTAGAAGATGGCTGTCCGAATGAAAATGTTCGCTTGCTTTGTGGAGATATAACAATTTTAGAATCCTATGGAGAAAACTTTGATCTTGTTGTAGCGGTCGATGTATTACCCTACATAGCTCCCAAAGATCTCCAATCAACCATGAAAAAAATTCACATGTGCTTAGCTGCTAAAGGTATTCTTATTGGCACTACTTTTACCACCAATCAGCATCCTACTTTACAAGCTTTCTTAGAGAAAATGGGTGGGCACTTTTATGAAGGTGGCAGAGAGTTTACTAAACAGCTTCTTACGGAATCTGGTTTTTCAGTAGAAAAAATAGAAGAGCGTGAAGAAGGTGGATTTTGCTTTCAAGCAGTAAAAGTCTCACCAGAAAAAGAGTCTTAAGATCTAGTTACCACGAGATTATAAAAGTCTCTTACGCCTGCAGGAGTGCGTACATATCCCTCCTGCAGAAATCCCTCTATAGCATAACAATTTAACAGGTAATGCAAATCTGGATTGCTTTAAATAGGATTATCCCAGTTTAGTGAAACAATACGAGATTTAAGCAGATTTGTATGCACCTCTCCAACAAGCTCTTGGGGAAAACTCTCAATCATTCCCGGAAAAATCTCATCACCAAGAAGCTCCACTACTTGCTTTGGTGTGGTAGGTAAAAGAGGGAGCACACCATTGGGAAGATGTCTTGTAATACCGTTATATTTTTTCTTTAAAATTACACCTATGGAGCCGTTATAGCAGCGAAGTGCAATCTCACGACAATCAAATCCAGCGCATACAAGATGATAAATTAACATCAAAGGAGATGTAATATTCAAATGACCAAATAAAACGTAATGATCTAATTGAAGTGGAACTGTTAAAGCTAAAATCCCTCCCTCTTTAAGGTCATCAAAGACCTTATCTAAAAATATCCCAGGATTTCTTTGATGTTCATAAATTTGGCTGCACCATATAGCATCAAACTGCCGATCAAAGTTACATTTTAAGTAATCTTCTCGATAATCAGCTTCATATTTATCTCCAGGAGCAATTTCAACAGTTGTTACTTCTTTACCAAGGTGTCGAAAAACTCGTGTGCATCGACCTTCATGGCTCCCAATGTCTACAACAGAATGAAAGTCATAATGCTTACACATCTTGAGTAAAGTAAGATGAGAATAGTATATAACTTCCTCATGGATGCTTGTTCCGTTATTAACAATAAACTGCGTATTATTTCCAGACCAAGGAGTTGGAGGGACTTTTTTCAAGGTAAAATGAGGCAATACTCCCTTTGGGTCTTCATATTCTCGTCCAGTATCTTGAAATGCATCATAATATTTTCTTACATCATACCCACATTTATGAAGAAATTTATGGATTTGATCTTTCACCTTTCCCTGTATGTTTGTAGCCATTTTTACTCCTATTCCTTGGATAGCTTGTCTTTAAGTAACTAAATCAGTACCAAACTCCAGCATTTTGCATATGTAAGAAAATAAAAAAAATAAAATTTTTTTTATTATTTAATGATATAAATCATTAGCTTAGATCAAGCCATTTGTAGAAACAGTTGTTTTTATATGAGTCTTAGAAAAGATAGATTTACTATCTTTTTTAAGGAAGTTGTACTTTACAAGTTTTGGATGAAAGTACTGACTTGCCCCAAAGAATATCTATTGTAATAGTAGCGCTATCCTTGATAACTTCATTTACATTTATTTTTAGATCGTGACTTGTGTAATCACGACTAATACCAAAATCTTTTACTAAATCTTGTGTTATAAAAAATTTTTTAGAAGAACGAGTTTTTGTTATTGGATTGTAAACTGATGCTAGAAGTTTTACTTTCAAATTATCCCAATTTCCTTCTGTTTCTTCCCAAACCACTAAGACATTTTCTGACTGATGGTCCATCTCATTTAGGCAAAGTGAATATCTAGAAGGAGAGCACTTTAAAGAAGATAAATCTACGGACCATTCTTTAGTTTTTGGATCATACAACCCAAATTGAATGTATTCTTTGAAATCTCCTTCATTAGCTGCGTAGCCATCTCCCTCCCCACTTTCAATTTCCTGATCAGTGTATCGGTCGAGTTCTTTTGCTCTTCTGGTGGCAAAAAAACTATTCCATGACTGCCAGCCTACTAAGGTTTTTCCAGAAGACAACTCAATAATTTTAGGCGACTCTCCTTCTAATGGAAAGGAAAGCTTGTCCCAATCCCCTGAGCTTGCATTAAAAATTGCACCAGCGATGGAGTTACCTCTATGGTCGTTTAGCTTTAAGAACTCTTTTAAACTTACTTGTCCTTTGTAGCTCAGTTCTTGATGAATAAAATCTTCAAATGAATGAATAGAGTTTATAAAATTTTTAAGCTCCAACCTCTCTTTGTAAAACGCATCCTCATTCTCGAATAACCACTCATCATCGTCTCCAAATAACCACTCGTTAAATTCATCAGGATATTGTTTAGCATTTTGAATGATTTCATAAATATCAAGTAGCCTGTCATCAGGTTGTTCTTCCCAAACTATAATAATATTTCCTTGGGCATCTACATGAAAAAGAAAGTCTTCGATCTCTCTTAATCTTATAGAATCTAAATCTACCAAGTTAACAGGAGTAACCCACGCATTGTCAGTTAGGTTATAATTGGAGGCCCTTATAACATTTCTTGGAAATGGAAATAAACTTTTAGTAGGTTTTAAAGCTTGACTTCCCTTCCAGATTGCAACCATTCCTTGTGAGGGCACTGAAGTAAGGTATAGCTCATCTATAAGTACATCTGAATCGACTTTTACAACAGATGACCAAGCCTCTCCCTTCTTACAATGCATTGATTCTAAGGTCCTATTGCCTGCGTCATGCCAAATAGTTGTCATGTTTCCGTATTGATCCATTTTTAGATCGGGCAGCGCCTTTTTACATAGGTCAGAAAAGCAAGAAATGCTAATCGTATCAGAAGAAAACCAAGAGTTCTTTTCTATATCAAATGCTATAGCTTGCAAAGTTTCCTGACTATTGCATGAATCTGCCTTTTCGCCAGGAAAAACACAAATTGCACCAAGATTTTTAAAAGAGTCCATTTTAATCTTTATAAGCACATCTTTTTGATTAAAATCCTTCAATTGCGACCCGAAGCTAAAGTGAGAAAGCAAGTCGATCGATTGACCTTTGGGCTGCGTCCAAGCTTTTGCTTGTGAATTATAAGAAGCTGTTCGAACGGCAAAGTTCCAGTTTTTATCCTCACACAGCCACGTGGCTTTCAGATTTCCTGAAGAATCTTTAGAATAATGAAAGTTATCAGAAAATGACCCATGAATATCATATAATTGCTTGTGATGCTGTTCTTCTAAAAGATCTAAAGCTGGATCCCATTTTTTTCTTCCTTGGAGAATCTCTTTTTTAAAGCGTGAATCTTGAGCTGTTTTTAATTTTTCTGAAGTTTCAATCTCTTGTTCTATTTTTTTACTCGGGATAGTAGAAATCGCTTTTTGTGTTTGCAACTGAGCATAAAATTGAGATCCTCTCACAACTGACATAGAGATATGGCTAATTGCTTCTAAATAATTTCCTTCCTTGAGTTCAGATAAGGACTGATATAAATTCGTGACTACTTGGACTGAAAACGATATAGCCATAAATTCAAATGATCCATAAAGAATCAGTCCCAGATAAAACCCACTATTTAAAATTTGCCCAACAACAAATGATGTATCCCAACTCAAGCCTTGTTGATTGTAAATAACATATACTCTTTCACAGTTACCTAATAAATCTTGAACTGTTGTAACAGCCATTCCAAGCGAAGATAGCCCTCCTATAGTTAATGTTAGAGAGCTAACAGCCATCGTTGTTTTTAAAAATGACTTGAAAGCTTCATAGGAAGTGCCATTATAAGCTTGGTTTTTCAATTCAGAGCCTTGAGTTATGACTCTAGCGGAGCCCATGACTAAAGATAAGGCTTTTTCAGCAGGCCTATATAAGCTTAAAAATGGCAAAGAAGCTACAGCTACTCGCTCTAAATAAGACTTTCTATTAGTTGGTATACTTTGGGAGTGAATATCTTTCTCATACTCACGATAATAAAATGGCTGCTCTGATACTTTTAAACTCATAAACTATAAAAAATGATTTTTATAGAATATGATACTAAAATAGAAAAGTAAAATAAACTGAAAATAATTACTTACTTAAAAGTAAAAACTAAAATAAAAAAAACAAGTTAATATCAATAAATAATTATCTTAATGACTGAAAAGAGTTTCTTCTCTTCATACCCAGATAATCAAACCTTTTTTTATTATTTTCTTAATCCAATTCCTCAGATGGCAAATTTAGAAAACTCAGTCTTTCTACTAACTGTTGCATTCGAGTAAACAATCTAAAGAGTTTTTAATATTTACTATTTTAATTACCTGAAACCATGTTCTATTATACTCCGTATCATATTGTTCATCTAAAGTACTGATTTCCTGTAAAGCATCTCGAACTACTTCTTTATGATTCGAAGGCACAGTGATCAATATTTTACTTCGCCATGTATTTGACCTTGCTATCACACTTCTTATAATACTTTCACTATTTACTTGTGCTTGAAAGTACTGAACATTCGTTATTGTACCCATAGTTTCCTTCCTAAAAAAGATTAAAAAATTAGCCTGAAGCAAGGTATTAAAAAAAAGATTAAACTAAAGTTTTAGTTCAATTTGTTCCTTAAGAAAAACCGCTTCTAACACGCTAACTATTAAAAATTAACCTTTTTCAAATTGATTTTTTTTTTAAGCGACAATAGACTTAGCGCCTTTTTTATAAAAAAGTTATTAAAAATATAAGGAGTTCTACTTATGTATAACAATACATCAAGGGTTTTACCCTATTCATCCGGACAAATAACAGGAGTTATTTTACCACGCTCAGAAAAAATCCTGACCTATCAAGACGTTGATTTTAGGATTGAAAAAGTAAAAAAACAAATCCAACATTTAACAGCTCAATTACCCCAAAGAAAGACTCATGGAGGAAAAGCATTCCGTGCAAAAAAGATTTCCCTCCAACAACAAATTTCACTTGCATCAGACCGATTAAACCTTCTTCAAACGGCAAAAGCTACTATTCCAAAAGCACAATCTACTACGCTAACAAAAGAGAGCTCCATGATTAAAATGGCTACATCCACTGCATTTGCTGTAAGTTCTGCTTTCGGGTTCACAGCATCCCCTAGTGGGCCTTTAAGAAAATCCTCTTTACTTAGCAAGGAACGATTCATGGTGATACAAGCCCGCTATTAAAAAAAATTGTTCGTTAATTTTTTTTCCTTTCTGCTATAAACAAAAAAATAATTTACAGCAGAAAGGAGATCCCACAATGAAAGATAATAAATCCAAACCTACTACAAATGACGCCGGGATCCCTGTTCCCAGTGATGAATATTCTCTTACAGTCGGACCTGACGGACCTATCTTACTGCAAGATCACTATCTTATAGAGCAGATGGCCAATTTTAACAGAGAGAAAATTCCGGAGCGTCAGCCTCATGCAAAAGGATCGGGAGCTTTTGGTTATTTTGAGGTAACTGAAGACGTTAGCGCCTATACCAAAGCAGCAGTATTTCAACCTGGTACAAAGACGGACACATTAATACGGTTCTCAACAGTAGCTGGAGAACAAGGAAGCCCTGATACTTGGCGAGATCCTCGAGGCTTTGCTTTGAAGTTTTATACTAGCGAAGGTGTTTATGATATGGTTGGTAATAATACCCCAGTATTTTTTGTTCGTGATCCAATGAAATTTCAACACTTCATCCGTTCCCAAAAAAGACGAGCAGATAATGGCCTTCGCGATAATGATATGCAATGGGATTTTTGGACCCTTTCGCCTGAATCTGCACACCAAGTAACATGGCTAATGGGAGATAGAGGTATTCCAAAGACATGGCGAAACATGAATGGTTACTCGAGTCACACATACATGTGGGTTAATGCAAAAGGAGAGCGGTTTTTTGTGAAGTACCACTTCAAAACTGACCAAGGAATTGATTTCCTAACTCAAGAAGAGGCAGACCGTTTAGCAGGTGTTGACGGAGACTATCATCGCCGCGATTTATTTGAAGCTATTAAACGAGGTGACTACCCTAGCTGGACTTT
>JASFVE010000032.1:0-22944 GCA_050049995.1 Chlamydiota bacterium | reverse complement strand
TGATAGAATACCCCCAAAAAGACCAATAGCTACTAAAAATATCCACCCTAACATTATAAATATTTTTTGACTTTTCTTTAATCGATACCATAATATGAAGCTTTTACGCTAAGGGGATTTTTATGTATCTTGCTAAACTTTGGCTTTTACTCTGCGCTATATTCATGGCAACAAGCTGTTCTAATAGCCCATTGATTACTGGGGTAAAAGCTGAAGAAAACAAGTACAATATGGCCTTTATAAAAGTTGGCATGTCAAGCGATAAAGTATATTCTATCATGGGAAGACCTTACGATATTGAACATGTTGCCATCGATGATGAAAACTTTGAAATTTGGTTTTATCTTACGAAAAGAGCAGGACTGGGGCAAACTCGAATGGTACCTTCTAATTTTACCCCTTTAGTTTTTCAAGATGGTTATTTAGTTGGCTGGGGAAATGATTACTATAATCACTTGATGGACATTGAAAATGCTAAAGAAAAAAGAAGAGAAGATCTAAGGCAAAGGTACACCGATGATGAAGATGAGTGGCCACCTAATGAAAATCAATACTTAGGTCCTGAAGAGCCTCTACCTCTACAGGAAACTCCCGAACAACCTGAACAAATACAAGAAGAAGAAGAGGTAAGACCCGGTAAACAGCCTCGAGAAACAAAAAAATATTTTAGCAATTGATCGTAAATAACATATTTTTTATCACTTTCCGAAAGTTTTTAACTTAACAAAGGAGAGTTATATGTCAGGAATTCTTTCTGCAGGACCAAGTGGGGTTTGCTTTCTACCCCCCAAAGAATTGCCGGGTAAAATTTTTTGCGAGCCACAACTTCATAGAAATGATAACACGCCTGTGCATCTTCCTATTTCTACAAATTCTTCAGATGAGGAAGCTCTGCAATATGTGTTTTCTAAAGATCGAGATATTTCAGAACTTATGCTTACAACCGTATTAGGACATTGTTGGGTAAATACAAAGCACATTATGTGTGGAATAGCCTTTCCTCCTTGCGCAATTTTACATCCACCAGTTGCTGCGGGTCTTTGTAAGTCAGCTTGCAAATCCTTAGCTGACTGTGATCAAGCAGTTGATAGTGCTGGAGACTTTGGCGAAATCTGTGACGATGCCAGCTACGTTGTTGATGATATAGATAAGAATGAACCTGTTTTATGCGGTAGCAGTTCTACTGTTACGCCTCATAGAGGGGTAAAGATTCTAACTATAACTATGCTAGCCTTAAATGTACTGGCAAACTTAGTTTAAAAGAAAGGTAAGGGCTGCTTTTTCTTTAGGTGTTTTTGGATAGATTTGACCTTCTGAATGACATCCACAGAAAGAGTCAGCTCTTTTAAGTCCTCCAGTTGATATCTTATATCTTCAGGCCATTGATATTTATCAACTACACATAGAATTTTATCTAGACGAGTTTTCCAATCTTTTTCCCTTGCAACTAGCAAAAATAAGTGGAGCTTATTAATAAGCGACTCATACTCCCAATAACTAGGGGAGGGAAGCTCCTCAAAATAAAGTTTTTTTAAACTATATAAAGTGGAAACAAAGTCCTCTTCAACTGCTTTACCCTCTATAATTATTTGAATTTGTGAAGCTAAAACATCTGGCCATGTATAATCTCGAAATAAATTTGAAAGCATCTTCTTAGAAAACACACAGGCAATCTTATTGTGCCCCTTAATCAGAGTTTGATATTTTCTAATTTCAGCCTCTAGCTGCAACCAATTCTCAGGTAAAGGTGTTTTAGGAGGGTTTAGGTCTAAAAGATCTAAGCCACAAGAACCAGAAAGGGTTTCAGAAAAACCAATCATATTATTGTTTAAAAACCTTTTTTAGAAGACCAAGCAGCTTGAGGATCAAAAATAGTTTTTGACACCTCTGTTGTTTTGTGATCGGGTAAGGCATTTTGCTGAATGCAACTCGCAGCTTTACTGGAATTCGAATTTTGAAGACATTGGGTTAGTTTCTCTGCAGAAATCCGACAAGTTTTTCTCCCAATTTGCTCTTTAAATACCGTAGCTTCTCTTGCGCACCTGGCTACATCTCGTTGCTCATCTATGCTAAGTTGCTTTCCATTCTGTGCTTGTTGAAGTAGGTCTGCAGCGTAAAGTTTATGATCTAATGAACATGCCATATTTTACCTCATTCACTTTATTGAAACTATCTTACTATATCAGATCAATTTTAGTTTATTTTAATAAATTTAAAAAGAAAAAACACTTAAAATAAAGTAAAAAATTTAATTTTAAATTGTTGATGTTATTTTTTTAAATAAAGTAAAATCTCGCCCCTCAAATTAATTTTTTAAAAAAGGAAAAAATATGGCAGCTGTTAATGGTAATTTATTTTTTACAGGATACCTCAACGATGTGAAAGCACATCATAAAGAAATTCCCCCCCCCGAGGGATCCTATGTAAGCTTTCTTCCCTTTGATATTATCGGATGCATTGCCTCGCTTGTGGATTTAAGTTCTTGTGCAAGTGTTCATATCGCAGCAGCAGATGTACTTCATGAAGAGTACCCACAAGAAAGCTTAAAGATACAAAATAGAATGGATAACATTCTAAATCGAGCTGGAATCCACTTACATAATAGCTCTCGTGTTGATCACTTAATTGATTTAGCGAAAGCTTTTTCCATTTCAGGTAATTTAGTAAAAGCTGTTCATGCTCTAGAAACAGCTATTGATAAAATTGGAGATCATCTCGAAATTGCTAAAACTTTAGCGGACATAGTTGTAAAGAATATGGAGTTAAACAATATAAGCAATGAGGAAGTAACTCAACTAAATAAAATCTTACCAAGATTTAAGAAGTTGATTAATAAAACGCATGTTCAAGGGCGAAGTATTTTAGACCATTTAATCAAGACAAGTATTGCCCTAAAAAATCTACCCTGTTCGCTGAGTTTTTTACGTGAATATAAAATAAATATTACAAGCTCAGATATTGTAGGTCAATTACAAGGAATATACAGTCTTAATAAAACTTATTTATCAATGGGCGGGTTGATTGAAGGTTTGCTTCTTTCTGAAGACAATACCTTCGATTTATTTACCTTTCTAAAAAAAGATTCATTCCTTTTTACCATTACTAGTAAAATTTGCGCAGAAAAAGGAATGGTAGCTGTAAGTAGAGATTTATTAGGCAAAGCTTATGAAGCTTCTAAGCACATTTCCATGCATTTTAAGGTACAATTTTTAGTTTCAATTGGTTTAACTTATCATCAGATAAATATGCTTGGTAAAGGGACAGCTCTTTTACAAGAAGCTGAAATTCAAACCCGAAATTCTCATTCAACCCATTTCAAAGTACTTGGTCTAACAAATTTAGTTAAAGCTTATCTACAAATAGGAAGAGTTGACATGGCAATGGTTCTTTTACAAGAAGCTGAAGACACTTCGAGTGTGTTAGAAAAACAATATATTATTCAGGTAGAGCTAGAAGAGATTTTAGAAAATGAAACACTTACTTTTAGGGCAAGAAATCAACTACAAAACGCTTTGCAAAATATATCAAACAGCATAGGAGTCGCTAGGCAACGGTAAAAAATTACTTTCTATCTTGCTTAGTACATTATGGGGTAGTAAGATGCTATCCCTTAAAAAAATAAAAGGTTCATAATGTCGGCAATTTCAAGTCTTTCAAGCATAGCTTCAGTATCAGGTCTTTTTAAAGCCGCTTCAGAGTTAAAGTCCCAATCAAGCCAAAATCCAAAATTAGTAGAAACCATTACTACTACAGCTATTAGGACTTTGGAAAATTACGAAAGCCAAGCAAAAAGTCAGCTTAAGGTAGCTTGTGATTATTCTTCTATAAACCATTGCAGGAAGCTTAATTTTGAAAAATACATCGACCTTGCCATGGTTCACATTTTTTCTGTAAATGCAAAGGAAGCCACAAGAATTTTAAGCAAAATTGAAACGGCTGCTAGCTCATATGGAAATGATAATGAATATTTTTGGTACAACAATGAAATTCAGGAAAAATTGGCTGAAGAATACATCAAAATAGGAGACTTGAAAGAAGCTGAAAGAATTGCTAATGCGGCGAGCCCTAATGGTGATGAAATCTTAAGTAAAATAGCGGAAAAGTATATTGAAATAGGAGACTTGAAAGAAGCTGAAAGAATTGCAAATATGGTGCGCCCTAATAGTGATGAAGTCTTAAGTAAAATAGCGGAAAAGTATATTGAAATAGGAGACTTGGAAGAAGCTGAAAGAGTAGCTGAAGTTCTCCCTGAAATTCTTATCAAAATTACCAGGATTTATATTCAACTTGAGCAAGTTCAAGATGCTAAGAACACTCTATTGAAAGTAAAAGAAGCAACTGAGGGAGACCCTGAGGTGCTTACTGTAGCTGCTGAAATGCAAATGAATCTCAAAGATCCATTAGAAGCTATAGCAACTTTAAATAAAGCTGTGAAGGCTTTGGAATATGATATAGAGTGGAGAGAAGAAGAAGTCGAGGCTGAATTTATAGACATTATCGATGTAGCTCAAAATGTACAACATACAGCTCTAGTATCTATTCATATAACTAATCTTTATGCAGCACTTGAAAAAGAACACAAGGAACATCTTAATATAGAGGTTTTACAGCAGGCTTTGCAGTTATTCAATCGCTTATCCGGGAGTTATACCAAACTTGAAAGCCTTGCAATAGAAGAAAATGAGAGAGCAGATCTTAATGCCTTTAAAATTCTTGAGCACATAGAAAGCGCGAAAAATAAAGCTAATGCCATCATTTAAAAAGTGAGATAATAAACTAATGTCATCTATTACTTCTCAACCTACAACTTCGTCAGTTGAACTAAAAAGCTTAAACCCGACTACTGAAAGATTTAATTTCAGAGATATACCTTATCTTGAGCATATCCCTACTGATGTGCTTGGGGAGATTGTTGAGTTTTCCAGCAATTTAAAACTATTATCAGCTTTTATGTTTACCGCAGGAGATAATTCTCAACTAGCGCAAAACATTACTAATATAGCTATAAATACTTTAGTAAGCTCTCACAAGGAATTTAAAAAAACTAGTAGTTGGACTTCTGCATGTACTAACCTTCAAAAGAAACTTTTACCATATATTAATTTTGCTTTAGATCATGCACCAGTAAATTTAAATGAAGCTTCACGGCTTCTAGAGAAAATCGAAATGATCATTTATGAAGACTTCACCGATGAATGTAACGAAAGCAAGTCTTTTAAGTCTCTTAATCTTAAAGTTCTTACTGAGGCCTATATCAAAATAGGAAACCTACGCCGAGCTGAAATAGCAGCTTGTTCAATATCTAACTGGCAACTTCTATCAGAACTCCTTGCCAAAATAGCTAAGCAGCACGCCAAACTCGGAAACTTTGAAGAAGCTTTAAGAATCTTACCTAACGCTGAGCTAGCTATAACTTCTATGGTAAAACAAGGATTTTTTCAAGCTAAGGTTCTCATAGAAATAGTAGATATCTATATTCAACTCAGAAAACCAAAAGAAGCTACAAAAGCCTTAGTCACCGCAGAAAAGGCTATATATTTAATTTTCAACGAAAGACCCAAGTCTGAATTGCTTACTAAAATAAATGAAGCACAAGCTAAGATTCATTCCCTTAAAGAGTAATATGTCGGCTATACACAATACAAATAAAATCCCTATAGACCTAATAGAAGAGGTTTTTAAGTTTTCCAAGGAATTTAATCTATTATCTGCTTTTGTCCTTATTAAAAAAGAGGGTAGTAACTCTCTAGATGCAAAATTTGTAAGTAAAATTACTGAGTATTGCCCAAATTATTGATCCTTGCCTTGACTTTACTATGAAACGTATTCGTCCTGAAAGTCCTGAAAATGCCAGAAGAATCTTGGAAGAAATAGAAGGGATAGTTAATAGGGCTTCTGATGAGTTTTTAATATCTGAAGTAATCCCGGTTATAAAAGAAAAATACACTGAACTGGAAGCTTTGACTACCACATAGATATATAAATAAAATTATAAATATAACGTCTGATAATGTATATTATGTTTAATTGGGGTAGTTGAGACTGGAAGATCAAATTAAAAAAACCCAGCCATTTTTAATGGCTGGGTTTTTCGTTTAGCCTTGAACTAGCTTATAGTAATTAAATACGTGCAGAAAGTTCTAAAGCTGCAGCTAAAGCTGCTTCTGCTTTATCAATTGCTTTTAATGAACGAGCTCGTGCTTTTTCATATTTTTCAGCATGAATAGCAACCTTGCTTAAATTAGCTTGAAGTTGTTGATTCAAATCTCGGAAGATACTTCTATTTTCCGCTGGAGTGTTATTTGAATCAAAACGAGAATTCAATTGCACTTCAAGTTGATCTGACTTAGCTCGAAAATCTCTTGCTAAATCTCTATGTTCCATGCTTTTTTGAGTGTAATACTCATAATCAGCTAATTTAGCTTTGTGTCGCTCCATTAATTGAGCTACTCTATCTAACATTTCAACTTCATTTTTTGCTGCTGTTTTTACATTTTCGCTTCCTGCAAACTCGGCAATTAAATTAATTGCTTCAGCAGGTGCGCTATTTAATAAACTTAAATTAATACTCATTATTATTACCTTTGTTATTAACATGACTGTACTAATATTTTATATTATAATTAGTTAATTGTCAATGTAAAATAAAGATTAACCCCTTGAAACAAAGTAATTTGAAAAATTATTTACTTTTTTATAAGTTCTCAATAGAATTAAAAATATTTTTACAATAAGTGATATGACAAAAAACCCTAAGACTGTGCAGCTACGATCAGACAAGAATAAGGTAATAAACTCTCTGGATATAATGAAGGATATGCTAGCTCAATGCACGGCAACTGGTATGCCTGACTATGAAAGTGGCATTTATAACCTTTTATTAGAGCTTGCTGATGAAGCGGATGCGGCAGATAACTACCTAGAGCTTGCTGAAATTATGAATAAAGCCAAGCAAATAGAACACAACTTAGATACCTGGCTGGCAAGCTCAGGTATGACAACTCAAAGCTTGCAGTGGCCCGATATTGAGAGTGAATTATAGCTATATTGCGTTTAGCCTAGCGCCTGAATTCACAAGATCGCGTAAATCTTTACCCAAAGCACTTATTCTGGCTATTGCAGCATTTTTTTCCTCACCAAATGTATTAAGAGCTTTTATAAGCCCTTCGTATTCCTTGCTGCCAAATTCAGTGTTTTTTAAATAACGTAAATAGGTAGCCATAAGGCTATCGCACTTTTTTACAATATCTATCTCATCATTAATCCCTGAGTTGATTTGTTCTACTTTAGGCTGGATTTCCCTTGCATAAGCGCTTTGAAAATTAGATATATACATTTTTTACCTCTAAATAAATGAATTACTAAAGTTAATTTATTATAAATTAAAAAATTAAATTAAATCAATTAATGCTTATTAATATTCTTTTTTTTAAATATTAGACCAAAACTTATTTTTAGTATTCTCTACCAAAGCAAGAATTTCTGTTTTTTCGCTTTTCTGGAAGTTAGATTTAGGCTTGTATAAGTTAACTTCTCGTTCAACTTCTCTTAAAATCTCTGCAGCTTTTTGAAAATTTTTAAGTTGAATAAACCCTTCTACGATACTTATAAGAAGCTTGCCCTTGAAAAGGTTATCATCAACGACTTCAATCGTTCTTTTGGCTAATTCCAAAATCTCATTAGCTGCCTTAGGACATCCTAATGTAATACTGCGCTTCGCTATGCTCACATAAGTAGTAGAGTGAAGGTCTATAAATGAAATCTCATCAGCTAACTTTATGGCTTCTTCTAAAAAAGACTCAACCCTTGGATCTGGCTCATTTTCAAGCTTTGCATAACCCTCAGCAATTTTAATACACACCTCAACTATAATTTTAAGAGATTCAGATCTAGATCTGTTGCGAGGGTTTAGTAAACCCAACACTTCTAAGGCATTATCTTTAGTACTTATTGCTTCTTGTAAGTTCCCAAGCTTAATGTATTCTTCAGCGATTTTTGCAAGAATATCTGAAATATCGTGATAACTCATCCAACTTGCAACTCCAAACTCCTTTCTAGAAGTTTCCAACGCTTCCATTAAAATTAATTTTGCTTCCTGTAAATTCCCAAGAGCAGTATGCCCTTTAGCAATATTCATGAAAGTTGGACACCTAGGGTCAGAATAACAGATCTTTCTAGCTACTCTTAGCGCTTCTTCTAAATTTCCTCGTTTAATAAAGCTTTCAGCAATACTTGCTAAAAGCAAAACGCAGCTAACAGGAGATAGCATGGTATCAGCTATGCTTTCAGCCTTCTGCAAGTCCCCTAAGTTAATATAGCCTTTTACTATGCTGGAAAAAGCTATTGGTCTACTTTCCAGAGCTCTAGGTGGAATCGTATTCGCTATGCTTTCAGCTTCTTGTAAGTTCCCAAGCGCAATATACGCTTTCACCACACTTGTAATTGTTTCAAAAAAAAGATACTCTCCATATGCATGACATGCTTTATGATTAGCATCAAATAGAGTTAACTTGGCAATCTCCATGGCTTCTGTTAGACGATTGCTACCTATAAGTTGATTTGCATATTGCTGTACTTGTTCAAAGATGTGGTTCAAGATAGAGGCTTTTAATCTTTGATCAGCTATGACATTAGCAATAGCAAGTGCTTCATTAAAGCATTTTTGTTCGGAAAGTTCTTGAACTTTAGCAAAAAGCTCTTCCTCTGTTTCTTCTCTTCTTTCAAAACTCACTGATTGTTTTTTTTGAGTTGTGTCTATCAAGTTAAGTAAACTATCTTTTAAATATGAACGATCGGTGCGTGTAAGTTCTGATTTCAATGTTGCTAATTCATGAGCACCTAAACTATTAAATACCCTGAGAAAGACTTTGTTGACTCTATCATGAATTTGCAGTGAACTGTTTAAGCTTTGATTTTCAATCTCTTCGATAATGGTAAATGTTATATTTTGATACAGTTCTTGAGTTGGAATGGATATGTTAGTATAGTCAGCTATTAACGAAAAAACCTGATCTAACTCTCTTTTACACTCAACTTGAGTAGGTAATGCAATAGCATTATTATTGTGGACAGTATCACTTTGCTGCGCAGTGAATTCTGCGATTAAACTTACCATTTTATCCTCATAAAAATTAAAAAATGAAAGATAAAATAGCACTGCAGCGCATAAAGTACAATCTTACAAAACCTATGCTTAGAGCTTGCAGAGTTTGCAAGCTCTATGTGACACCTCTGGGCTTAGACTTGTACAGTGATTAACTTTATAAGCTCCTGCAATCGACTACTTAATTTAGTTATCCTATTTATTGACTTTGTTTTCTGTTTACCTAAGTCCTCAAGAACCTCTGCTGTTTGACTCTTTATATTTGCACTAGAGTTAGCATTGTTTTTTAAAAGAGAATAACATCTAGCAATTCGTTCATCGCACACTTCCACAAGTTTAAATTCTTCAGAAATTTCTGCATTAATTTTCCATATTGTAAGTAGAGGTTTTTGTTGAGATGATGATGTATACATATTTTTTTATTCCTAATAATTATTAAACGCAAAATACTTTAAATTAAAACAACAAACAATATCAACTAGAGTTTATTTTTTAATTATTTAATTAAAATTAATAATTGTTAATTTTTGGTGTTTTTTTTCTTTAAATATTTGTAGTTTTTGTATATTCCCAAAAAAAAGGAAGGGGGAGAATCATTGCAACTATCAACTAGAAAAACTATCACATTAACAACAGTACTATTCGTAGCTTTTATCGATTACCTTGGAATTGGACTTGTCTATCCCCTATTTGCTTCCCTTCTTTTTGATCATGAGGTGCAAATCCTAAACCCAGCAACTTCTGATACTATAAGAGGTCTTTTATTGGGCGTTCTTATTGCTTTAGTTCCGTTAGTTCAATTTTTTAGTGCACCAATTTTAGGGGCATTATCTGATATAAAAGGGAGAAAGAAAATACTAACAGTCAGTCTTTCTCTTGCAATTTTGGGGTATTGTGTCGCCTTTTTTGGCATTATTTATTCAAGCCTTTTTGCTCTTTTTTTATATCGAATTATCATCGGAGTTAGCGCGGGAAGCGCAGCAGTAGTGCAAGCCATTTTAGCCGATACAAGTGTTAAGTCAGAAAAAACAAAAAATTTTGGCCTTTATAATATGGCCCTAGGAGCCGGATTTACCATAGGTCCATTTATTGGTGGCAAATTAACAGACCCCAACTTTATAAAAGGCGCTGGGTTTAACTTTCCTTTTGGGTTTGCCTTGCTTTTAACTGCTACTAACTTAGTGTTTGTTTTGTTGTTTTTTAAAGAGACAAACTACATAAACGATAGCGTCAAAGTTACTCTAACGACAGGACTTAGAAACTTAAAAAAAGCATTGTATATGAAAAAAGTACGAGTTGTAATTTTATGTGCTTTCATTCTTTATTTTGGCTGGTCGTTTTTTTACGAGTTTGTCCCTGTTTTTTTAATAGGTCAATATTCCTTTAAGTCTCACCAAATTGGTAATTTTTACGCCTATTCGGGTTTTATATATGCATTGTGTTCAGGGTGGCTAATTCGCCCCATAATTCAAAGGTTCTCTTCTTACCGAATTTTTCTCGGATCTCTTTTTGGAGCAGGTCTTACTATGCTTTTATTTAGTTTGATAAAAGGATCTACCCTTCTTTTTTTCTACGCCCCTTTCTTGCTATATTTTATTGCGTTGATATTCCCTACGATAATGACTTTGGTTTCCAATTTTGCACCTAAAAAAGCACAAGGTGAAACACTTGGCGTTTTACAGTCCGTACAGGCATCGGCTTTTGCACTAAGCCCTTTATTTTCTGGATCATTGATAGGTTTTTATCGGGTCATGCCTGTAATTATTGGAGGTATTTCTATGCTTCTTTCTGCTATTATTTTTAGCATCTTCATGTATAGAAATTATATAGAAGAAAAACAACAAGATGATAACTTACTTTGGTAATATGGAAATACAACCACCTTTTCGAGTCAATCCTACAGATCCTTTTCATGGCAGTCCTGATGATTTTGAAAACAGAGGTCGCATATCAAAAGAGCTGGAAGCTATTTTGACATGCTTACAAAAGGAATTTTTTGCATTGTCTGATTGGATTAGAAAATTTGCACCTATTGCTGAAAATGATGAAATTCTTGCCGCTCAAGAGTTTTTAATAGAACGCTCTAGGAAATTTTATGAATGCTACGCCGAGCTTGAAGAGTACTTAAACAAAACACCTGCGCCTTATGATTTGCACTATGCACTCGAAATAAACGCTGAAATTGATGATTTATTTAAGCGAAAAATAAAGAAACTATCTTTGTCTCCTTATGGAAAAGTAGATGATTATTCTTTTACCTTTTTATTCAAGATGGCAGATCATGTCCCTCAAATTGATTTAAAAAGAATGATTATTCATCTTTTTCAAAACATCCCAGATGACAACTGGCGTAAAATAGAAAGGAACATTGAAGATTTTGCTAATATATTGCTTTAGCAAAATGAGATAATAAAACAGCTGTTGCTTGTGATACATTCAATGAATCGACTTGCCCATACATAGGAATATACAAAGACTGGTCAGCCCTTTTTAATACTAACGGTTGAATACCTTTTCCTTCAGAGCCCATTATAAAAGCAACTTTAGGCCCAAATTGATAATGAAAGAGACTGTCTGCTTCTTTATCTGCATGAGCTGCTATTGTCTCGTAACCTTGCTTTTTCAAATAAACCACAGTTTCAGCTAGATTAGAAACTTTAATAGTGTTCACAAGTTCAGAGGCACCTGAACTAGTCTTTGTCACGATAGGAGTAATATCCGCTCCCCTATTTTTAGACCAGATAACAGCATCTACCTTAAAACAGTCTGCTGAGCGCAAAATAGTGCCCAAATTTTGTGGATCATTGATATTATCAAGCAATAATAAGCAGCTAGTCGGTTTCTCTTGAATAGATTCAATAAATTCCTTCAAAAAAAGAGGCTTTTTCTCTTTTACCTTAGCTACAAGACCTTGGTGGGAGTCTGATTGAACCATCTTGGTTAGCTCATCTTTACGAACCAACTTAATAAGATGTTTTACCGATTTCAAAAAATCTCTCTTCAAAGCGGACTCGATCGCATAAATAGCTAATATTCTCTCAGGGCTATGAGATATCACTTCTTCTAAGCAGTGAACCCCCATAATGAATCTAGAGCTTGTCTTCTTTGTCATAAGTAAAAAGAAAGTCCGAGCAGCACCTCAAAAAAGAGCCATCGACTTTTAAATTTTCTATCTATTTTCGTATCCATTATAGAGTAATTAGGGGAAATTTCAACTGTTTGCTGAGTAATATTGGCATTAACTACCTTAGAAGAAAAATAATGGATTTTCCCAATGGCGCTCAATAAGATGTATCTCGTCGGGTTTGCCCCTAGAGTTACGTAGCCTGAGTGACCTAAATTACCATTTTTCTGTACTTTGCCATTCATTGTAATAGTTTCGTTTAACAAAATAGAGGAATCATTATCAAAAGTTTTAATTAACAAATCTGAAAAAAACTTTTGATGAAGGCTAAGCCAGTGGTATCTATAACCAAACCCTAAGTTAAAAATCCCTCTTGGATTAGCAAAAAAATCAAACCCAATGAAAATGCCATACCATTTCTGCTTTAAATCTTGCTCACTTAAAGTAGAGTTTATAGTGAAAAAATCAGCTCCTGAAATGTTACTGGAAGCATATGGATCAGGGTTGGGATTTTTTCGTTTGATTTTTTCATACTGGATAGAAAAGCCGAATAAAGGTGTTATATTCACTTCATAATATCTATCAGGAGTGAGCTCTGCCACATATCCAAGAACTCCTTCGCCAGAAAAAGCCTCGGCATCTGTATTAAATTGAAAAGAAACAGGGTCAGTCGTAAATGATAGGTCAAAGCCTGATTGACGCATGGTGTCAGAGCCAATAGCTCCGTACCCACCATTTACATAAAAATACAGATCCCTTGTTATCTTTTTTAAAGTCAATTCTGTCTGTATAAATTTAAGGTTAGAATAGTCCTCCCGATAGGTTGTTGTACTTGGATCACCAGGCTCTTGCAACCTCCATTTTAAATGATCCTGTCTATAACCAGTGGCCAACGTCATCTCAAAAGGAGTTGTTATCGTCGCAAAAGCTGTTCCAATAACGAAGAAAAAAAATATTACGTACCTTGCCATAGGCACGAAATAATCTTTGATTTTCCTAATTTTTAAAAGGGAAATTTTAAATATACCTTTTGATTAAGGTACTTAGATTTTTAAAGTTGAAAATCCAAAAATATTTCTTTAATATTTGCAGTAAATAGACAATCCTATGAAAAAATTATACAGATCAAAAAAAAACAAAATGATTGCTGGCATTTGCGCAGGCCTTGGTGATTATTTTAGAATAGACCCATTCATTTTTCGTTTTGCTTTAATATTTTTATGTATTTTCACTGGCATTGTTCCTCTTTTAGTGGCTTATTTATTAGGGTGTTTTATTATCCCCTCACAACCAGCCTCTTATACTGTCAAAAAATATAAAAAGTTATACCGATCTCGCAAAAATAGAAAAATAGCTGGAATATGTGGAGGAATTAGTGAGTTTTTTAAGTGGGACTCCTCTCTTGTCAGAATTATCTTTGTGGCCCTGTTCTTTATCACAGGATTTCTACCTATGTTCCTAACCTATATTATTGGGTGGATCATCATCCCAGAAAAGCCTGGAAAGGAAGAAAACATAGAGATTGAAATATCTTAAACTTTAATCCTAAATCGGTTTTTCTCTTTTTCTCCAATAGTCGGGACCGTAGTCATAAGAAAGCTCTGTCCCCTTAGGGATAAAGGTCTTTGTTAGGAATACAATATGAAGCATCTGCCCCTGGAAGCACAAATATGGGGTAAGGTTTGGAGTATAACTATGGTTTATAAATCGAGTCAGATTTCCTTTTTCCTTAGCATCTATAGTAAAGTTAGAAAAGGCATATTCAAAGCAGTAAGCATTTTTCTGATCTTTTTTTAAGTTGGAAGGTCTTAAAACTCCTGTATACTCCCCTATCCACTGCTTTTTCCTTAAATCTTGACTTGCAAACAATCCCCATCCTTTAAGCGGATCGATCCATTTGACAGTAACAGCTGGATTCATGTCGTAATATATTTCTGGTGAAAAATAAGCGCCCAGCCATTTTTCCTGAGAAGTAATTTGCTCATTTTTTTTAGCTCGCTTAGTAAGCTTTATAAGCTTTTTAAGGTGAGAAAAAGAAGAGACTTCTAAATTCGGCAAATAAGTAATTCCCATCATTTGTTCGAATTCTTCAATACTTACATTAGATCGAACGTTTTCTTTCTCAATAGATATGGTTTTATTAGTGACATGCCCTAAGGGAGATAAAAATTTTTTCCTGTTTAAATAGATAGCTAACTCTTTAGCGCTCAAACCTAAATAGTTTTTTTGTGTCTTTTGAATATCCAAATTGACGACTTGATCTAGCCAAGAAAATTCATTCAAAAATATGGAAACATGAAGAGGATTAAATCCATATTTAACAATAAGTTTTTTACCGTAGCGGGATAGTAAACATTTATCTAAAGAAGAAAACTTTGGCTGTAATAAAAACTTCATCATAAAGGAATTTTACCTAATTGCTTCCAATATAGGTTACCGTAATCAACCATTATCTCCTTACCTTTTTCTATTTTTTCAGTAGAGACAAAGATCATTCTTGGGATTTTATTTCTTATTACAGAAAACATTTGACAGTTGGGGGTTTTACTGTGGTTAATAAATCTTGTGTGATTACCTAGTTTTGAGGCGTCAATTACTAATCTGGAAAAGAAGTACTTCACTGGGTATTTAACAAGATAAGCATTTGCTCTATCAACGCTAGCCTTATGAGGCCTAACTAACCCAACATACTCTCCTAAAAAAGTATTTTTATTGATATTTTCTTCTGCAAAAAGCCCATAGCCAAAAGGAGAGTAAGAAGATCTAATGTTCATTTTAGGAATTAGGTTCTGATCGAGCTCTTTACTAAAATAAGAGGCTCTAAACTTTTGGTAAGTCTGCATTTTTTTATGGGACTTTGCCAAAATCCTTTTAAAAACATGTGGTTTTTCAAAAACAAGATGGTCATTCATCTCCAGGTTTAATATCTGTAAGATTTTATTCATTCCTAAATAACAAAGATAATCAATGGGAGCTAAGCCATTTTCATCTTTCATAATAAAAATAGAGGCATCACTTATTGCGGTCAATCCTTCAATATCACGATGAAAAATGAGCTTCCGAACAAATTTTAATTTTTCCTGCATATGAAAAATTATTGACAGAAGATAGATTTTTTTAAACAGTTTGATCAAAAGAGATGGAAAAAATGAACTACGTTTTAGCCATGGATCAAGGCACTACTAGTTGCCGTTCTATTATTTTTGATGAAAATGGAAGCCCTATTTGTGTGTTTCAAAAAAAAATACAACAATTTTTCCCTAAACCAGGCTTCATCGAGCAGGATCCCTTAGAAATCATCAATACACAGGTTACAACAGCGCAAGAAGCTATAAAAGTAGTAGGCTTGAATAAAGTTAAAGCTATAGGCATTGCCAATCAAAGAGAAACAACAATCTTATGGAATAAGAAGACAGGCAAACCTCTTATGAATGCTATTGTTTGGCAAGATAGAAGAACACATTCTATTTGTAAAAGTTTAAAAAGTCATGAAAGTTTAATTCATGAAAAAACAGGACTTTTACTTGATCCTTACTTTAGCGCTACTAAAATCAAATGGATTTTAGATAATTATAAAATTGAAAATATTCAGGATATTGCTTTTGGCACTATAGATTCGTGGCTGGTATGGAACCTGACAGGGAATCATTTAACAGATGTTTCCAATGCTTCTAGGACACTTTTATTTAATATTCATACTCTTTCCTGGGATGAAGAGCTTTGTCAATTATTTAATATACCAAAAGAGATCCTTCCAAAAGTTGTAGACAGCACAGCTTTTTTTGGAAATACCAAAGAAGGTTTTTTTACCCCCTCTCTTCCCATTCAAGCCGTTATTGGAGACCAGCAAGGCGCTCTTATAGGGCAAGGATGTTTAGAAAAGGGAACATCCAAATGCACTTATGGCACGGGATGCTTTTTTCTTATGAATACAGGCAATAAACCATTTATTTCTCAAACAAAACTATTAACTACGATTGCTTGGAAGCATAAGGAAGATGTTTTTTATGCCATTGAAGCTACTGTTTTTAATGCAGGATCTGTCATTGAGTGGCTTAAAAATAATTTAGAAATATTAAAAGAGACTAAGGCGATCGATGAAATAGCAGGTGAAGTAACAGATACACATGGAGTTACTTTTGTTCCTGCATTTACTGGGCTTACAGCTCCTTACTGGGAACCTAATGTAGAAGGACTTATTTGTAACATTACTCGAGGGGTAACTAAATTTCATATTTGCAGAGCCGCTTTAGAAGCCATTGCTATGCAAGTTAATGATGTCCTCCAGTGTGTTGATGATGATACAAAAATAAAAAATGAAGAGCTAAAAGTAGATGGAGGGCTTTGTTCTAGTGATCTTTTAATGCAACTTCAGTCTGATTTTTCTCATGTAAAAATAGTTCGAAACTCTTCAAGAGAGCTGACTGCGCTGGGAGCTGCCACTTTAGCCTTCGTAGGAATAGGCGTCCTTAAAAATATTACAGCTTTTGTTAAAACAAATAAAATATTCATCCCCCAAATGGCCGAAGAAAAGCGAAAAGCAAAAATTCAAAGTTGGCAAGAAGCAGTTAACCTTGCAAGAACAAAGGCTAAGAATGAACCGAAATAGAATGATAGATTATTTGAAATTTTCTCCAGATATCTATGATATCATTGTTATTGGAGGAGGAGCAACTGGCCTTGGAACCGCCTTGGATGCCGCTCAAAGAGGATATAAAACACTTTTACTTGAGCAAAGTGACTTCGCTAAGGGAACCTCCTCAAGAAGTACGAAATTGATTCATGGAGGACTTCGCTATTTAAAACAGGGAAATATCCATTTAGTAAAAGAAGCTTTAACTGAACGAGGCATCATCTTTAAGAATGCCCCTCATCTAGTGCAGCCCATAGCTTTTATGCTTCCCATTTATAAATGGTGGGAAACCCCCTTTTATATGTCCGGTTTAAAAATCTACGATCTATTAGCTGGTAGTTCCAGCTTTCAAAAATCTAAAAGGATTTCTAAAGATGAGGTTCATGAAAAATTCCCTACTTTAGAGTTTCAAAACCTTAAAGGAGGGATCGTTTATTATGATGGACAATTTGATGATACAAGACTTGCCATCTGTCTCGCTCAAACTTGCGTGGATCTTGATGCTGTCGTAGTTAATTACTGTAAGGTAACTTCCCTTATTAAAAAAAATCATAAAGTCTGTGGAGTTATTGCTCACGATGAAATAAACAAGCAAGAGTATAGATTGCATAGCAAAGTTGTTATCAATGCAACAGGGATTTTTTCAGATCAAATCAGAAAAATGGACAATGAGGCCTCTTTAGAAATGATTACTCCATCTCAAGGAGTGCATCTAGTTTTAGATAAAAGCTTCTTGCCATCTAACATGTCCATGATTATTCCTCAGACGAAAGATAACCGTATTTTGTTCATGGTCCCTTGGCATAATCGTATACTTGTGGGAACTACGGATACTAAAATAGAGACTCCTCTTTTAGAACCAGTTGCTTTCAAAAAAGAAGTCTCTTTTCTTCTAGAGCATATTTCAAAATATTTAACTAAAAAACCAACGGAAAAAGACATTTTAAGTGTTTTTGCAGGTATTAGGCCATTAGTAAAAAAAAGCGACAAGAAAACTGCTGCTCTTTCTAGAAATCATGTGATTACTGTGTCTGACTCTCATCTCATTACTATTACGGGTGGTAAATGGACAACTTATCGAAAAATGGCTGAAGATGTTGTTAATAAAGCTATGGAAGTTGCTGCTTTAAAGCCTATGCCTTGTCAAACAAGACAGACGAAATTGCATGGATTTCAAGAAAATATCGAAGGAGTAGACTCCTGGGATTTTTATGGATCAGATAAAGATAAAATAACAAGGATGATTCATGAAAACCCTGAATTTGGAATTCCT
Source organism: Chlamydiota bacterium (assembly GCA_050049995.1). GTDB lineage: Bacteria > Chlamydiota > Chlamydiia > Chlamydiales > SM23-39 > 21-14-0-10-35-9. The sequence continues at coordinate 4,811 of JASFVE010000032.1, read as the reverse complement.
CTTCACCCCAATCTTCCCTATTTGACTGCAGAAGTTATTTGGGCAATTCGCCATGAAATGGCGCAAACAGTTGAAGATTTCTTATCTAGACGATCCAGAGCTCTTCTCTTAGATGCTAGAGCAAGTATTGAAATAGCAGAAAAAGTAGCAAAACTTATGGCAAATGAATTGGGAAAAGATAAACAGTGGATCAAAAATCAAGTAGAAAACTTCACATCTCTTGCAAAAAATTACTTTATAGATTAAATCAATTATTCTAAAAGAAATTTACACAAAAAATGTCGAGAGCAGTTTTTTTAATGCCTAATATGGGCAACAACGTCTTTTTGAAACTTTCAGAAGAATTCGGATATCAAACGGACCCAAAGGAAAGTTCTAAGGAATTTAGCGCGAAAATGACTTTAAGATGTGTTATTGGATTAGTAGCTATTCGCTTTTTTTCCAATATAGGCATTTTTTATAATACCACCCTTGCTTTCTCTAAAGGATGTCTCGCTCTTTTATCCATAAAAAAAGAAGAAGATATAGGAGGAATCACAGCCTTTCAATTTGGTCAAGATTTTAAAAGGCATATGGCATGTGTGATCTACGATCTAGCACTTCTCCACTTTTCAACCTATTTCATCATTTTTTATGCGCTATCTCCTAATGAAATGCAAAAATTTGGCAAAAAAATGCATGATTTGATTTTAACGAACTATTCTATCAAAGAGGGTGATGTTCTGTAGTGTTTGTTGTTTTAGAAGAAACTGAAGATGACTTTGAAGAAATCGGATTCAAATATATTGGAATATTCGTAGTGAAACTTAAAATTGAAGAGTCTACAACCTGAAAAACAAGCTTGGATCCTGTAACTTCTTCCTTGAGAAGTTGCAACAGTAATTTTTGATCTATAAAACTCATAAAGCACTCTAAATAAATATAATACTATCTTAAAGTAAATCTCTATTTGTGTCAAAATTTTTCATTTTATATGGTTGTCAAAAAAAGGAGATTAATATGCAGTTACCAGTTAATTTTACCGTCCAATCTAACTCAAAGTCTAAAATTGAAACACAATGGGAAAGCCAAGCGAATTCTTTAGATCCTATTCCTTGCTGCATACCTAAGGAATTCGGAGGGCCTGGAGGTGGGTACTCCCCTGAAGATTTATTTGCTCTTTCTATTGTTACTTGCATCATCGCTACTTTCAAAGTTTATGCAGAAAAATCCAACTTAAGCTTTGAGACAATTGATGTGAATGCTGACCTTACAGTAGACAAGCACCCCTCAGAAAACTTTTTGAGCATGTCACATATTAAAATCAGCATTGATGTAAAAGGGGCCTCCGATAAAGAAAGAGTAGAGAAGACCTTAAACAAAGCTATTCAAGGTTGCGCTGTTAGCAAATCTGTTAAGACTGGTAAAACATTTCAAATAAATGTTTCTTAATTCTTAACAATATCCCATTCTTCGTCTTGGTCAACTTTTTCCATTCTGCCGCCTAAATATTCTTGTAAGAATTTTTCGGTGGCAGCGAACACTTTTATTCGATTATCAGGCTTTACAAATCCATGACCCTCGTCAGGAAAAAGTAGGTATTCAACATCCATGTTTCTATTGCGCATAGCTTTAACGATTTGATCACTTTCCGCTTGAACCACTCTAGGATCATTTGCCCCTTGGGCTATTAAAAGAGGTTTAGTAATTTGATCGACTTTAAATAAAGGAGATCTAGCTCTTAATAGCTCTTGTTCTGAATCAGGATCCCCGATATAGCGAACCATAGCGGCTTTAAGAGCGTACCAGTATGGCGGAATGGTTTTTAATAGGGTAACGAGATTAGATGGTCCTACATAAGACACGCCACAGCAGAACTCTTCAGGAGTAAACGTAAGTCCGACTAAGGCAGAATACCCTCCGTAACTTCCTCCTACAATAGCTACTTTATTGGGGTCGATGATTTTCTGTTCAGCTGCCCATTTTTTAGCATCAATCAAATCATCGTGCATTTTAGCGCCCCACTGCTTTTTAGAAGCGCTGGTATATTGTTTTCCAAAACCTGTGGATCCCCTGTAATTCACTTGGATGACAGCATAGCCTCTATTAGTAAGCCATTGTACCATTGGCTTAAAATCCCATTTATCTTGTGTCCATGGCCCTCCCTTAACAAGCATTACAGCAGGAAATTTTGTTTTTTTAACAGGAGGTAAAGAATAATAACCGAAAATAGTCATTCCATCTCTTGCTTTAAAAGAAAAGGGTCGCATTTTACTTAGCTTATAAGCGTTTAGTTGTGGCCTAGCATCAAATAAGTGGTTTAATTTATGACTTGATCTTTCAAAAAGGAAATATTTAGGACTTGAAATATCACGGCTATTACCTATTACCCAAATGTTGTCCTTCAAATCTCGATTAATAATAGAAATGTTGCCTGGTAATTGTTTTTTAAGATAAGTAAAGTCTTTTTCGAACTCATTATCCAAAAAACTCCATCCTTGATACTTTCCATAAAAGTTCACAGCTTGTGTTTTGTATGTTACAGGTTGAAAGAACACTTCTTTTAAGTCATAAGAGGTGTTTTCAAATAAAATGATCGGCTTCTTAGTATTGATATGCACCTGGAGAAGCCTTTTAGTGTTGCTATCTTTTGAAGTATTCATGAAAAGAGTTTGATTATCTTGACTAAACCCAATTATGCTATTTCTTTGGTCGTCAATATCCCATTCTATTAAGTCTGTAAAAGGAGTAGTTTCTTTTTCTCTAGTTCGAACTGTGTATCCACCGTCTCTTTTTGAAATGAGAATAGCTCTTAATTGTAAATTTCGATCAGCTGCATATTGCACGATATTGCCTGGGTTTTCCTCAATTAAGGCAATTTCTCCATCTTCTAGATTTAATAAGTAGGCATCGTGAAATCTACGGTCCCTTTTATTTAAACCAATAAGCATGTGATTAGGTTTTGATGGCTCGTATGCTATAATTTCAGCTCTTACTTTTTCAAAAGGAGTTAAATCTCTTACTCTTTCCGTTATTGTATTAACTTGGAATAGGTGCCAATTTTCATCTCCCCCAATATCTTTTAAGTAAATAAGATGTTGGTTATCGTACTGCCATTGAAAATCTCTAATTCCCCTGTTTTGGTCATTCGTCACTACTTTATCATCTTTTTTTCCAATAGTTCTTACCCAAATATTGCTTACACCTTGCTCATTAGGAGCTAAGTAAGCTAGTAGCTTTCCATTAGGAGACACTTGGGGATTTGCATATTCTGGGTTGCCAAAGATTTCTTTTCTTGGAATTAACGAAACTTCTTCAATGGAACTTTTCGTTGGAGAGCCCATCAACAAAAGCCCAAAAGATAAAATAGTTGAAATGATTGTCATATTTTTCTCCTTCACATACCTATTTAGCAAATATAGTAAACCTTGCTTCAAAGTTATGCAAATATTTTTGATAAAAGAAAAAAGTGTTTTTTTATTCCTTTTATAAATACGTCACTAATGATAAAATGCCTTATTTATATTATTAATAATCATGTTAAAACTTATTTTATCTATCTTCCTAATGATCTTACCTTTTAAAAGTCACGCAAGTGAAATACCGCCCACTTGTCAAACTGTTGTCTTTGACTTTGGAGGCGTTATGGTAGATTTCAGCTTGCAAGATTTTATGAAATCTATGGCAGAAGAGTTGCATATGCCTATGGAAGAATTTAAGGCAGCTATTAAAACAGAAATACCAACTTTAGCAACAGGAAAGCTCAAGGAAAAAGATTTTTGGATAGCATTTTCAGAAAAATACAACACTTCTTTACCTAAAGATTGGGATGATAAATATAGGGAAGTGATCAAAAGATTAGTAAAGCCAAAAAAAGAAATGTATGATCTTGTTGTCAGACTGAAAGAAAAAGGCTATCAAGTTGCCATGCTTTCAGATGTAACAGAGTGGCAGGCATCCGTTTTTCAAGAGCTAAGCCTATATGAAGGGTTTGATCCTCTTGTACTTTCTTATGAAATCAATACAAGGAAGCCAAAAGAAGATTCTTATTTATTACTTCTCCAAAAGTTAAACAAGCAGCCCTCTCAATGTATTTTTATTGATGACAGAATAGAAAATGTTGAAGAGGCTAAAAAATTGGGTATTCAAGCACTTACCTTTGAAAGCTACGATAATCTTATACAAGCACTGCAAGAACTCCATATCTTAAACTAATAGTTTTTTTCGCGAAAAAAAATTTCTTGGATCATTGTTTTTTTCATTAGCGATAAAATACGATCTTTTTTAGCATTTGTTCCTCAAAAAATTAAAATGAGGAATTAAGCATGGCATCTGCTGTATCCACTTCTACTTCATTAACTTCTATACATTCTCATCTAGAAGAAACTTCCTCCCTGGATACTCCTCAGCTATTTTCTCTTCTTGAAAAAGTGTTGCAAAACTGTCTATCCACTAATTCATATAAAAACAACCTATCTGAAGAAATTTTCAATCTATTTTCAAAAGCAATTTATAGCGACCTTTCTATCGATGATAAGCTTCATTTTCTTGAAAAAGCCTTTCAGTTAATCCCTGAAAAGCGTTGGGATAATATTTTCACCTACTTTCATTTAGTAAGCACAGAACAACAAGTTATAGATTTTTTAGCTATTTGCCCTGAAAGAGTAAAAAAGCCATTTAATAGCGTAATAAATGAAGTTTCTCAAGTCATTGAGGAAGTAAAAAATTCTGATCAAATTAAAGACATCCCCTTAAAAGGAGAGCGTAGGCTGATTTTCCTTAAGTGGTTTTATGAACACCTTCATGAATTGGAAAATGCCCACATCATAATG
>JASFVE010000031.1:0-23364 GCA_050049995.1 Chlamydiota bacterium | reverse complement strand
AAGAAAACTTACAGCTCCCATCCCTTGACAAGAATAAGATTTTAAGGTTTTATCTAAGGCTTTTTATTCTTTTCAAGGTTCCAAAAATGGCTAAACAAAGAGAGCATTGGGGATCAAGGCTGGGTTTTATTATGGCTACAGCTGGATCTGCCATTGGTTTAGGAAGTCTCTGGCGATTTCCCTATGTAACAGGAGAAAATGGAGGAGGAGCGTTTGTTCTTCTATATTTAATTTTTACATTTCTTATTGGAATCCCTGTTTTTTTAGGAGAGTTGATTGTCGGAAGAACAGCTCAAAAAAGTCCTGTTAATGCCTATGGCAGTCTTTCTAATGGCAGCCAATGGAGAATGATTGGTTGGCTTAACATTATCACAAACTTTTTGATTTTATCTTATTATAGTGTGGTCTCAGGCTGGAGTGTAAATTATGCCCTTATGTCCTTAAATCACTTTACTATGGGGAAAACACCTGAGCAAATACGTTCTATTTTTGACATATTATATAAATCAAGCGATATGAACTTATTATTCCACTTTATTTTTATGGCACTTACAGCAGGTGTTGTTTATGGTGGGGTAAGAAAAGGGATTGAATACTGGAGTAAAATCTTAACTCCGGCCTTATTAGTATTATTAGTCGGTCTTTTTATATTCTCTGTATTTTTACCTGGTTTCCCTGAAGCGGCTAAATTCATACTGTATCCAGACTTTTCTAAACTCGGGCCAAATGGAATATTAAACGCACTCGGAATGTCCTTTTTTACATTAAGCGTAGGTTTAGGTATTTTAGTGACATATGGTAGCTACATGAAGCCAGATGAAGACATTCCTAAAACAGGATTTATTATCGGAGCGGTATCTGTTAGCGTTTCACTTTTTGCAGCTCTCATGATTTTTCCTATTATTTTTTCTTTTGGGTTTCAACCAGAGGAAGGCCCTGGACTAGTATTTAAAACACTACCTGTTCTTTTTGCGCAGCTACCAGGAACACTCGTCTTATCAACAGTATTTTTTACCTTATTTGTTTTTACAGCTCTAACCTCTTCGATCTCAATCATTGAAGTTTTAGTATCTAACTTAATGGAGCTTTTTGATTGGTCGAGAAAAAAAGCTGTTCTAATATGCGCATCTATTGCCTTTATACTAGGCATCCCAACTGCTTTATCTGGATCAGGAGGACTTTTCCCCCAATGGAAGGAAATGTACCGAGGAGATTTTTTTGATACAGTTAACTATATTACTGCCAGCTGGATGATGCCCCTTGGAGGTCTTTTGGCGGCTGTTTTCGTAGGATGGCGCCTTGATAGACAAATTGCAAAAGCGGGATTTGAAAGTGGATCGTCTCTAAAATTTTTAGTAAAAATTTGGATATTCTTACTGAAATGGATTGCACCTATTGCTGTTTTTATTATTCTTTTACAGCAAGGTGGTATCATAGATTTTACAAAATTATTTTAAAACCAGAGGAAAATGCATGACTAAAGGTACTTTATCTATTAATAGTGAAAACATTTTACCCATCATTAAGAAATGGCTTTATTCGGACAAAGACATCTTTGTAAGAGAACTAGTTTCCAACTCTTGTGACGCAATTTCAAAACTAAAAGTTTTGGACAGCAGCGAAAGTGAGATGAGAATTGATATCACTATTAACAAAGAAAAGAAAACTCTAGTCATTTCAGATACTGGCCTTGGCATGACAATGGAAGAGGTAGAAAAATATATTGCTCAAATAGCCTTTTCAGGAGCTGAAGAGTTTGTAAAAAATTATAAAAGTGAAGATCAGTTTATTGGCCACTTTGGCTTGGGCTTTTATTCAGCTTATATGGTTGCCAAGCCTGTCGAGATTCTAACAAAATCTTACAAGGAAGAAGAAAAAGCTGTCCACTGGATTTGCGATGGATCTTCAGAGTATACTATTGATTACGCTGAAAAAGAAAAAACTGGCACACAGATTACCCTCCATGTACAAGAGGATAGTTTGGACTACTTAGAAGAGAATAAAATCCGACAAATTTTGGATCAGTACTGCAAGTTTTTACCTTACCCTATTTTCTTGAATGGTAGTCAAATTAACAGCAAAGATCCACTTTGGCTTAAAAATCCAAAAGACTGTTCAGATAAGGATTATTTAGAATTTTATAGAGAACTATATCCACTAGAGCCAGACCCTGTTTTCTGGATTCATTTGAATGTAGATTACCCATTCCATTTAAAAGGAATTTTATATTTCCCAAAAATTCACAGACAATTTGATGCTAATAAAAGTGCTATCAAACTTTTTTGCAACCGTGTTTTTGTATCTGACAACTGCAAAGATCTTTTCTTGGATTACATGACAGTTATGAGAGGAGCTATTGATAGCCCTGACATTCCTTTAAATGTTTCTAGATCGTACTTGCAAAGTGATCAAACAGTAAAACAAGTTGGAAACCACATTTCTAAAAAGATTGCCGATCGACTTTCCTCTCTTTTTAAATCTGACAAGGAGAAATTCATTGAGACTTTTAAAGAAGTGGAAACAATTGTGAAATTGGGAGTTCTTCAAGACGAAAAATTTTATGAGAAGTCCAAAGAGTTTTTACTATGGCCAACTTCATCAGATAATTGGGTTACGGTAGAAGAATATATTGAAAAAACAAAGCTGAAAAAAATCCCCTACTCAATGGACAGTTCTTCTACTATTTTAGACCTCTATAAAGAAAAAGGGATCGAAGTTCTTTTGGCACATGGTCAGTTAGACTCCGCCTTAATTAGCTTTTTAGAGTCAAAGCTTAGCGATACTTCTTTTCAACGCATTGATTCTGAAATCAACGACTCCCTTTTAGATCCCTCTAAAGAAAAAACAGTTTTAGACCAAGATGGCAAAACACTTGCTGGCAAGATGGCTCAGTATTTCCAGTCACTTCTAAATGAAAAAGAACTGGAAGTGGAAGCTAAAAGTTTTGCTCTGGATAAAATCCCCGCTATGGTCATTTATGATGAAAAATCAAGAAGATTGAAAGAATATATGATGATGAGCTCTGCAGATGCTCAATTTCCATTGAAAAGAAGCTTTATCATAAATACAAACCATAAACTTGTAGAAAAAGCGTTCCAACTTAAAGATAAAAAACCTGAATTAAGTAAAAAGCTAGTAAAGCATATTTATGACATTACTCTACTTGGACAAAAAGAGTATCATCCTAAAAATCTAAATACCTTTATTAGTGACAGCATTACTCTTTTAGAAGATTTAGTCGCTTGTGATTAGAAAATTCGTAAATTTTAGAAAGAACTTCTCTTCTTTTTCTAAGAAAGGTTAGAGAAGTTCTTTTCTTATTGCATGGCCGCGTTTGACAAAGAGCTGTCTTCTTCTTCTGTTGTATAAAACTGTTGCAAGAACTTATTTAAAATAGTTTGTTCTAACCTACCTTTCAAATGCATGGGAGCTGGCACTCGTAGAGTAAGATTAATCTTATCAGGTTCTGGCATTTGAATAGTTACTCTTGGCTCTACAGAGGGTAGCTGAATACCTTTTTGACGCGACGCCTCCTTAACCCTTTTCCTTGCCTGATCTAAAAAGGGGTTACATTCTTCTTGAGCAATTTTCAAAAGAAGGTTTTTTGCCTTTTCCCAATCGCTAGTTAAATTCATAGGAACAGTAATATTGTGTAAAAAGAAGTGGTCCATAAAGGATTCATTTATCATAAAGTTGTCTAGCAATAGGCTATTGGCAAACGTTACTGTTCTTCCTGTGTGATGATGGGAGTTATGACCTGGACCTGCCTCTAAAATAGTAGTAGAAAGGAGGTTAAAGTCGATAACATCTCCCCTTACTCCATTGACCTCTATTCTATCCCCTAAATTATAGACATTACCTCTAAGCCTCATTAAAGAGCCGTTAAGAGACATAAAAAGCTCTTTTACAGAAAAAACCAAAGCAAAAGCTATAGCAAAAACAGAGACAACAAAGTTATGAAGCTGCTCTCCCCATATAAAAAGGATCCCTAAAATTAGTATCCCAAAAGAGAAGCTTTTTAAGTATCCGATCCACCTAAGCCTTTGTTCAGCTGTCCAAGGCTTATTGGCCGTTCTTATAGCCCTTACAAGTAAACGCTTAGCTATCAAGAAGATAGCGCCAAAAAGGACTGTTACAATCGTATTATTAAGGAAATAATTGTCTGAAAACCAACTAGTTACCATCCCTACCATCCTAAAATACCTATAGAGGTGCCTTACATTATTCTCTTTTCTTTTAAAAAAAGGCAAAAAGAATTGTTTTTCAAGTAAAAATTTAACTATTTTTATTTGATTTTTAGTAAAAATTTTGTTATAATAATAATTATAAGATAATAAACTTAGTTAAAATTAATAATGAAAGAAGTAATTAATAATTCAATAAATAGCTCTTGGGATCAAATTGGAGAATTGAGACAGCGGTTAGATAATGACCCTATCTACCAAGCTGCTTTCCCCCAAAAAAAGGGGCATATTTTCCGAAGAGATTCTCAAGAAGATAATTCTCAGCAAAATTATATCATTGAAGGTAATGGGAAAGAGTTTTATGTCCCATCTGGATCTCCTTTGGAAAATATTGTAGCTAATATTTTTGCTTCTTTAGAAAAACCAAATACCCCCCCTTCTGAGCCTTCTTTTTCTCAGCCAGAAAGCACACCAAAAAGAGGCTGGCTGAAAAGAATGGGAGATGGGTTAAGTAATTTGGCTCAGAGAATTACTGCTACTGATGAACACGTCCCTACCCCAAGTGTAGATACACCTTCTCGACCAAGTAGTCCGACTTCTATTTCCACCTTACCAGAACAGGGTGCCCCTTTAGATAACGAAGCGTTAGATGCTATTCACCACCGATTAGACGATATAGAGCAACTTATTAGATCCTTGCATGCTCCACAAGGCGACCGATTTTTACCTTCAAATAGTCCTGTTCCAATAAATCCTGACTTAAATATTTATCAGATGCTTTCTGACCTTCAAAATAGGCTATTGCATTTAGAAAATTTATTGAATAACTCTCCTGATAGAAACTCAAACTTTCCGAATTTCCCTTCCCCGCCAGCATCCCCTAGAGGCCATAGCAGACGCACCTCTAGAGACAATGAACTGACACCAGCTTCCTCTCCTCGATCTACTACTCCTACTACCCCTGAGCATATTGAGGATCTTTTCTCAACGATTCCTGCTATACAACAAAATACTCCTGAGCAACCTTTTCCACATATCCCTACAGCTCAGTCTCCTCAACAAAATAATACAGACACATCATCTTTTTCACCTGATGAGCTTGAAAACCTTTTCCCTACTATTCCTACATCAAGACAGCAAGGAAATCGTACAAGACCCACTACTTCAAGACAACAACCTGGTGATTTGACAGTAACTGTTTTACCAAGACCGCGAGATAACTCGGCTTCTCCTCATGCTGAAGAGGAGACAGACTTACGTACAAGATTTTTTAGACTAGCAGGCCGCCATGCTGAAACTGGAGAGGAAAATGCGCTTCGCCATGAATTGGATCAATTAAGGCAAAATCACCAGAATCAGTTAGAAGAAATAGAAAGATCACATCAAACAGAAGTTCGTGACCTGCAGGACGAAATTCAAGGATTACGAAACTCACTCCAAGGTTTAAATAGTCAATTAGCAGGGCATGCTCGAGATAGGCAAACAGAAAAAGCTCAACTTCAAGATCAAGTAGACTTGGCTAGAAGACAACTTCAGGAAGCAAATTCTACCTTAAAAGCTATGAGAGCAGCTCATGCAGAACAGGTCGATTATTTAAGAGCGCAGCAAAGACTTACTATGCAAGAGTTGCAAAACCAACTTGAAGCTATTGCCCAACAATTACAACTATCTGATCAACAAGTAGCCCGTTTGCTAAAGCAAATAGATACACTAAAACAACAACATCAGCAAGACCTTCAAAAATTAAAAACAGAAGCTAGTCAACAACAAAAAAAAGCACTTGAAAATCAAAAAAAAGAACTTAACAAGCAATTTCAAACCCATTTACAAACTCTTCTACAACAACTACAGGATGAGCAGCGCAATTCTCAAGCTGAAAGAGACAGTGCAAAGGCAGCGTTTGATAGTCTAAAAAATCAAAACGAGTTATTAGCAAGCCAAAATGCACAACTTCAAGCTGCCCTAGCACAAGAACAACAACTTAAAAATGACGCTCAAATAGCTCAAGCTGCTCTACAAGATCGAATTAGTCAATTACAACAAAATCACAAAAATGCTCTCGAGCAGTTACAGCATCAAAACGGGCAGAAAGTAGAAAATCTAAGAAACAAACTTACAGCAAAGCACCAGCGTGAACTTGACGCTCTTACACAACAATTACGCAATCTTGAAAATGCAACCCGAGTACAGTTAGAAAAAGCTAGTGCCAATGTAAAAGCTGTCAAAGAAGACCTTGCTAGATCTCAAGAGCAACTAGCTCAAGCAAATGCCTTGAATAGAGAACTACAAGCTGCTTTAGAACAAGAAAGAAGCCTTAAAAATGACGCGCAAATAGCTCAAGCTGCTCTACAAGATCAAATTAATCAATTACAACAAGATCATACAAAAGCTATTAATGGGCTAAAACATCAACACGGACAGAAAGTAGAAAATCTAAGAAACAAACTTACAGCAAAGCACCAGCGTGAACTTGACGCTCTTACACAACAATTACGCGATCTTGAAAATGCAACGCGCACACAGTTAGAAAAAGCCAAAGCTAACGTAAAAATAGCTAACGTAAATCTTAGGAGAGTTCAAGGACAACTAGCTGAAGCAAACAAGTTAAATGATGCGCAACGTATTGAAATGGCAAGACTCTCGGCACAATTGCATGATAAAGACGTTGCAGCTGCCACTGCTAGAAAAGCTATGGAAGAAATACAGCGTGAGAATGCACAATTACGCCGAAATAAAGAACATCAATCACAAAAAATTACTGATCTGCTTGCGTCAATTTCTCAATTACAACAAAAACTTCAAGCTAAAACATCTACTGATAGTGCTTCAGTACAAGCTTTAGAAAAAGCGATACAGCAAAAAAATGCTGAACTTGAGGCAATAAGAGAAGAAATAGCCGTTGCCTTTGAAAATGGTCAAATAGCCGCGGACACAAAATCCTCGCTAACAATACAACAATTGAATCAAGCTCTTACAGAAAAAACTCTAGAAACTGAGGAATTAAGACAGCTTAACACACAACTAGCCCGTCAAAAAGATAGATTAAGTAAGCAGTTACAAGATTATAATATCGCTGAAGGCGAAGTTCAAAAAAGGCAAACAATAATAGATCAGTTACAGAATGACCTTGCGGAAAGTGAAGAAGCAAAAGCCTCTCTTACAAAAGAAAAAGAGGAAATAACAGCTAACCTTGCTTCAACCCAAGGTGAACTTGATCACACTCGACAACAATATGAACAAGAAGTAGAAAAATTAAAAACTGCAAATGATCGAAAGTCTAAAGAGCAGCAGAGCAGAATATCACAACTTGAAAGTAACATAAGTCAGTTAATGCAAAGAGTGGATGAGAACCGCGTATCTCTTGAGAATGCAGATAAGAAATTACAGCAAGCACACGAGAAAGAGGATCATTTATTAGATGCAGTTGCAATTGCTGAAGAGCAGCAACAAACTGCCGAACAACAGTTCCAATTATTTAAGAATAAGCTTAGAGCTCTTATTGCAGAAGAGAATGAAGAGCTAACTGATGAAGCGCTGCTAGAGAAAGTTGAAAATACCATTAGTTTGATGAATGATACTTTAATTCCTTTAGTACATGGACAAAGACAAAGTCATCTTGAGTTACAAGAACGTTATGAAACTTTATCCCATGAAACTAACCGATTGCGTGAAAGGCTCCAACATGAGCTAAGTCATACTAGACATCCAAGTGTTATTTTTGAACCTGAACCTGAACATCACTATAGAAGCTTTAGCATGGACGAAACAGCTCTGCAAGAGTTTGTTAATAGAACTCATAGAGAGAATGAAGAACGAGCTGCAGCACTCGTGCGACCAGCAAAAAGAAGAGCTAAGAGCGTAGGTGGAATTTCAGGTTGGGAAAGTGATGAAGATGAGACGGCATGGTCTGAAGAAAGAGATGGCAGATCGGGATCATCAGATAGGGATAGTATATCAGGATCATCTACTAGTTCTTCAGGTTCTGTGGTCTATACAGGTCCTTTAGCTCCTTAGTAGAAATAAAGCCTTACCTAATAGATAAGGCTTATAAATATTTTATGATTGAGAAGAAGCTTCAGTACTTTGAGCTTGAGACTCTTTTTTCTTTACATCAGTTACTGCCATTTTTAGCATTTCAATTTTAGAGCCATCCACCATTTTTAGAATCATAGTATTGTCTGTTACTTTATCTACAGTACCAATGATTCCCATTGCTGTTACTTTGTCTCCTTTTTCAATAGAGTTTCTTTGACTCTCAGCTGCTTTTCTTCTTTTTTGCTCTGGTCTCCATAAAATAAAATAAAAGAAAACCACGGCAACACCAATCATAATTAGCATTTGAGAAAATCCGCCAGTTTGTGGGGGTTGATTCCCTTCTTGAGCAAATAGAGAGGCACTCGCGAATAGCGGAGCTAGCATTAAAAATTTTTTCATATAAAATCCCTTAAAAATTTTGAAAGTTATCCTAATAAGGATGCCTTAAAATAAGGCTAAAATCAAGTTTTAAGGGATAAAACAGCAATATTTTCTATGTGAAAGGTGTGCGGAAACTGATCAATAGGTTGTAAAATTTTACATTGATACATATCAGAAAGCTGCTCGATATTTTCTTTTTGTGTGTAAGGGTTACAAGAAATATATAATATTTGTTTAGGCTTCAGTTTTTTGATATTTTCAACAGCTAAAAGATCTAACCCTGCCCTTGGCGGATCCACAATGACCAAGTCAGGCTTTTCAAAGTCTTTTTGAGAGATTAGCTCGACAAGGACTTTACCTACATCGCCTTGGTGCATTTGCATATTTTTGATGTTGTTCAGTTCAAGGTTTTCTTTGGCATCACAAACAGCATGAGCATTTAGCTCAATGCCAATTACTTTTTTAGCTCTTTTAGAAAAAGCCATACCTAAAGTACCTGTCCCTGCATAAAGATCATAGACAACCGAGCTCTCATCGGTGTCTACTAAGTCTAAGCTTTTTTGATATAGTTTTTCTGCTTGATAGGTATTTGGTTGAAAAAAAGAGGTAGGACTAATTTTAAAAGACAGGCTCCCAGTAGATAAATTAAATGTTTCTGTAATATAAGGCCCGCCTGATAAGTGCATTTCAAAAAACTGTGTAGGCATATTTTTTTTGATTTGCTGCACTCTTATAAACACACTCACTTTCTCTTTAGGTAGTGTATCTTTTATGCATTGTAAAAAACTTTCTATATTACTCTTCTTAAGTGCAAATTGGGGATTCCCAGAGACTGTCAACAATACTAATTTTTCGCTACTGTGAAAAGCTTCTCTTAAAATAAGAGTTCTTAAATGTCCTGTGTCCTCATGATGGTTATAAGCAGAAAGTGAGCTACTTTCCCACCATGCTCTTACTGCATTTAAGGTTTTGGAAACCCAAGGTCTTGCCAAATGGCAGTGATGAACATTGAATACATAAGATGCTGCCTGCGCAATCATCAGACCTAAAAACTTTGTGCCAGCTCTATTTTCAGAAAAAGAAAATTCCATTTTATTGCGATAGGCAAAGATGGGATCTGCTTTGATAATCGGAAATGTTTGCACACCTTCTTGTAAGATATAATTTTGAAAAACATTTTGAATGATTCTTTCTTTTTCTTGGACTTGGGCTGTATAGTCCATTTGTTGCCAAGAACAGCCTCCACAAATACCTACATGCTCACAGGGAGGATCTACTCTATTTTTTGAATGAGAAATTACATTAAGAAGTCTTCCTTTACGTGTTTTTTTTCTTTTACTAAGAACCTCTACTTCGACTTCATCTCCAATTACAGTATGTGCAACTTCTACTTCTATTTCTTTTTGTAAAGTTTCATGGACAAAGCTGCCCAGTCCTAGTCCTTTTTTAGAAAATTTTTGAATGGTAATTAGCTGATTTTTTTTCACAAAATATACCTTAGGTGAGGCGTAAGAGGTAATAATTGTAATAGTATTTAAGAATGTACACAAGAAAAGAGAAATGCTTGAAAAAGCTCTCCAAGGTAAAAAAAAGAATTTATTTTGACTTTTTACCTATATTCATTCCTTTTTTTATAAACTTTTTCATTCCATTAACAAATTTTTCAGTGCGTTTCCTATGTTGTTTTTTAAATTTGTCTACTTTTTTCTTTACCTTAAGAAGGTTTTTTTTCCCCTTAAAGTTACCCACTGCATCATTCTCTTCTTCGTCAACTATTTGCTCATCTTCAAAGTCAAAGCCTGAAGAAGCATTCTCTTTTTTTTGCATTACTTGCTCCTTATCACTAACACTGCCTTCTACATGTTGACTTGGAATATCTGCAGCCGTACTTGAGGGATCTGCAAAAGCAAAAATATTAGCAATTGAAACTAATACATATTTAGATATGGACATATAAAAAGACTTTTTATTTTTTAAAGGCGTTAACTTTAACCTCTCTTAAATGTTTTTTACTAGAAAAAACTATATTGTTTAAAATCTATTTTCTTGTATTTAAGGGCTAATTTTTTTCATATAAATGTCTCTTCTGTGAAAGGTAAGAATGAGCTATTGAAATAGTATTTAAGAATGTAGACAAAAAAAGAGGAGTGCTTGAAAAAGCA
This sequence comes from Chlamydiota bacterium, assembly GCA_050049995.1. GTDB lineage: Bacteria > Chlamydiota > Chlamydiia > Chlamydiales > SM23-39 > 21-14-0-10-35-9. The sequence goes on along the minus strand of JASFVE010000031.1, from coordinate 12,602 downwards.
CTCCCAACACAGGAAAGTTTTTTTAACGCTTGGTTTTTTTTCTGACAGCTTTTTTTGCTTTTTTAACAGCTTTCTTAGCTGTCTTTTTAACTTTTTTTGCTGCCTTCTTCACTTTCTTCTTCCCTTCGGATATAGACTCTTTTCTATAGTCTTTTGCAAGCTTTCCAAACTTAATAGAATTCGTTCTAACTCTTTGTGCGGCAGCTTTGTTTCCTTTTATTGCCTTTTTTAAGTCAGATCCTAAAGTAGTCAACATCTTTTCCATAGATGCAGTTGTATCTTTGAGGGCCATTGTTATATCACTCCTTGTTTACATAGCTTCCAATTCCCATGGATAGTCATTTTTAAAAATTCTCTGCAATCATTTTTTTACTTTCCTTTTTGGAATTTTCATTTCAGAAAATTTATAAATACGTATTCTTGTTAACTAACAACAATAGCCAAATAATTTTATGAATTACCCTTCCATTTTTTATATCAATGGCGAGTACTTAAATAAGAGCCAAGCAAAAATTTCCGTATTGGATTTAGGTTTAACGAGAGGACTTGGGGTTTTTGATTTTTTTAGAACATATAATGGCGTACCTTTTCATCTAAGCAACCATTTAAAAAGATTTCGTAAATCAGCCGAACTTTTAGGGATTCCTTGTGATATTCGACGAGAAGATCTTGAAAATATCATTCAAAAGCTTATGAAACTCAATAATCAAAAAGAAGCTGCTGTAAAATTCATTCTAACAGGAGGAGAAGCAACTCATTCTCTTCTGATGGAAAGCACCCCTACTTTTATCTGCTTTATTCTTCCTTTACTCATTTATCCTAAAAACTATTATGAAGAAGGAGTAAAGCTGATAACTCTTTCTCATACACCTTATCTTCCTGAATGTAAAAGCCTCAATTATTTACCAGCTCTTTTATCCACGCAAAAAGCCAGGCAAGAAAATGCTTTTGAAGCTCTTTATGTTGACCGTAACAATTGTATATTAGAAGCTTGTACTGCTAACTTTTTTGCAATTAAGCAAAACACATTAATTACTCCCACAGAAAATATTTTGTATGGCATTACAAGGGAGGTCATTTTAAAAATAGCTAAAAATCACTTTGATATAGAAGAAAGGGACATTCACTATGATGAACTAATCGAGTTTGATGAAGTTTTCATTGCTTCTAGTAATAAGGAAATCTTACCTGTGAAGCAAATTGATGAACACTGGTATAGAGCGCCAGGATTAAAAACCCAAAAATTAATAGCGCTTTTTCGAGACTATACAAAAAATTACTGTCAGCTACATTCTTGTCCATGAAAGGTATTGTTTTTTTTACTTTTTTGACCTGTCATCTATCAGCCATGTTTGTTGGTAATCCTTTAAATCCCATGTTTTATTTTGATGGGATAATTACTAATGATCTTAAAACATTTGGCATGAGAATAGGTTACTTGCAAGAATATGTTTATCAAGGAAAATATAAAGATGAATTTTTAACGATTGATTCTACAAATTCTAATAATACCTTATCCACTTATGCAGGAATATTAACCTTTAACTTTATTAATCGACTGGATGTTTATGGTATTTTAGGTAATTCCAAAATTCAAATAGATCGAGTTATTTTTGAAAAACGAAGAATATCCTGGGCAGTAGGTGCAAAAGCAATTCTTTATAAGCGCAATAAATTCGCCATTGGCGCTGATATAAAATATTTTGAAACAAATCCTAAACCCGATTATTTCCTAATTGAAGGGATGCCAGCACCTTTAATTACTGATTTTTCCTTGGAATATATGGAAACACAGGGTTCTGTCTTAATTGGATATGAAGGAGAGCTTCTTTCTCCTTATATAGGTGTTACCTACCTATTTTCTAGAATTACCCCATCCCCTTCTACAGGGCTACTAGACCTTCCTAATTTTGATATGATTGTTGACTTTGAAATAAGAAAAGCAATTAATCGCAAAAGATGGGGGATGGCAATTGGGACATCGATTTTAAGTAACAAAGAAATGACACTCAACTTAGAGTCCAGGTTATTTGATCAAAACTCCGTAAATATTTCAGGAGAAATTAGGTTTTGAAAAAAATTAACTTTATATTTTTTTTGTTTACTGCGACTCTTTTACAAGCCGTCCCTGTTGGCAATCCAGCAGAGCCTGCTCTTATTCCTAAAGGGCTTGTTTTTGAAGAGAATCCCTACTTGAACCTTCGCTTAGGATATATTTCTAATTATGTTGTAAAATCCCGATTCAAAAACCAGCAAGGTATAGAAGTAAATACTGGTTATTTTACTTATTTAGGGAAAGTAGCCCTTAATTTTTTTGAAAGAGCTGATCTATATGTTTTAGTTGGCTCAACAAGAGGCAACAGCAAGCAAATTTCCACATCCAATAATTCCTTAGTAAACATAGAAGTTCCCTCAAAACTTATGATCTCAGGTGGAGGAGGTATCAAAGCTATTTTGTGGGAATATAAAGAGACCACTTTTATTGGTTTTGATGGCAAGTACTTCCGATATTATCCTAGTATTGACCATATGATAGTGAACGGAACTCCCAATTCTTTTGGACAGACAACACTTAAGTCATGGCAGTGGGAGTTTTCTTTAGCTCTAGCTCAAAAATTTAACTACTTTATTCCCTATGCTGGAGTTAGCTACTTATTAAGTAGACTCAAACCACTTCCTGCCAACCAATATATTGTGAATGCCTCAGAAAGAACTAACTGGGGATTATTTGTAGGATCCACTTTAACCAAAGGCAATACTGTTAGCCTAAATGTAGAAGCCAAATTCTTTAATCAAAATGAATATGGCATATCAGCAGAATTTCGCTATTAACATTCCATATGCTAGCATATTTTAAAAACTTACATAATTCTTCAGATTCGCAGAACTCTTTCCTTTAAAGATCTAGAAAAAATCATCTCTGCCACTCTTTTAACTGCTTTTTCATCGCCAGCATCCTTATAGGCATCAACAAGCAATAAAATAGATCCATCATTATCCAATGATGGAGTTAAAGAGCTAAGTAAGATTTCCGCCTTCTTTATATTTTTAATTTTTATATATGCTGCAGCCATGGGAGGAAAAAGAGTGTTTTCAAAGCCTGCACTTCTTGCAATTCTTTCACCTTTTTCTAAGAGACTTGATGCTTGTTTAATATTTCCAATATCAGCATATGCTAAAGAAAGCTCTACATACAAATTAATGCTACCTATCACTAGTAGTGAACTTTTTGCTTTCTCTAAAAACTCCTCAGCTTCTGTTTCCATTTCTAGTTCAAGAAATAAAATAGCCACGTTTTTGTAGATTTCTGCTCTGGATCTACCACCGAAAGGAAAAGATTTAGCCTTGTTTAAAAATTCACTGGCTTTTTCAGAATTTCCTAATTTTAAGTACAAAGCAGCTATTTTATAATGACATTCTATGGCGTCATATACAGTCTCATCAGCTACGCACTCAGCTTGTAATAAATAATGAAAGGCCTGTCTAAGTTCCCCTTGTTTAAGGTATGTTGATGCTAATTTAATCGATGCTAAACAATGTTTAGACATATCTCCCAGCCCACATAAAGCCCCAAAATAACGTTGGGCTGTATGTAATCTTGAATTTGCTTCTATTGAATCATTAATTTTAAAAAAGTCATGTGAACTATTACAATAAAGCTTCACGGTTTCCAAATATTTTTCATCATTTTCAGGAATAACAGCTATTTGAAATAATTTTTCTCGATGAATCTTGTCAATTTCTTCTTTATAGGTCTTAGTAAGATCTGCACTTATGGTTTGCATCTTTTTTTGCGCTTCCGATTCGCCAAGTTTTCCATAAAAGTCAGCAAGTTCATTGGAAGCACTTATTGCAGCTGCATCCTCGTCCAAAGATACGCTGTAATGTGACAATCTACTTTTATGTGTATACTCTTCCAGTTTACTTTGAACTAAACCAGAAATGGCCTTTGCTTCCTCTATATGAGGAGGATTACTTTGTACATTCAGCTGAGCAGCTTTAAGTAAAGTTCCTGGAGCAAAATCATCGATTATACCGATGATTACCCTGGGAATATAACTGCCAAATATTTCAGCTGATTCAGATGAAGAAGGCTCCAAAGAACTGCTTATTCGAGAAGTTGTTGCATTTATAGTAAATGATGCGGCAGCCATGTTTTCCTTTCATTAAAAATTTTTGATCAAAAAGTATAAAAGATCCATGCTTATAACCAAACTAATAATTCCTTAGTAAATGTGGAAATAACCCCAAGCTAATGACCTTTGCTGGTTTGATGAGAAATATTTTTTTTTGGAAGCCGAGACATTGCGCATTTCCTAAGAAAGAACAACTGGAAATTATTTTGAATCAGCTTTTATCACAAAAAAGGGAGAAGACTCCCCCTTTCCAATTAATAAGTATTCACTAATATCAAAGACCCATTTCTTTTCTTGCTATACGATCTAATATTGATGCTATTGCTTCTTTTCTCTCTTCTGATAGCTCAAGAGTGCTTACTTTATGAATAACACTTTTAGCTGATTCAAAATTTCTAAGCTCGATATATGCACTAGCAATTTCCTCAAAAGCCTCATATCTTATATCACCACTACTATCTTCTGCACCTTCAATAAAATTAAAAACCATATCTGGAATTAAGTGAGCAACTCTTTCTGCATCTTCTAATTTTCCAAAAGCTATATGCGTAACAACAATTTTTTTAAACGCTAAAGATTTTTGAAACTCATCAGGAAGATCCCAAACAGAAGTTTCAGCTGCTTTCAAAGAACTTTCAACTTTCTTTATAAAACTTGCAGGTATTATCGAAGACTTTTCAGCTAGTGTGGCAAGGTTTTCACAAAAAATTTTAATTTCTTTAGAAAGAGTTAAATTATTGTTATTTTTTTCATGAAAAATTCGATTTACTTCTTTGACTTGATTAAAAAGCCTTTCTTCGACTGCTGTTCTATTCTTCAGTCTGTATTCTTTTACTTCTTCTAAATCAATCTTATAATGCATTGAAAGCAATTTAGCTTGATTTAGCATTTCCTCAGCTTCTTTTTCCTGGTTCAATACTTTATATAAATCAACCATATCCAAGAAAGCGGCTAGTTGATCTGTATGCACGATTTTAGCCAACGTAATAGGAAAGACATATGCATGACTTTCTACAGAAGAAAAAATTATTTCTTCAGACATTTTAGCAAGTTTTAATGTATGTTGCACTTGAGGCTTATCATTAGTTTGATTATTTATACGAGCTATTTCACGTCCATCCAGTTGAGCAATAGTAGGTAAAAACCTAAGATTTCCTGAAAATTGAACAATTTCCTGAAACAGCTCAGCTGGAACCGAAGCAAGGTAATCAAAATTAGAGCTGTCTTGTGAGGAATTAGTAGAACCTGTATCCCTAGGGAAGAAGAATTGTATTAAAGATGTCATATTGTTGCCTGTTGCATTATTTAAAAAAAGCCAACAATACTACTAAAAGAACTAATTTTAATTAACCTTTATATTTTGATGGCTACTAATATAGGACTTATTTTGGCAATGCGATAAGAAAATTGTATATAGCTAGGTAATTTTGTTGCGGGTTTTTGATAAAAAGCTATTACTTTAGCCTTGCAAAGGCTTTTTCTTTAAGTTTAGGAGTCTCAATTGTTAAAACAATTCTTCTGGCCTCAGCTATATTATTAGCATCCATATATGCATGAAAAATAGCTAGTCTAATACGATCGCCTTCTATTGCCCTTACAGTTAAATGGGCAATTAAATTAGCTATCCTTTCAGCTTCTTCTAAGTTTTTAGCTTTAATATATGCAAGGGCAATGGGAGAAATCCAATAACTACGACAGGATCTTTTTATAGAAGCATCATCTAAAGACTTTTCCGTCTCTTTTAAAAGGCCTATTGCTTTATCAACTTTCTTTAAATCGATGTATATTAAAGAAAGATCTGCTAAATGCCTGCAATAATTTCCAGTCCACATCAATGTGTCCTTATTTCGAAAATAACTTTCTTTTGATTTTTCTAGAAACCTTTCAGCTTCTTTCATGTTTCCTAACTCAAGATACACCAAGGCCATTTTTTTTAATTCAAAATACCTATTATAAAGCACTTCTTCATCTAATATCTCACCTGCTTGCTTTAAAAGTTTGTTGCCTTTTTCAGGTTTTCCTGTTTTAAAATAAACTAAAGCAATTTCAATCAAAGAATTACATTTTGAGCTGAATGTATCAATTTGCAACATTTCATGATATGTACTAGGAACTAAATTAATAAGACCTTCTGCTTGCTGTAAAATATTTTGAACCTTATTAAATTCCTGCAGTAAAAAATAAGTCTCAACAAGATAAATAAGATCAGGAACTATTTCATTACAAATTAATGCAGGCTTTATAAAACCACATACCGAGTTTGCCTTTATCTGATCTTGAACCTTCAGAAATCTTGATCTCAACTCCTCTTTACAAAGAGTTAAGTGATTTTGTTTATCAGACAGTAGACCTTTTGCCTTTCTCACCTCTCCAAGGTTTTTATAAACACTAGCTAGTTCTTGCAGTGCAAGTGTAGCCATCGTCCGGCGATCAACAGTTACTCCAAAAGATGTTTCATCAAGAAACTCTTGAAGTTTATCGTCGGCCAAGTCAGCAATAGCCTTGGCTTGCTCCATAAAAGGAGGGGCGTTTTGAACATGTAACTGAGAGACACTAGGTAAAAATCCACGGTTACCCGCTAAATCATCAATGATATTAAATACCTCAATCGGAACTTTGGTTATATACTCCGGTGGCTTGTCCGCAATATCATGATCTATATTATTTTCTTGTACGTGAGCAGAACATACCTTAGAAGCAAAAAAGTCAACCATTGAACTTATTAAAGAGGTCATATTATTTCCTTTTTAAAAATAAGCCAAAGATATTAGCAAGGGAGGTAAATTATATTAATCCTTAGATTCTTAAAGACTAAAAATTTTGTTTCTTATTGCAAGCAAGGAGAGGCTACCCGCTCTTAAAGACCTTGCTTTAATGCTAAAAGCTTTCTAGACATTTCTTTAAACGTCGGATCTAAAATCATATTGAGAATTCTTTCTGCCTCTTGTAAATTCCCAGTTTCAGTAAGCACATTACAAATACTCATTAAAGGTAAATCTTTTATTTCTCTAAAGTCATTTGAAATTTCACTGGCAACTCTTTCAGCTTCTTTAACATTTTTAAGCTCAGCATAACCAGCACCAACTGAAGAGAGAAGTCGGGCTTTTTCTTCACCATTTAGAACTTTTGCGGCATTTTCTGTATCAGTTAAAAGTTTTTCAGCTCTTTTCTTGTTTCCTATTTTAAAATACAATTTGATGATTTCAATAAAGGCGTAAGATCTATTTTTATAGCAGATATCAGTTAAGCTTTGTTCAGCTTTACTTAAAAAGTCTTCTGCCATTTCAATATTTTCTATTTTAAAATACGCCTGAGCAATTTTTAATAGCGCAGCACATCTATCCTTCTTTTCGGGGATCGTGAAAGCAACCTTTGATGCTTCCTGTAAAAATTCTTCAGTTTTTCTCTCACATTGCATGTCAGAGGCTGTCAAAGCAATTTTGATAAATGCTTCACACTGATACACCTCACACTTAAAAACCTTATTGTCGGGAAGACTTTTAGTAACCTCTACAGCTTTTGAAAAAAAGTTTTCAGCTTTATCAAATTCCCTCAATTCATAATAAATAACTGCAATCCCTGTAAGAGAGGAGACATATGCATCAGGATTGTGCATTATTCTTTCCAAATCCCCTTCTCTTTCTACTAAATAATCTCTACATCCATTTAAAAGATCTTGATTTATCTCCAAGAAAAGTTCTTGAGCTGTTGTATTTTTAAGCTCTTGCCATACATTTGCTAGTTCCTTCGATGCCAACGCAAGCCTTGCTTCAAATTTTTTAACATCATTTTCTGAAAAATCTAAAAATTGAGATTTTTGTGCTATAATTAATTGGACAATTTTTTTTCTAGCCAAGTCAGCAATAGCCTCAGCTTGTTCCTTATAAGGAGGATTACTATGTACATGCATCCGAGCAACAGTTGGTAAAAAAACAAGGTTACCCGCTAAGCCACCGATAATATCGAATATTTCTGGAGGAACTTCTGTTATGTATTCTGGAACTTGGTTTTCAATTCCTTTATCCATGCTACCTTGTTGACTGGGAGTAAAACTTTGTAAAGTTGTTAAGGAAGTCATATTATTCACCATTTTTAGAAATAAGCCAAAAATGCTAACAAACTAGCTGATTTAGTCTAAGCCTAATGTTTTTAAAAGATTACATTAGTTTCTAACTATCTAACTCCCCTTTATCTTAAAAAATACTCTAAAAAGACATATGAAGAAGCCGAGTTCCTGAAATGTTTATTTAGAATCTCTACTTTAATTTTTCAAAAGCTTCCTTTTGGATCCTAGAGGATAAAATCATTGCAGCAACTCTTTTAGCATCAGCTACATTGTCAGCTTTAGCATATGCTTCAACGATGAGTAAATAAGCGTTGTCTCTCTCTAAAATCAAATTAGCAACTCTTTCAGCCTCATGCAAATTTTTAGCATAAACATATGCTCTGCTAATGAGAAAAAAGCAGTCATGCTCTTTAAGGAGCGTTATTTTCTTAGGATCTCCTAAAGATTTTTCAGCTTCTTTTAATAGGATTAAAGCGGTATCAAATTTTTTCATATCGCTGTATGCATATGAAAGGTGCGCAAGAAAGTTGGCCTTATAAAGATGATCACTTACAGCTGAAATAGCTTCTTTTGCTATTTCTAAGAGTTCTTTAGCTTTTGTTTTCATTCCCAATTCAAAATATAGGTCAGAAATTCTTTTCAAATGATCAGCTACCCCTTGGTCGGACATATCAACCATGGCTTCTGCTTTATCTAAAAGCTCTTTAGCTTTTTCAAAATTTCCCATCGTAAAATACAAATAGGCAATTTCGCACATTGTTTTAGATTTGGAATTGTCACTATTAGGCAGTGAACTAACTGTAGTTTCAACTTGTAGCAACGTTTCTTGAGCCTCTTTTACATCTCCCAGCAAATAGTATGATTTAGAAATTGAAAGAAGGGTTTTAAGGAATTCCATAGAACAAGAGCTGCCTTCTTGCTGACTCATAAGCGATAATACAGCTTGTTCACATATTAAATTAGAGCGACAACTATTTGAGTATTTTTCATATAACGGTTGCAAACTAATTTTGCCTCTACCCAATTCAGCAATAGCCTCAGCTTGCTTTTTATAGGGAGGATTATTTTGTAGATGTATTTGCTCAATACTAGGTAAAAAACCAGGCGTATCAGCAAAGTCCTTGATTATATTAAATATCTCAATAGGAACTTTACATATATAGTCTGAGGATAGTCTTTTGGATTTTGCTCTATGACCTTCACTTAAAAAAAGCAGCCATTCGTTCTTACTTGTATTTCCAAGTGTCATATAAATATCTGCTAGTTCATTAAGACTAAGAGCTGCCATCCCATGATCTGCATCAGTTATGAAATTTAAATTATAAAAAGTTTTAAACTTTCTTTCTGCTAAGTCAGCAATAGCCTCAGCTTGTTCTTTATAAGGAGGATTATGTTGTGCATGCATCTGGGCAACAGTGGGTAAAAAAGCAGGGCTTTGTCCCATGTCATCGATGATTGTCAATATTTCTAGGGGAACTTCGGTTACGATTTCTAAAGGAAGTTGATTTAAAGCATTGCTTTTAGAAGAAACAGGTGCGCTAGCTGCTGTCATATCCCACCTCACGGAAATTTTTGGATAAAAAAAACCCTTAAAAGAAGTTTGTTCTTTTAAGGGTTGATATTTTGGGTATGTAAAAAAAAGCTGGCAGCGACCTACTCTTCCGCACTCTTGTGTGCAGTACCATCGGCGATGAAGGGCTTGACTTCTGAGTTCGGGATGGGATCAGGTAGATCCCCTTCTCTATTACCACCAGCATATCTCTGAATTTTAGACGATGTTTAAAGGAAAAAAAAGATTAAGTCGATGGACTGATTAGGACCGGTCAGCTAAGTACATTACTGTACGTACACATCCGGCCTATATACCCTGTCATCTTCAGGGAGTCTCATGGGGATACTTTATCTTGAAGGAGGCTTGGCGTTTAGATGCTTTCAACGCTTATCCTTTCCGAACTTAGCTACCCGGCTATGCACTTGGCAGTACAACCGGCACACCATTGGTTCGTCCACTTCGGTCCTCTCGTACTAGAAGCAGCTCTTCTCAAGTATCCTACGCCCGCGACAGATAGGGACCAAACTGTCTCACGACGTTTTGAACCCAGCTCGCGTACCGCTTTAATTGGCGAACAGCCAAACCCTTGGGACCTTCTCCAGCCCCAGGATGCGATGAGCCGACATCGAGGTGCCAAACCGCCACGTCGATATGAACTCTTGGTGGCGATAAGCCTGTTATCCCCGGAGTACCTTTTATCCGTTGAGCGACAGCGATTCCACTTTCCACTGCCGGATCACTAAGCCCTGCTTTCGCATCTGCTCGACATGTCTGTCTCGCAGTTAACCTGCCTTATACCTTTACGCTCTTCTCGTGATTGCCAACCACGATGAGGCAAGCTTGGGACTCCTCCGTTACTCTTTAGGAGGATACCGCCCCAGTAAAACTGCCCGTCTGACAGTGTCCAATCCCAGGTTCACTGGGTATTGTTAGATTCTCAACCTAACAAGACCGGTATTTCAAGGGTGGCTCTTCTCCGGCTAGCGCCGAAGCCTCAATGCCTCCCGGTTATCCTACACATGTCAAGTCAAGAACCAATATCAGAGTACAGTAAAGGTTCACGGGGTCTTTCCGTCTTGTCGCGGGTAAACGGCATCTTCACCGCTACTACAATTTCACCGAGTCTTTCGTTGAGACAGCGCCCAGATCGTTACGCCATTCGTGCAGGTCGGAACTTACCCGACAAGGAATTTCGCTACCTTAGGACCGTTATAGTTACGGCCGCCATTCACCAGGGCTTAAGTTCTGTGCTTCGCCCGAAGACTAACACATCCCTTTGACCTTGTGGCATTGGGCAGGCTTCACACCATATACCGCGTCTTTACGACTTCGCATAGTGCTGTGTTTTTGTTAAACAGTCGCCTGGGCCGATTCTCTGCGGCCCCCAAGAGCTTTGATTGTTCATCTAACCCTCAGGGGCTCCCCTTCTCCCGAAGTTACGGGGACATTTTGCCGAGTTCCTTAACGAAAGTTCTCTCGCGCGCCTTAGGTTTCTCACCCCACCCACCTGTGTCGGTTTTGGTACGGTCACCATCAACGGTTAGAGGTTATTTCTTGGAAGCATCGCGCTACGTCTTCGGTTCCTCCGAAGATTCCCCTTGGTCAATACCTAGCTTTCCGCAAGCGGATTTGCCTACTTGCCTGCCTCATATCAACACGGACATCCAATAGTCCGCACGCTTAACTTACTTCGTCACCCCTTCACCATAGTCTTAGGTGGCACAGGAATATTTAACCTGTTTCCCATCGCCTACGCCTTTCGGCCTCGGCTTAGGAGCCGGCTAACCCAGGGAAGACGAGCTTTACCCTGGAAACCTTGGGTTTTCGGCGAGGAAGATTCTCACTTCCTTTCTCGTTTACTCATGCCATGCATCTTCACTAGTCTACGCTCCACTACTCTTTACAGTATAGCTTCGCCGCATAGACTACGCTCTCCTACCGCGTACCTTACGGTACACCCGTGATTTCGGTTCTATGCTTAGCCCCGTTTATTTTCGGCGCAAAGTCTCTTGATTGGTGAGCTGTTACGCACTCTTTAAATGATGGCTGCCTCTAAGCCAACATCCCAATTGTCTTCGAAACTTCACCTCCTTACTCACTTAGCATAGAATTTGGGACCTTAATCGACGGTCCGGGCTGTTCCCCTCTCGACTACGAAGCTTATCCCCCGCAGTCTATCTCCTGGCCTTGCGTATGGTATTCGGAGTTTGATTCCCTTTGGTAGGTCGGTAGACCCCCGCGTGGATTCAGTGCTCTACCCCCATACGTTAATTAGCCAAGGCTAACCCTAAAGTTATTTCGGAGAGAACAAGATATCACCAAGTTTGATTGGCCTTTCACCCCTATCCACAACTCATCCAAACCTATTTCAACAGGTACTGGTTCGGTCCTCCACAGAGTTTTACCTCTGCTTCAACCTGGTCATGGATAGATCACTTGGTTTCGTGTCTACACCATATGACTTATCGCGCTATTCACGCTCGCTTTCACTGCGGCTCCGAAACGTTCGTTTCTTAACCTTGCCATATAGCGTAACTCGCTGGCTCATCATGCAAAAGGCACGCCATCAGCCTTTATCTTAAAAAGATCATAGGCCTTTGACCGCTTGTAAGCTGCTGGTTTCAGGTTCTATTTCACTCCCCTAACAGGGGTTCTTTTCACCTTTCCCTCACGGTACTTGTTCACTATCGGTCATTAACTAGTATTTAGCCTTGGAAAGTGGTCTTCCCAGATTCAGACCGGGTTTCACGTGTCCGGCCCTACTCAGGTGCCTACCTCATTAATCCATCTTTTCGCATACGGGATTCTCACCCTCTATGATTTGCCTTCCCATGCAATTCTGCTAAAA
>JASFVE010000030.1:0-23702 GCA_050049995.1 Chlamydiota bacterium | reverse complement strand
AGCCCAGGAGTTTTATTGTTTTGAAATTCTTTAAAGTAGTCAGGAATAAATTGTTGAATTCCAATATTATTCCAAGCAACCCCAGCATGTTTGTCCCGTCTATATATCTCTTTGATATAGATTTTAGCCTAAGTTTTTTCAAACTCTACGTCCCCATTCAATAACTTTAAACTTTTTAACCACCCATCAACGTCTTTCTCGAAATCTCCTCAAGGGCCATTGGAAAGCAGTTTTTGCATAATATCATCCGATACTGGTTCTAATTCATACTTTTGAGAAGCTGGTCCTGCAGAAATGGAAGTAAAACTCAACAATCGCTCAGGAAAAGTAGCGGCAAAAAGCTGAACTACAATTCCGCCCATACTGTGCCCTACTAAATGAGCTTTGGAAATTCTATATGTATCCAAAATGATGCGAGCATCTTCCTCTAAATCTTTTATCTGATATGGCAGCTGGGTTTTTAATTTTTGTAAATCAGGAAGTATCTTGGGATCAATCTGTTTGAAATGAGAGGATTTTCCATAATCTCTTTGATCATAACGAATAACAAAAAAACCTGCTTCAGCAATTTTATTACAAAAAAAATTGGAATAAAAAGTGCTAACAGCTCCAGATCCACAAATCAAAAGCACCGCAGGATACTTTTTTACTCCAAATGATTCTGTCCAAATTTTCACTTGGTCATTAAAGATCCATTTTGAGGCATTCATTTTTTGTTTTTCAATGAACTTTATTCATAATAAAAATTATGACAAAAATTGCATAAAAAGCCTAAGGATTCTTAAACCAACAAAAAAGGAAATGATGCATACAATAACGCTAAGTGCTGCATAAAAAATTGCTGTAAAATGAGAACCTTTTTCATAAAGCAAGCCAAATTCTAAAGCAAATGCAGAAAAAGTGGTGAAGCCACCTAAAAATCCTTGAATGAGAAAATGTCTCATATTGATAGAGACATTTCCATAAAAGGCCATCGCTTCAGTCAGTAGCCCTATTAAAAAACATCCTAATATATTAACCAGAAATACTTTGAAAGGAACTGACAGAATAAAAGACGGCAATATTCGCATTATTCCCACACGAGCCACTGCCCCTAAAGCGCCTCCAAGTCCGATCCAAATATATGAGCCAGCCATTTATCTTTAGTTTTTGATTTTCTATAAACTATGCCTGAAGCTCTTTTATCAAAGCAATATTGAAGACGCTTAAGTTTTTACATTAAATTTTAAATCATCTCTTCTAAAAATTTTTTCTTAGCAACATCAAACCGCCCTTGAGAAGGAACTTCTTCGATTTCATATCCCATTTGCTTCAATCTTTTAGCCAACTCTGTAAATTCATCATAATTTTCAACTAACTTTCTACCGCTATCATAATAAAGCCATTGAAGTAGTTCTTCTTCATTAGATTCAGTATGCTTATATTTTTTCATCCAGTAGTCAAACTTCTGCTCTGCTCTTTGTAGTCTTTCCTCTGCTGATAATTTGGGAGTTTTTTGAATAGTAGGCAAACTCTCCCCTCTCTTAGCAGCATCAAAATGCTCTTGAGAAGGAACTTCGTCGATTTTATACCCCATTTGGTTCAATCTTTTAGCCAGTTCTGTAAACTCTTCATAATTTTCAACTAAATCTCCACCACAATCATTATAAAGCCAGAAAAGAAGCTCTTCTCCATCAGCTTTAGTATGTGAATCTCTTTTCATCCAGCTATCAAATACTTGCGCTGTTACTTCTAGTTTATTATCCGATAATGATTTTGGGGTTGTGATTTCCGTAGATGATACTGGAGCATTTAGTTTTCCAAATAAGCCTTCAAATATTCTCTGCTGGTGCTCTTGATTCACACCATAGTTTTTCATGACCTCATCAAATTGTTCTAGAGAAGGCATTTCTTCAATTTCATAACCTATTTGATTCAATCTTTTAGCCAACTCTGTAAATTCATCATAATTTGCAACTAACTTTCCACCTTCATCATAATCAAGCCATTGAAGTAGTTTTTCTGCATGAGTCATGTTTTCAGAATGATTATATACTTTCATCCAGTAGTCAAACTTCTGCTCTGCTTTTTGCAGCCTCTCTTCTGTTGATTTCAAGGTTGGGATTTCTAAAGAATCTTCTAGCATCCGACTCTTCTCTCTTAAATAAGAAGGACTTATCAGCAATTTTAATAGTTCTTTTTTATTAGATTCTCTTTCAGGAACAATCAGCCCTTGTTGCGATGCAAAACTAGCCATGGCATCAAAATGACTTACGTCACTATGTGTACCACCAAACAAATGAACAATAATTATTCTGTTTAAAAACACAATCTCCAAATGATTTTCTTTAGGAGTTCGATCTACCTGCTTGGCATGTTTATCTAGAAAATCAATGTGATTAAGACCTAGAATACCATAAACTTCCTCTATTTCAGGATGATCTTGTAAGTAAGAAAAAAAACTTTTTGCAGAAATTTGATTAGATAAATCAAGCATAGAACTATGTAATGAATCAAAATCTTTTTCCCACTCTTGTTCACTTAAATAACAATCGCGCAATTCTTGTACAGATTGAGCAAAATCGTTTTTTAAAGTGGTTACCCATTCAGGCATTTCACGGTAAACCCCTTTTGAGACCAACTCATGCAAAGCAGGTTCTATAACTTCTTCGACAATTGTAGAAATAGAACTTTCTCCAGAGAACAGTTTAATAATAAATATAGCAATTTTCTTATGATCTCTTACACTTTGAGACTCAAAAAAACTTGTAACATGAAATGTATCGAAGCTTTGAATACAGTCAAAAGCTTCTATTCCGTTTTCTGTTGCAAGTTTTTTAGCTAAACTGAGTTCAGGAAAATGCATTGACTCCCCGAGACTCTCCCCTTCAATAAGAAAAGCTTTATTTTTATTTATAGTAGCAGCTGAAGGAGAGTTTGTAATGGGAAGTGTCTCTATTCTTTGATAAGAATCTATTGATGTCATTGATGTCATATAAAACACTCATTTTTAAAAAATTAAGAGGTAAAAGAATAACAAAAGGAAGCCTTAGAATAAAGAAATTGACTACTTGATAAATATAATTTTATAAAGTAGTGAAAACGCCTAATAGTTGAGAAAAAATAACTACTGCTGAATAAATTAAAGTAAATCCTATGCCTATTTTTAAGATTTTGGCTTTTTGCTTCTTTTCACCTTTTGCTAGGAGCTTAGACACTAGTACGGTCGGGAAAAGAATAAGTAGAAGAGTACAAGCCAACCCAGAACCATATTTAAGAGACAAGTAAAACACCCTCAAACTAGTTCCTGATAGGATAAATGCCGGAATAAAAATAAGAAGAGTAATTACAAATTTATTATAGGCAGTATTTTTCAAGCGAAATGCATCGATAAGGAAATCTGTCAAGCCCAAGCTGACACCTAAAAAAGAGGTTGTTAAAGCACAAAAATAAAATAGATTTGCAAGATAGGAAACAGAAGCAGAGCCTATGATCTTCCGCAAAGGAGTAATTGCAGTTTGATCCTGCATTAAGGCTGAAGATAAGCTAATTTCTCCATTGAGTGGAATAATACCCATAATATACGTTTGCCAGAAAACATATATCGCTAAAGTTGCAATAGATCCTACTATTATAGCTCGTCGTATAACTTTTTTATTGTGATTTAGGTAATTAAAAAGTGATGGGATAATCCCATGAAATCCGAATGCTGTTACCAATATTGGTAAAGAAATAAAACCATTAACCCAATGCTTATGAGTTAAATTAGCAACACTTATTTCTTTAGACCCTATCACTAACAAAAGAACAAAAGCTATCGCCATAGGAAAGGTTAAAAAGGAATTGATCTTTCCCACTGACTTTGCTCCCTTCAGTATAAATGGGAATAAGACAATTAAAAATAAAAAAGTTCCTAGCCAAATAGGGAAAGAAGGCAGAAGATCTGCAATGAAGACCCCTCCCCCTTTTGTATAGGCAAAAATCAAAGATAAAAATAAAAGCAGATATACTAATAAAATATAGACCTTCGAAGTTTTTCCTATAATCTTTTCTGACAAAGTTGAGAAGTTGACTGATGCTTTAATAAAAGAAAGCGCTTCTACAAAAAATAAGGCAGATATGAATGAAGCTACCCAAGAAAAAGTAAGGAAAATTAAACTTGGAATATAACCGCCTTGCCCTGCTTCAACAGGCATGCCAAGCATTCCTGCTCCGATTGATGTGCCAATAATTAAAAGACAGGCGTTTAAGAATTTTATTCCGCGTTTTTCTGAATTCATTTTTATTAGTTTTGATGTTTTAAAGGATATTTAATAGAAGTATTTCTAAGAAAGATATCCATCATTATTTATAGGCTATTTTTGATTTTTAAGCTTGATATGTTCAGAAAATAAAACATATTTTTCAAGAATTACCTCACCTCACTTGAAAACAAAAAAGTGTAGATTTTTTTTGATTTTCCAAAGAAACCCTAAAAACCAAACAATTTATTATCAACTTTTTAAATAATTTTTAATTACTTTATTTTCATTTATTTGACAATAGATATTATCTGTATTAAAATTAATATACTTATTATTAAATAATAAAAGGTTATAAAAATGTCTTGTTTATTAACAGCTTTTCAATCACTTATTGGAGCGTGCTTATGTACAGCAACACCATCTGACAGTGACATCAATTCTTCTTCAAAATCTTACAATACTTCTACTAATAATTTTGCATATATAGAAGAAATCATAGAAAAAGAAGCAGATGAAAATACATTAGTACTTTGGGACGTTGATCAGACACTAATTACACCTAAAGATGCTATTTTAAAACCTAAGTGGAATAAGCTTCTTGATCAATTAATGGGTGGAAAAAAAGTTATTAAAGATGAATCTGGAAACAAAAGGTACATATTTAGGGAAATATTAATGCATGCAGAGCATTCTCTTCTTGATAACCACCTGCCTTCTTTTGTAGAAAAACTACAAAAAAAAGGAGTTCCCACCATTGCTTTTACAGCAGCACCTGGTGGAAAAATTGGAGAAGTAGATAGTTTTATCGATTGGCGAATAGATGAGCTGAAAAAATTTGGATTTGATTTTAGCCCTTCATTTCCTGACACACAATTACTTAATCTACCAAAAGACGACGATAAAGAGTTTCCTCCTGTTTATAAGTCGGGGGTTCTTATAACTTCGCTTCACGATAAAGGGCCCGTTTTAACCAACTTCTTTGCTCAGCTTGGTTGGACCCCTAAAAAAGTAATTTTCATTGACGATCAAAAAGCTAACGTTGAATCTGTAGCCTCTTCACTAAAAGGTCAGGTTCAAACCATTGGAATACAATTCACAGGAGCTGCTGATCTTCCTAGCGAAGTGGATGCGTCGGTTGGAAAATATCAAGTAGATCATTTTCAAGAAACTGGTGAATGGATCTCTCAAAATCAAGCAGAATCTAATATAGCGCACTCTTAAGGGAACCTCTATTATTCAATAGCCTGTTATAAAACAGGCTATAAACCGCTTTGCTATTACTTTTTACCTTTGTGGTGATCTACCCAATGTCCTAAAGAAATAAAAATTAGAATTCCTGAAGTTAACCCTAATAACCCAATTGCAGCATGAATTATCGGAGCTGTTATTTCAGCTAAATAAAATAACCCTTGAAAAATTAAATAACCGGCTAAAGCAATAATTGATAATGATTTGATTGTATGCATATTCAATACCTCCCTTTAACTTTATTGTATTAAATATTTATTTAATGTAAATTTTTTAATTTATTAAAAAATAAAAACTTAAGAATTTGTTTGGAAATTATATAGATTTATTTCTGATCAGAAATAAATTAATTTCTAGTAAAGAATTGCAACGAAAATATAGCCTGCCTTTAAAACAGGCTATTTTATATCTTTTATCTTACTTACCTTTATGGTGTTCAACCCAATGATTAAGTGAAATAAACATTAAAATACCTGAAGCCAGTCCTAATAATCCAATTGCAGCATGAACTACAGGAGTAGATAACTCAGCAAGATAGTATAACCCTTGAAAAATTAAGTAAGCAGCTAAAGCAATAATTGATAACGATTTGATTGTATGCATATGTAATACCTCCCTTTAGCTTCATTGTATTAAATAATTCTTTTATGTAAATTTTTTTTTAAATTAATTTATAATAATATTTAAATAAACTAAAAGTAAAACCCTTCTTACCTACACAAAATCAAAAAGTTAGATCATAAAATCATCTTTAGTAATTAATATTAATTCTTTTTCAATTAAAGAAGAAATTGTTGAAAAAAGTGGCTTTGGAAGGTCATCCCAGGAAAACCACTGCCAGCCTTCACATTTATTAGGCTCTAATAATTCTGGCTCTCCAGTAAATTCATCTATAAAAACAAAAACTGTTATATAGTGCTTCTGAGACTCAGTCATAATATTTTCCACCCAAGGCCCTTCATGTAAAGACAAAGCCTTCAAACCTGTTTCTTCGATTAGCTCACGGGCAGCACAATCTACTACCGTCTCTCCATATTCCAAATGACCGCCAGGAAAAGCCCAAGAGCCTTCTCCATGAGATCCCTTTCTTTTACCTAAAAGAACTTTCCCTTCCTTTCGAACAACACACCCTACACCAACTCGAGGATGTTGCTTATGCTTGGACGACAAAAAATTCATATATATTGCTTCTTTTATTAAAAAAATGTTATTTTATAACACATTATGATTAATCTAGTTATTTTTATTTCAGCAGTAATTTTTATTGTAACACTAACATTTATAAAAGATTGGCTGCTTTACAAACATCGAGGAGCTGCAAGAAAAGATGATAAAGACTCTCCTATCGTTACTGACCCTGAAGATGCAATGGCTCATCGAGTGATTGATTTAGGTAAGTCTGAAGATAAAAAGCCAAAGCAACTATAATGACTAAACCAATAGCCTTCGATTTATCTCTTTCAGATTGGGAAGAATGGACTTTGCAAGAGTCTATTCCTAAATATCGAGCAAAACAGATCTTTCAATGGATCTTTCAAAAAAACATCACTGACCCCTCCTCTTTTTCTAATTTGCCTGAAGCTACTAGAAAAAAACTTGCAGAAAGTTTTTGCTGGGAACCTCTTATTATAGACTCAAAACTTATTTCCGAAGATGAAAGTCAGAAACTTCTCCTAAAAACAAATGATAACCTTTTGATTGAGCTTGTTATTATGCCTTATGAGAATAGGACAACACTTTGTCTAAGCTCACAGGTAGGTTGTAAGATGGGATGTACATTTTGCCAAACAGGTAAAATGGGATTAAAAAGGAACCTATCTTCAGGAGAGATTCTAGCTCAGCTATTGCTAGCCAATCAAATCCTGGAAAATAAAAAAGTCACAAATGTGGTTTTTATGGGAATGGGTGAGCCTCTGGATAATTATGATGCAGTAGTAAAAGCATGTTCTATTATGATTTCACCAGATGGTTTTAACTTATCTAAAGCTAAAGTTACCGTTTCCACATCTGGTCTTGTCCCTGAAATTAGAAAGTTAGGGCTAGACCTACCCGTTCGACTAGCTATCTCTTTACACAATGCCGACAATGAAAAAAGAAGTAAGCTGATGCCTGTTAACCGAAAGTATAGCTTGGATGAACTAAAAGAGGCATTACTTGAATATCCGGCATCCTCTCGTTATGGTATTACTTTTGAGTATGTCATGATTGACGGAAAAAATGACAGCTTGCAAGACGCCAAAAAGTTAGTTCATTTTTTACATGGAATTAAAGCTAAGGTAAATTTAATTCCAGTTAATCCTTTTCCAGGTATGCCAATAGCAGCTTCTACTGAACAGCGTATACGGGAATTCCAGATGTATTTAACGAAGCGTTCTATCCCTGCTCCCGTTCGTTACAGTAAAGGTCAAGATGTAAGTGGAGCCTGCGGCCAGCTTGCAGCTAAGAGAAAAGAAGAAGTACACATGGATCCTCGCACGCTACATCGTAAAAGACGATTAAACATTATCTAAATTATTTATTTTCTAATGTCTACCTAGAAAATTACTTCATTTTCATCTTTTTCATTTCATACAGTGAATTATCAGCTTCTAAAATAGCTTTTTCTAAGCTCTTATCAACTAAAAAAGGCAATGTAGCCTCACCTATTGAAAAAGAAATCGAAGGCTCCAGTTCTTTAGAAGAATTTATTTTTTCTAAATTTTCTGCTAATTTCATTTTCCAGGTCTTCATAGAAAAAGAATCTTTTTCAGCAAAAAGGGCAATAAATTCATCTCCTCCATAGCGAGCTACTACATCAAATGGTCTGCTATTGCTTTTTAGTAAGTTTGCAACTTTTATTAGCACTTCATCGCCTTTTGTATGTCCATAGCAATCATTAATTGCTTTGAAGCTATCTAAATCTATTATGACTAATGCAATATTAAACTGGTTGCTTTTAGATAAAGTAAGTAGAGATTGTGCTTTATCTTCAAACCCTCGCCGGTTTAAAAGGTGCGTTAAAGGATCTTCGTAACTTTGTAAAAAAAGGGATTCTTCAAAGCGCTTTTGTTTAGTAATATCTTTTTGCACTCCTACAAAATGAGTAATTTGTCCCTGATTATTTTTAAGGGGAGCAACACTTAGCTCATTCCAGTACATAGATCCGTCTTTCTTATAATTGCGAAGATCTACTCGACAAGATATTCCTTCTTTAACTGCTTTTCTAATTACCTCAAGACCTGATTGATTACGATCGTTTCCTTGTAGAAATCGACAGTTTTTCAATAAAATTTCTCTATAAGAATAGCCAGACATCGCTTCAAAAGCCTTATTAACAAATATGATAGGATTATCTTCTTTTTGATAGTCTGTTATAACAATACCATCATTAGCAGCTTGTATAGCCTGCACAAATAAATTAGGTTGTTCTTTTATTAGCTTTTCTAACCAACTATGCATAGAAAGTGCTAATAACAGTTCTTGTTATTATCTACAATTATTAACTAAGATAATTGTGAAAAAGGCACTTAAGCTTTAACTTCCTGAGATAAACTAAAAGACTGTAGGGTATTCATGATTAAAAGAATAAACCGCTGATGTTTTTCACTTTGCAAACCATCTCCCATCTTTTCAAAATGATAGACCCACAAATTATGAAAAAATAACGCTTCTTCAAAAAAGAAAAGCTTTCTTTTTGGAAAAACACCTTTTAAAACTTCAATGTTTTGAAAAAAATCGGTAAAAGCTTCGTGTTCACTATTTTTAAGAAGTTTTTTAGCCAAAAAGCATCTTAAAAAAACTTGTTGAGGGAAATGCTTTTTTAGCTCAAGAAGCACTTCTTCTGCTTCTTCTAAATATTCAAAAAATTCGAGAGTTTGATAATAGATTACTCCCGCGTAAAGACTTTTAGGAAATTGTTCCTTTAAAGACTTTAAATCTTTAAGGACAGAAGGGCCTGATTCCCCTGCTGTTTGGCTTAGTGTGCGCAAATAGTGGACTTTTTCATCAGGCATACAAAAAATGCTTTTAGGGGCATAGTCAAACCTAATTGTCTGTTTTGCTTTGTTTCGTTTTTCATTCCAAGTGCATTCTACTTCAAGTTTCAACTTTCACCTCTCTTATAACTTTCTTTCCTTGGTAAAGGAGTCTACCACAATTTCATATTGCTTTGAATAAGGCATTTTTTTTAAAATGTCTTACTCAAAAACATACATTACTGAAAATGACAAGTCTTACATTTGATTTAGGAACAGCATCTTTTGCCGCAATTCTACACTTTACAGGCCAAGCCTCTCATAAAAATGTCATTGGGACAATTTCTCAAGGGTTGAAATATTTTTCTATCGCCTCTGCTATCGACCGAGTTGCCAGACTTTCTTTATGCGAGGAAAATACCTATCCAGGCCAGCTTTCTTTAAAATCTGGGATAATGATTTCTGTTGTTGAAGAAGCTCTTTATTCAGGAATCCTTCAATCAAAGAGTACTTTAACTTTGCTTCCTCGCTTTGTGACCTCTTTAGTGTTAGGAATGACAGCTACCAGAGGAATTACTAGAAAAGCAGAAACTACAAAAATAGGATTGGACGCTAAAATAGGCCTTGTTTGGGCCGTTGCTAGAGAAATTCTCTTAAGTACTCTACCTATGTTCTATGCAACCCCAACACTAGCTATTGCTGATAGTATTGTCTTTTCCTTAGCAGAAGTATGCCCTCCACAAAACTCTAATATAAACTTGATTCCTGAAAAATATAGTAGTAATTGGTTTTACAAAGTATCTTCTTCATTTTTTTTCAGGATAACAGCTAACGTTGCAGTTAAAAATTCAGGTTTCTTAGCTGCGTTAACTCAACATACTTTTTTTAATATTTCCAGATCATTCCCTAATTAAGAAGACTATTATACTTTTTTTAGGAAACAAGTTTTTAAAACAAGTGTCGTTTTTCCTTCTCGGCATTCCACTTCTTCTTCATTATTGGTTAGTCGAATATTTTTAAACTTTTTACCTCTTTTAAGAGTTATAGAAGATCCTTTTACCTTTAAATCTTTTACAACCTGTACTGAGTCGCCTTCGTTAAGAACATTTCCATTGCTATCTTTTGTTGTCATAATTTATTACCTAAATAATATTTTTTGAATTGTTATTTTGCTGCTGATCTTCCCGCTATCCAACCAGTTGTCCATGCATTTTGAAAGTTAAAACCTCCAGTTATTCCATCAATATCCAATACCTCTCCACAAAAGAAAAGATTTTTACAAAGTTTACTTTCCATTGTTTTAAACTCTACTTCAGATAAAGTAACTCCACCACATGTGACAAACTCATCTTTATTCGTTGTTTTTCCATGTACTTCATATTGTTCTTTTTTCAAAATTTCACAAAGCTTTGTTATAGCTTTTTTACTAATGGAGTTCATGAGCATATGGCTTGCCAAGCCTGCTTTTTCATAAAGTTTTTTCCATAAATTTTTAGGAAGAGAAACCATTTGAACATTTCCAAAGTGTTTTGTCGGATATTCTTTGCGCGCTTTTTCCATCTTATCTCGCAATTCTTGCTCGGTAAAATCTGGTAGCCAATCAATAATAACAGAAAAATCATAGTTTCTTTCCGCTAAATGTCTAGCTGCAAAAGCTGATAGCTTAAGTATAGCAGGGCCGCTAAATCCCCAATGAGTAATCAGTAAAGCTCCCACTTGTTCCAACTTTGATTCTTTTATTTTAATCTTTACTCGGTCAATTGATATACCAGATAAACTACTCATGGAAAAAGAAGGAATATTAAAAGTAAAAAGAGAAGGTACAGGCGCCTGGATAGTATGCCCTAGACTTTTGGAAACCTCCCAACCAATAGGAGAACTGCCTGTAGCTAAAATGACATGATGAGCAAAGAGGGGTTTATCTGAGCCAATATCTAACTCAAATCCTTTTTCTACTTTTTTAATAGAATGCAACTTTGTCTGTGTTCGGATTTCTACACCAAGTTTTTTTGCTTCTTTTAAAAAGCAATCGATGATTGTGCTAGAAGAGTCTGAAACAGGAAACATTCGTCCATCTTCTTCCTGTTTTAGAATAACACCCCGTGCCTTAAACCACTCAATAGTATTTTTTGGTTGAAAAGTATGAAAAGGGCCTAATAATTCCCTTTGTCCTCGTGGATAATTTTGCACTAAAAGGCGAGGCTCAAAGCATGCATGCGTCACATTACATCTGCCACCTCCAGAAATCCTAACTTTACTCAATAACTTGGCAGATCTTTCTAATATGATAGTATTTGCTTTAGGATTTAACTCTTTAGCTGCTAAAGCTGCAAAAAAACCTGCAGCACCTCCACCGATGACAACAATCTGCAATGTAAGAACTCTATTTTATTTTGTTGCAACGTAGTTTAGCAAAAAAATGAATTAATGGATGAGTAATATAAGAAGCCGACCAGTTATATCTGATCGGCATATTGAAATTAATTGACTAAATCATTTCTTGGTAAATTCTCGTTAATAGCTGCCTGATAACCTTCGGTATAACCTACTCGGTAACCTTCAGCATGCCCTCTATTGTAAGATTCGGCACTATTTTTATAATTTTTTTTGGTACCCTCTATATACCCTTCATCATAGCCTTCGTTTCGAGCTTCTTCAAACAACCTCACTAGGCATTCTTCTGGGCTTAACTCAATAGCAAAAAGAACTTGTCCTGTCCTATTATTTACAAGTAGGTTTGTACATTGTTTAATGATCTCTTGGTTCGAAGCGTCAGCTTCACTAATTTCTAAGTTGCCATATTTTGGATAAACTTCAATAAGACTTCCTAAATACCAGTCATCAGGAACACAGTCATACTGTTCTGGAGCCAATTCAACATTATTCCACCATTCACTTAAAGACCGCCACCTTTTAGAAAAGCCAATTGCTTTCCAATAACTACCATCAGCAAGGACAAAATACCCTTCTTTATTTTTTTTGATAATCTTAGCTGACAATGTTTCAACTCTTTCCGGCTGATTTGCATAAATAGCCGAACAACTAATGATAGCAACGATCATTAATAACCACTTTTTCATCGGAATACTCCTTTATATATAAAAATTATAACCAGCATATGACTACTGGTATTTTGGGGTAAAAAATGTAAAAAATTTTCAGATTTGTTCCAATGAAAAGTTCTAAAATTATTTATCTTTTTCTTTTTATTTGAATTTTTTCTTGAGGCTCTTGAACATACTTCATCTTTTCAAACTGCCTATAGAAAAATTCAGGGATAAGCCTGCAATGATAAAGCTCCGTAAAAAGAAGCTGTAAATTGGCAAAATAGAAGTTAGATTTTTGTTGTATTGCTGCTGTGATGACAGAGCCTGAAGTAATGTTGCCAATGATATTTCCAATATTTATGTAGCCACTACCTAAATTGGAAGCAGTTCCTGATGTAGCAGTGAGCTCAATAACTGTAGCTGCTGGTGAAAAGGCAGAGTAATCCAACGTATTTAAGCTCGCCGGGGCGCCTCCATCTACTTGTCCCGAGACTCCTTTTTGGTTGGCAAATACAAACGTGTCACTTAAGGTCCCACCTGTTAAGTCTGTAATATTGGCAAAGGAGATACTAGCGACAGTTCCGGTATTATCATCTGTTATATTCCAAGTGTTTGCTGTATTAGGCGCTAGCAAAGCATTACTTCCAGTAGAACCGTCGATGCTTGTTACAGTAAAGCCGGCGGTAAAGTCAAAAGAATCATTAGCTGAGCCTCCTGTAATATTAGGAAAATTACTAAAGGTAAAAACAGCAGGTGATGGATAGTCTGTATTTTCTAAAGTCCCCGCATCGGCAGCTGTAATGGTCCAAGTATTACTTAAGTTATTACCCACAAGCGTATTATCAAGACCGGGAGGTCCATTGATCACTTCAAAGCCGGTAACTGTATTTAAATTTATGGTAGCAGGTATTGTCCAACCTGCTAGGAAATTTAAAGTATCGGTTCCAGCACCTGCCGTTATGCTTGGCAGGGTAATATCGGCAGAAAGATTAAACGTATCATCACTTGCGTTACCTACCAATGAACCTATATTCGAGTAACTAGTAGAGCCACTGGCACCTGTTGGCGTGAGAGTTCCTGTAGTTTGACTGGTAACAGCCCAAACGTTATTCACATTAGGACCATTTATAGTATTAGATCCAATCGAGCCATCTATTGTTCCTGTGATTTGAAAGGCTCCATTAAACGTAAACGTATCATTTCCCGAACCACCTGTAAGATTTTCAAAACTATTTAACGTAAAAGTTGTGCTTCCATTATTTAAGCTGCTAGTGTCATCAGCAGTAATGCTCCAGGCATTGGTGGTATTCGTTCCAGTTATAGTGTCAGTATTGCTACCTCCTGTGAACGTCTGAATATTACTCACCCCACCTGTTATGTTCGTGGCAGCTCCTGTCTGCAGGTTTACAGAAACACTAGTGGTATAAGCAGCGTAGCTAAGGGCGTTGCCCGTAGAGCTTGTTCCATCTATAGCTCCACTGACTCCGACGCCATCACTTAAAACGAAAGAGTCATTGCTGGAGCCACCTGTTAAATTCCCAATATTACTAAAGCTGGTAGCTCCACCAGCTCCTGTAGGTGTTATACTTCCAGTGTCCGTAGAAGTGACAGCCCAAGCGTTATTGACGTTGGGTCCGGTTAGTGTGTTAGTTCCTGTCGAGCCATCTATTGTTCCTGTGATTTGAAAAGCACCATTGAAAGTAAAAGCATCATTATTGGCATTGCCCGTTAAGTTTTGCATATCTGAAAACCCAATGCTTGTATTTAAGGTTCCTCCATTATCAGATGTGATTGCCCAAGTGTTAGAAGCATTAGGTCCTGTTAAGGTATTCGTTCCTCCATTACCAATAAGTGTGGCCGTCTGACTAGTGACATTGATATTAAAGGCGTCATTATTTGAGCCTCCATTAACGGTAAAAGTGCCCGCGGCATTGACATTAGCATTCAAGTTAAGAGTCCCTGCTCCTGCACTACCAATATTAAAGGTTATATTATCACTACCTCCTGTAGCTACTATCCCATTTGCACTAATAGTTCCACCATAAACAATGATGGGATCAGAATAAGTAAAAGCTTGCATGTCTACTGCACCAGTTCCCGTAGTAGATCCAAAAGTGATGGAAGAAAAACCGTTGGTAAGATTGCCCAACTCTGTATCCGTTAAGTTTAACGTCCCAGTTGCACCAGTACCCAAACCAATGGTTGTAGATGCTTGGCCGGGTTGTATAGTTAAAGTACTAGTACCAGTTACGGAATTGTCTATTGCCATGCTATCTGAAGAAAGAGTAATGGCATTAGCTCCTGCAGCTAACGCTCCATTGATAGTAATTGTTCCACTTAAACTTTGAATAGTTATTGGATCAGTATAAGTAAAAGCTCTTACATCAATAGCTCCAGTACCATCCGTTCTGCCAAAAATAATTTCACTAAATCCATTTTGGATGTTGGATAGTTCAGTATTAGTTAAGTTAAGTGTACCAGAAGAAGAATCCCCAAGACCCATCGTTCCAGCTACAGTATCAGGTTGAATTGTCAAAACGCCAGATGATTGAGCATCTCCTGCTAAATTAATAGTATTTGCAATAATAGTAATATCTCCTTGCGTAGAACCGTTGCCAACAAAAGCACTAGAACTTGTCATATCAAATCCTTGCTCAGCCCCTCCTGCGCCCGTCCCTGAAATATTAATATTTCCCGCAACACTAATAGCTCCAGAGCTAGTGAAAAATTCACATCCCGACCCCGAAGATCCATTGGATGTTCCATCTATAGTAATATTTGCTGCACTGGCTCCTGTTCCCGTAGATGATATAGTCGTATTTCTCATAACTACTCCATCAGAAGAAGTTCCACCCCCTGTTCCAACTCCTGTAAGACTAATATCACCATTTACGCTGGTAAAGCTAGATACTTCCAGAAAAGTGATCCCCCTTCCAGAAGAAGTTCCAGCCCCCGTACCATTTAAAGTGATAGTAGCTGCATCACTTGTTGTTCCTGTTGACTCAATAAATCCAGCTGAGTTGATATAAATCCCATAATTTGTAGAACTACTAGGTGTGTCCACATCACCCGTAAGAGATATATTTCCAACACTAGAACTAATACCGCAGCTAGTTCCGGTAATTTCTATGCCATGATTATTAGAAGTACCTGAACCACCTGTTCCAGCAAATGTTATAGTAGCAGCATCGGTAGTAGTACCTGTTGAGCGCACTGCTGCCCCGTCTGACATCAAAATGCCTATATTGCCTGTACTAGTTCCATCTCCTCCTCCAACCCCTGTAACTGAAATATTTCCATCTATGGAAGTTATTCTGTCTCCAGACCCTTGAATGTAGGCACCATAACAATCACTAGCCCCTGATCCACCAGTCCCATCAATAGTAATAGTACCTGCATTGGCACCTGAGCCAGAAGAAGAAAGTCCTGTGGACGTATTGCGCAGGTATACTCCAAAGTTGGAAGCAGATGTCCCTCCTTGTCCTACTAAATTGATATTTCCATTAACTGTAGAAATACTCCCTACAATATCTATTCCAATAGAGTTAGCTGTGGAACCTCCAGCCTCATTACCTCTAAAATCAAAGGCAGTAAAATTACTAGCTGTACTTGTATTACTTAAGCTTACGCCAGAATTGACAATGATAGCTTGATCGGCAAGCACAGTTAATGTGGTATTGGCACTCCACGTCACGTCATTTGCAAAGGTAACAATTCCCGACCCTCCTGTTCCTCCACTAGTTGAAACAGTAACATTATTGTTTCCTAAGCCATCAGTTACATTTACCAGATCAGAAACATTTAATGTAGCCGATGCGCCTGTAGGATTGTAATTACCTGGCGATGTAGGGAATGCAGGAGAACTAGCTGAAGTGCTTATGGTAATATCAGAAGGGTCTAGTAATAAGTTTCCTGTTTTACCATTAAATGCATTAGTGAACGCCGAGCCTTTGTATAATAAGTATTCTTTAGCGGAAACTTCTATAAAACCTCCATCACCTTTTATCCTCCCTCCTTTAGCTGAAATAGTCCCACCAAAAAGGTTTTGCTCATCAGCCCAAATAACAACTTTACCTCCGTTTCCTTGGATGATAGCATCTGCATTTATTACAGCTTTTTTGTTAACCCATATTTTTTTTGTATTTTCAATACTCGGATTTTTTCCTTGGTAGTCCCCTCCTATTAAAACTTCTCCTCCTCCAAGATCTCCATTAGCCAGTACTTTGGCTGTATCTTGAAGGTGAATTTCATCTCCACCAGTTACTTGTATTGCTCCTCCCTTATCTTGAGATTGAGCAATTAATGATCCAGAGACATCCGTCAAATTTGAATGAGCTTTTAAAATGATTTTCCCATTAATCTTTTCAATACCATTTGCCTCTACTATACCTGTCTGGTTAATAGCGCAGGAATATATGCTACCACCAGCTGCTTCTAACTGAGCTTCGACAGCTTTTATAGATCCCCTGTTTTCTACTGTTCCAATTGACTTGGAGTTAACAAAAATTTGATTATCTTCTGTTAAATAAAGTTGGTTAGAACCAATTAAATAAGAGTTACCCTTTTGGGCATGTATTTTCCCCTCATTTTTAACTACCTGAGCTAGAAGGAAAATATGTTTCGTTGAAGTTTTAATTGAGCCCAAATTAACAAGCTCACCCTGTTTATCTCCTTCAAAAAATAGGGTTTTACCTTGTAAAAAAGGTTCATTTTTAAGACTTAAACAGGAAGCTAAAAAACCTTTTGTTTGAACTTTCCCTTGTTTACCAATAAATATCCCTTGCTCATTAATTAAATAAACTAATCCATTACTTTCTAGCGTTCCTAAAATTTTTGAAGAGCAATTACCAATGACTCTGTTAAGTATAACCCCATTAGAGAACTTTTGGTGAATATTTACACGCTCACCTAATTCAATAGAAAAATCTTTCCATTCAATTATCGCTTTTTTAGATGTTTGATGAATATCTAGTTGGTTCTTATGAGAATTGATATTCAGATTTCCGCTAACAATAGACTCTCCTGTAGGATTGGCAAATAGATGAAGAAAAAAGAAAAGGCTAATGCACAGAGTACGAACCATTATTCTTTTTGGTATCCTCCGTTAATATTGATAATCCCTTCTACAGAAGTGATATCAGAAGAGAAATCTGCCCTAGTTCCTACAGATTCACCTGCTCCCATTGTACCTAATATCGAAATATCCGAAGCATCAACACCTATTCCGGTGGACCTAATTAAGGAATTATTCATTAAGGCTACCCCCTGATTTCCGTATGTCCCTACTCCTCTAGACTCAGCTGTAATATCTAAATTTCCATTAATAGAGTCAATCAAAGAGCTAGAATCTATTAACATTCCTCTGTTCCCATTGCTACCTGTTCCTGAAGTTGCATTAATAGTAAGGGTAGCTGCACTTGCAAGCGTTCCAACCGAAGCTATTTTTCCACTTTTTTTTATAAGTAATCCCACATTGTGATTATTTATACCCTGAGAAGTGGCTGTAATATTCAAATTACCTGTATCAGAGGAAACCGTTGAATTTTCCTGAATATTTACTCCAAAATTATCAGATGTTCCAAAACTGGAAGAGCCATTTAATGAAATGGTTGCAGCATTTACTCCTACCCCATCAGAGAGTACTTCTGATCGAAAAAAAATCCATATTCCATGATTTAAAATGCCTGTCCCATTAGCGCTCCCTGTAATGGAAATATCTCCTAGCCTTGAATTTATGGATGAATTGGACTCGATCACTACCCCTGACAGCCCATTTACTCCAGCTCCCCCAACTCCATTAAGAGTAATTGTAGCCGGACTCAACGCCAACCCTGTAGATGAAATAGTACTGTTAAACAAGTGGATACCATAATTATTGTCGGATGTTCCTCCACGAGCTACAAAATTTATATTTCCAGTAGAGGATGAGATTGTTGCATTTCTTAAAAAAATACCATCGAAGTTTCCTGTGACCACCCCTTCTTGCCCTGCTTGTAAATCCACTGCGGTAAAGCCTCCTAAAGCATTAGTATTTGTAATCGTTACATCATCCAGAATAATATTTCGATTTGCTGTAACTGAAAAAGTATTAGATGAACTCCAAGAAAACCCTCTATTAATTGTAACAGTTCCAGCACCTCCAGTTCCACTTATGGTAGAAACAGTAACATTAGTAGATCCTAATGCAGCTTGCAAGTCTAACACATCCAACTGTCCTGAAGATCCTGCTGGATCATACATTTCCGCACCACCTGCTGGATAAGGAGGGGTACTTGTCCCTCCAAAATCCCCTATTACAATATCAGAAGGATCTAAAAGAAGGTTTCCGGTTTTTCCATTAAAGGCCACAGTAGATACATGACCAGCAAAGACTAAATTCTTAGGAGACGATACTTCAACAAAACCCCCATTCCCTTTTACTCGTCCTCCTTGTGCAGAAATTTTCCCTTTGAAAATATTTTGTTCATTAGCCCAGGTAATTACTTTGCCACCATCACCTTTTTCTATAGCATTAGCTTGTATTGTTGCATTAGGCTCAATGCGTAATTTTTTTGCATTTTTTATAGCAGGATTTTTTCCTTGAAAATCTCCCCCTATTAAAATAGTTCCCCCTTTACTTTCTCCATTTGCTAGCAAAGACGCATTTTCCAAAACATGTATTTCATCAAGCCCTGTAACTTCTATCAAACCTCCTTCTTCTAAGGTTGTTGTTTTTAGTTTACCTGCTATACTTATGTTTCCAGTATCTGCAGTAAGAATAATTTTCCCTTCTTTTTTTAAAAAACCATTAGCTTCTATTACACCCATTTGATTGATTGCCAAGCTATATATATCTCCTCCTGCTGCTTGTATCTCTACTTGGGCTGCTTTAATGAGCCCCATATTTTCAACTGAGCCTAAGTTTTTCACCTTAACTTGAAAGTTTTCATCTAGCTCTTTTTGTAAAAAAACTTCAGATCCTCCAATTAAATAAGCTTTTCCCTTGATTGCTTCTATTTGTCCTGAGTTTTTAACTTCTTTAGCTACAAGAAAAATATCCCCCCCGGTTGTTTTGATTTTTCCATGATTGATGATAACTGCTTCAGAATTTGCTTGAAGCATGCTAGTTTGGTTCAAAAAATCTTCTTCTTGTATTTTCTGCCCCAGCATAAAAAAACTTTTAGCTTCAACGACCCCTTCTTTGCCAACAATAAGACCTTTTTCATTCATTAAATAAAGGGCAGCATCTGCTTTTAGCATGCCATCTATTCTAGATGGCATTGCTCCTGTTACACGATTTAATATGGCGCTATTAGGAGGCTGGATAAAATAAACTTGTTCATTTTTGTTAATGGAAAATTCTTTCCAATCAATCACAGCTTGCTTGCTTTGTTGACGTATTTCTAAATTATTGTTGGTTGTTGAAAAGCAAATATTTCCTGAAATAACTTTTTCTTCCCTAGGAACTGCATATGCCTGTAAAAGAAAAAAAACAGAACAAACTAGAAATGACTTCATAATTACCCTTTTAATTAATAGGAAACAATAAGGCTCAAATGTGCTCTCGACTTTTTGCTAGATGGATCTACAACTCTTCTAATAGTGTTTAACTGCCATCCGTAATCAAAACGAAAGGAAATATAATTTTCAAAATTATACCTCACGCCAGGACCTACAGAAGCAAGGGTGGCCACATCTTTGCTTAAAATATTTTGGTTTACATCATAGGTCCAGCCATAATCTATAAACCCAAGAAATTGAATTTGATGATATCGTTTTTTAGGAGGAAGACGAATTACTGGAAAGTGAAGTTCATTTTTAATAAGTATGCCATTATCGCCAATCACTTCATTCTCATCGTAACCTCTTATCGTATAAAAACCTCCTAAAGAAAACTGTTCTGTTGGAAGAAGCTTTCCACTAGCCTGTTGAAATAAAATATCCAACCACCAAAAAGCACCTTTAGGCATGTATACTGACTGCTCTAACCGGGTTCTTCCAAAAATATAATTACTCTTGGCTCCTTCTTGTTCTTGGGCAAAACTTTGATCATTATTAAAGGCAGTCATATTCCCTGGGCTAAGGAATATTTCTGCTCCTATTTTCGTTTTACCAGCTTTATACTCAATAAAGGCTTCATAACCGACTAAAAACTGAGAAATATCTATGTATCTATCAAATAATAAAGTGTCTCCAAAAGTCAGAAAGTTATTCGATCTTTGAAATTCATAACCGATAAAAATAAGATTGTTCAAAAAACCTGTTTGAAAAGGAATTTTATACCTTCCAGCTAACTGCCAGCTTTTCCCATTGGAATCGAATCCTACATCTACATCTGGCTTTGCATGAGTATAAAATCCATAGGCTTCAAAAATGTGTCTCCATGGCAAAGGTGCAATATAACTGCCTGAATGCCCCCACCACTTATTAAATTGAGGAGAAAACCTGAATAGATAATTTAATTGATGGCCAATTTTAAAAAGATTTCCTAAATTGATTCCGGTTAGAAAACGAGAACTTCCAGCTATCTGATTACCTGTATTTTCATAACCCCCAAAAAACCTTACTGGCCAACGATCAATAGTGGAGAGAGTAAGATCGGTTTCACCAAAATTCTCTCCTTGTTCTAAAACAACATCACTTGCCCTAAATGGATTTTGATTCATCCAATTTAAATCTGACAAGATTACATCTTTTTGAAGATACTCACCTTCTTTCACCCGCAGCTCAGATGCCAGTTTTTCATTGGAAAAATACTTAGCTCCACTAGCTTTTATCTTCCCTAAACGACCAATATTAATGATAATTTTTAAGACACCATTTGAGATATCTTGCTCAACAGGGACTAGAACACCTACGAGTAAGAACCCTCTTTTTTGGTAGTATTGAACTGCTTGCTGTTTTATTTCTTTTATTAAAGAAGGTTTTAAGGGCAACCCTAAAAACTGCTGCATTTCTTTAATGAAAGCCTTCTCATCAGGGACATATACATCAACAATATTAATTCCGTAGGAAAAGTTCTTTGCATCAAGAGGATTTTCTTCATCAACTTTTTGTATAAAAGTCAAACCATGCAATTCTTCTAACCAGATATCTTCAGCATATACGAAAAGATGAAGGAAAATAAAAAATAGTAAATATAGTCGAATACACATTGTCTTACTTAAAAGTAAGAAAATATTTTATTCAAAGATAAAAAAAAAGGGTAAAAGCTACTTTAGTAAATTCTCATATTTACTATCTAAATCCATAAAAAATTAAGGAAAATATAAACAAGATTAAAAATATGAAAAATAGCACACGAGCTATTCCCATTGCCCCAACAGAAATTCTCGTAAAACCAAATAATGCAGCAATTAATGCAATAATGAAGAAAATCAGAGCCCAATACAGCATATTATCTCCTCTCTTTTACGCTATGAGTAAAAAAAATAATATTTTATGTACAGAAAAAGAAGAAGTTACTAATGAAGCTTAAGTGTTCTATAGCTATCTTCTATTTGATCCAAAGAAGAAATACAGCAGTTAAGATCTTTCAAAAGCCCTGTAGAAAGATCATAGGTCCATCCGTGGATGCTTAACTTTTTGTTATTGGCCCATGCATTTTGCACAATCGTAGTATGGCAGACATTCATAACTTGATATAACACGTTTAGTTCGACTAAACGGTTACTTTTAAGTTCTTTATCTTTAATTGCATCTAGCTGTTCTTTTTCTCTAGAGTAAATGTCTCGTATGTTACGCAACCAATTATCGACTAAGCCAAACTGTGCATTTTCCATAGCTGCCATCACTCCGCCACATCGATAATGTCCACAGACAATCACATGTTCAACATTGAGATAATCTATTCCATATTGAAGAACTGAAAGACAGTTAAAATCCGTATGAGGAAATAAATTACCTACATTTCTATGAACAAACACTTCTCCTGGTTCCAAGCCTAGGATCTCATTTGCAGGAATGCGGCTATCAGAACAACCTATCCATAAATATTTTGGTGCCTGTTTTTCCGATAATCTTGAAAAGATTTGAGGATCGTTTTTGACTTTATTTTCTGCCCAGATACGGTTGTTTTCAAATAAGTGCTGTAGCTCTTTCATATATCCCTATTTTCTCTAATTTATTTAAAAGTCTTTTAAAAAAGTCAATGTAGTTGTCTAACTATTTACTCTACTAAGCCATCTATCAACAGCTTTGTCATAATCAGGTTCAGATTTAAAGTTATGAGTGCGATAACCGAAAATATCATTACCTAAAATATTTAAATGATCTTGTATAACTCGACAAACTGAAACTATAACTTCTTTTTTAAGAGGTCCATGATTAATAACCTCACCCCTTTGTAGAGTTATAGGATGAAAAAATTTAAGATGGCCACTACAGGTTACTTTACTTTGCCAGCCAGAAAATGCTGCTCTTATTTGAGCCCTTGTTATGGAATGACCTTCCCTAACGTCATGACAAAAATCTATCTGCCTAGATGCATTAGCATAGGCATCTTCTAGAGCTTTCTTAATAATAGCTCTATCATTATTTACAGAATTTACAGACATATTACTCCTTTACTGTTAAAAAATATTGTTAGGCCGAATAAGGTAATCCAACTGGCACAATTTTTGCTAAACATTTTAAACATTGTACTTTTTTTATAAAAAAACATAAACTGCTTAGCGTTCACCAGGGGTGCTAATAAGCTGAAAAAGTACATAGTACTTAACCCTTACTAACCTGATCCAAGTAATATTGGCGTAGGGAGAGTGAAAAATATTCTTTTCTGGTGAACTCAGAAAAGAAAACATCTTAGATATGTTTTCCTCTATTTTATAAAACTAATTATGGAGGACTTATGTCATCACCTACTAATAATAATTCAGCGCCACATCGTTTAGTTGATAGTATGCTTGAAGACTATCAGAAAGAACGTATGCCATGTGATAAATTTTGTGAGTCAGTTAAAAAAACTGATCAATGTGCCCAAGATAAATTTAAAGACTGTGTTCAAGAATGCCAAAGTTTTAAAAGACTTTTAATTTGGCATAGAAAACAGTAAGCTGAAGAAGGAAAGAAAAGCTGGCTTCGGCTTTTCTTTCCTTAAGAGACATGGGTAAAAGCCTCTTTAGAAAGGCCTTTAAGCACTAATTTTTTATAACGAGAAGTGTGTCCTTTTAAAATCTCGATTTGCGACTTAGCTATTTTTAGCTCTTTTGCTAAAAAAGCTATAAGCTCTTCATTTACTTTTCCTTTTTCCG
>JASFVE010000029.1:0-24514 GCA_050049995.1 Chlamydiota bacterium | reverse complement strand
AGATGATCATCCAGAGCTTTTTATGAGCTTAAAAATAGCTACTCTTTGCAACAATGCCTATCTTGAAAAAAAGAAAAAGAAACATCGTATTATTGGAGACCCCACAGAAGGTGCACTTCTAGTTGCAGCCGAAAAAGCGAGTTTAACCAAAGAAGATGCAGAAAAAAAATACCCTATAATAGAAGAGCTTCCTTTTGATTCTGAAAGGAAAATGATGAGTGTTTTAAGAAAGTGGGACACTGAAGAGGCTTTATTCGTAAAAGGAGCTCCTGACATTTTAATTGAAAAGTCGAAGGAATTATATCTAGATAAAAAAATAGAGACCCTATCTTCGCAAAGTAAAGAAAGTCTACTCTCCATTAACGAAGAATTGGCCAATCAAGGAATGAGGGTTATTGGTGTTGCCTATAAAAAAAATAGGTTTAATTCCCCTATTAGCTATGAAGATGAAACAGACTTAATTTTTGTTGGCCTTTTCGCAATGAGAGATCCACCAAGAAAAGAGGTAAAGAAATCTATTGATCTTTGTCAATCAGCTGGCATACACACAGTTATGGTTACAGGCGATCACAAAGTAACAGCGACGTCCATAGCCAAAGAATTGAATTTAATGGAAGAAGGAAGTGTAGCTATTAGTGGCTCTGAACTTGAGGAAATGGATGACAAAGAGCTAAATAAAAAAATTAATCAAATTTCTGTTTTTGCTCGAATCAGTGCTGAACATAAGCTTCGCCTTATCAAGTCACTCAAAAAAAATGATCATGTAGTCGCCATGACAGGAGATGGAGTCAATGACTCTTTAGCTGTGAAAGAAGCAGATATTGGGATCTCTATGGGGATCACTGGCACAGATGTGACAAAAGAAGCATCAGACATGGTTATTTTAGATGATAATTTTGCCTCTATTCAAAATGCCGTGAAAGAAGGTCGAGGTATTTATGACAATATTCAAAAATTTATTGGCTATCTCTTGTCAGCCAATTTCGCAGAAATCCTCATCATTTTTTTAGCAATGTTGCTATCTTTTAAAGACCTGAGGGGAAATGCTTTTGTTATTTTAGCACCTATTCAAATTTTGTGGCTTAATTTGATTACAGATGGATTTCCTGCCATGGCTATGGGAGTAGATCCAGTAGATAAAAATGTTATGGAAAGACCTCCTAGAAATCCAAGAGAGTCGATCATTCCCCTTTCTTATTTTATTGAATTGATTATCCTAAGTTCTTTTGCCACTATTGGCACACTTATTGCTGCATATTTTGGTATGCAAAATAGCCCAGAATTAGCTCAGACAATGGCTTTTACAACTTTAGTTATTTTAGAACTAGTCATTGCTCAAGTTATTCGGTCATTATATTATGCAGGCCTATTTTCTAATTATTGGTTCTTACTGTCTATTATAGGTTCGTTTGTTATTCATCTATTAATATTATATATTCCCCCTTTTCAAACCGTTTTTAAAACAGTGCCTTTATCTATCAATGATTGGATAATTATCGGTAGTATTACCATTGCAGTGGCTTTGATATCGAGCCTCTTCGTTTATATAATTCATAAAAAAAAGGCTACGCCATGAAAAGAAAATCTCTTTGGATAGCATTGCTTCTTGCTTGCATTCCTCTAATAGAGGGAGTATTCCAACTTTTTCCCAGATGGATGACTCGCCAAACATCCTTTCAGCTTTTATCTTTAGGAAGTATTATAGGTGCCGCAGGTTATATACTCTTTAGCCTTTCTATGATTTTTGCCGCAAAAGTTAAGAAAATGGAAAAAATTATAGGACCACTCGATCAAATTTATCACTACCACCATTATTTAGGGGTCTCAGGAGGGGTAGCTATTATTTTACACCCTTTAATACTGGCATTTAAACAATATTGGAATGGGTATAGCTTTTGGGGATATTTATTCCCCATTGAGCACAGAGCATCATTGATACTAGGAAGTATTGCCTATTGGCTTTTTATTTTTATTTTATTGGTTACCCTTTTAAAAGTTTTACCCTACGACAAGTGGAAAATCATTCACAAAGGCATGTCAATTTCTTATTTATTGGCTTTTAGTCATTTCTTATCTGTCAACAGCAGGTTTTCCTATTTTATTATCACACAAAGTGTTTTGTATCTTTTATCTTTTGGAACAATTTTAACTATTTTTTATCAACAAATTTACTACCCGTTTTTTTTAAAAAGACAAAAGGCTGAAGTTGTTCGAATTGACAAATTAAGTAATAAAATTATGGAAATTCACCTAAAAGTTGTAGGAAAAGGCTTTTCCTACAGACCTGGTCAATTTGCCTTTTTTCGCTTTTTTAAAGCTAACCTAACTAAAGAGTCTCACCCATTCACCCTTTGCTCACACCATGAAGAAAAACATCTTCGCATTCTTGTTAAAGATCTTGGTGACTTTACGCACAAGCTGTACAAAAATTTGACAGAAGGAACAAAAGTTGACATAGAAGGGCCATGGGGTACTTTTAACTATAAAAAAGGAGGTAATCGCCAAATCTGGATTGCAGGAGGTGTTGGAATTGCCCCCTTTTTATCATGGGCAAGAAGGATGCACATAGAAAAAGATACAACAAGGAAAGTTGATCTTTATTATTGCTTTCATGATAAGAAAGACCAGGTCTACTTAAAAGAATTTGAAAAAATTCATCACAGAATAAAAAATCTTAAAATTAGGTTTATTTGTACAGCAGAAAAAGGTCATTTAACAGCAGAGCAAATTCAAGAAATAAGTGGAAAGTTTGCTCGTAATGATATTTATATGTGTGGACCAAAAAGAATGACTAAGGATTTCCTAAAACAGTTTAAATCTTTGGGAGTTAGAAGAACATATATCCATTATGAGGACTTTGAGTTTTTTTAGGTCCATGCTATAGATCCTAAAAAGAGGGCTAATATGCTGGATGGTATTATTTATCTTTGGTTTTTTCTAACAGCATTATCTGCAATATATATTTCTTATGATCTTATAAAAAATACCCCATCAGCTAAAGTCATGAAATTAGCATGGTTTTTAGTTGTTTTATATACAGGCCCTATTGGGTTGTTTTTGTATCTTTTAAGTTGTAAAGAACCTCTACCTGAAACACATGAAGAATTTATCAAACCTCTGTGGAAACAGGCATTAGGCTCGGAAGTTCACTGTCTTGCAGGTGATGCTACAGGCATTATTGCAGCTGCATTTATACTTTCCTTTATGAAAATTTCCATACCTTGGGAAATTACCTTGGAATATTTAGCTGGCTTCGGTTTCGGTCTTTTTATATTCCAAGCTCTTTTCATGAAAAGTAGTATGGGAGGATCTTATTTTCAGGCGCTTAAAACTTCCTTTTATCCTGAGTGGCTCTCCATGAATATGATTATGGCAGGTATGATTCCTGTAATGGTAATTTGGAAGAATTTGGACTCAGCTTCCACTTCTCCTACAAGCCTTCATTTTTGGGCCATGATGTCTTTAGCTTCTCTTGTAGGAGGGATTTTAGCCTATCCAATGAACTATTGGCTTGTGAAAAAAGGCCTAAAGCATGGAATGATGACTGTTCGAAGAGAAAAACCAGCTCATGAAATGCACCATATGAAAAGTCACGTTAGTAGAAAATCTCTTTTTCCCATGATGTGGTATTCTATCATTACCCTTTTTATTGGGTCACTTTTAGCCTATATTTTCCATTAACACTTTAAGTAGCTGAAAATCAGACAATTAACTAATTAATAAAAAATTAATTTACACTTAATAAAGCATTATTAATAAGGTATTAAAATAATTGTTACATATTTTTTTTAATTTATAATTAAAGGTGTAATAATTATGTCAGTTAATAATAGTAATTACTCATATCAACGAGTAAATGATGAACCAAGTCCATGGGATCATTTAATAAAATGCCAGGAGCTTTCTACAAGTGAGAAGATGAAATCGTTTGTTTCCTCTATTTTTGGAGTAAAATCTGAATGGATTGAAAGAAAAGTTCCATTTGAAGGAACTCTTTTATTTAATAGAGAGTTTTTGGAAATTTTGGAAGATTTACAATTAACTCCAATAGCTAATGATCATTTTCATAGATCGGTACCAGTCAGATCAATTCTTCATAAAATTTATGAAAATACTCTAAAACTTGAAAATCCAAAACAAATGGAGAAAAGCATTGTCTTTTTAAAAAAGTTATACCTCAACATTAACCCTAATATAATTAAGTCTAAACATATTACAAAAGCATTAGCTCAAAAAAATGATCTTCTTTTAGAGTTAATTTTTTCAGTAAATCCCTCTCTTTATTTAACCTATCTTTTAGGAAGATATCATGCGCGATTCAATCCCCAGTTCATTCACCAAACGAATGCATCTGAAAAGCTACATGCTATTGCAAAGAAGCTCGCATCTCCTATTATAGAAATAAAATCTGAAGAGTTTTTAAACACACAATCTGAAGATATAAATTCTGTAGAAGACTTTCTATTGTCTTTTAGTTTTTAATTCTAAGGCAGCTTTCGCTGCCTTTTTTTAATTAGTTCATTCTAAATATAGAACTTTTCTATTCAAGTCTGTATGCTTTACCCCTGTTAATATTATTTGGAGTGGAAAATGAACGAAATTAGAAAAAAATGGCTCATTAGCTTTGTTATTATTTCAACCTTTACATTCGTGCAAACTTTATTCATGCAAGGATCGATTTTTAAGCTGGCATCGATTGTTTTATTATCTTTTGGAGCTATTACTTATTACCTTGGCTATAAAAAGCAAGGAACTACTTGGCTTTCTTTAGTGATCGGTGTAAGAGCTGTAAGTGTTTGCATGTCCTTTATGCAAATTTCTTATCTACTATTTACTAAGAAATTTTCATCTACTCTTGAAACAGCTTCTTCTGTTTTTATGTTTTCACCAAAAATATATGCAGCTTTTTGGATAATTGGTATATTTGTAGGTGCTTATTATACTTATAACTGCTATCGATTAAAAAAGATCAATAATCAACAGAAAAAAGCAGCTTAATTCCACTTTTTCAAACTTCAAGAGCATACTAAAAACTTAGAGTATGCTCATTCTTTCAATCTGAAGTAAGTTTTTTTACGATTCTTTGAGAAGTTGCAATAAAGTCACTATGCAATGATTGAATAATATTATCTCTTCTTTTTTTACTAACACTTGCTTGGGGTCTCGCTTTTTGAATATTTTCGCATATGTCTTCCATGGACAACCCCCTTGTCATTTTACCTAAAGAGGCAGCCAAGGCTTGAGCGCTTCGCCCTTTTCCTGCCTGACAATGAAATAAAATAGATTCACCGTTTTGCATCGCTCTCATGGCGATAGGAGTTATTTCTGATAGTGTTTTAGAAGAAAGGTTAGCTCTATCTTTTTGAGGAAAATGATGAAAAGCAATTCCTTTCTCTTCCCACTTAGAAGGGGTCATAGCTTCCCCCATAAACTTAGGTACTTTTTCCATTTCCCAGTCTTCTACAACTGAAATGACATGTTTTACTTTCTGAGATTCTAACCAATCTCCATGCTTTTTTAAAGGAAGAGCGCCAAGGTA
Source organism: Chlamydiota bacterium (assembly GCA_050049995.1). Taxonomy (GTDB): domain Bacteria; phylum Chlamydiota; class Chlamydiia; order Chlamydiales; family SM23-39; genus 21-14-0-10-35-9. Next base: position 18,975 of record JASFVE010000029.1, on the reverse strand, counting down.
AATATCAGCCCCATTAAAACTTGCAATCTTATCAGTATGAAAACGAGCTGCAGTAAATATTGAGGATCTTCTCGAATTAGTATAAAAGGTCCAATTATTAATTGTTTTTTTTGAGTAATCATCTTCTTTAGGATGCTCAAATGACAAATGATATAACACTGATAACTCTAACTGCAGCCTTCCCCATTGCCAAAATCCATATCCGATTCCTAGACAGGCACCTGCTAGGTAAGAGGAAAAGGCTATGATGGGAAAAGAGACTAATCCAACAGTTTGAACTAACCGACTATCAAGAATATCCCTAGCCCTAGACTTCCAGGGCAGTTCTAGCTTACTATTAGTAATTTTTTGCATCTCATTCATAATTATACCTAAAAAATAATCATAATTATGATAAATACACTGATATAAAATGTAAATAACCAGTAATTAATAGAAGTATTATCTAGTTTTTTTTAGATTTAAATATATACATTAAGAAAATTTTTTGATAAAAGGCTTGTCGTTTTTAGTAAAACCAACTGAGGTATTTATGACAGTGGGAAAAATGTTCGATGCGATAGAAGTGGTATCCATGTCGGGTTTTTTAGGCGGCATGCTTTATTTTAAAACGCCTGAAAATATGAATAAAAAACATGAACTTTACATGATTAAGTTAGCAATAGCATATGTTGCATCTAGTGTATTGTCTTATCCTTTCAGATCTTATGATAACTCGGATCTTGGTAAGACCGATGAGGTTATCAGTTCTATACAAGTCATTTCTATTGTTCTAGGATTTCTAACTCCTAAAGAAAGAACAATAGCAAAAGTGTGTAAACAGGCTTGCGTGCTAGCTTTTTTAGGAAGTAGTCTTGCTAGTTGTTCATTTAGAGTTAACAGTTTTTTTAAACTCCTTTAGATAAGTTTTAACTGTAAATTAAAGCTACCTTTTTTATAAAATTTTCATCATTTTTTTAAAAAAGGAGAAGAAAAATGAATATCGCTAAATTATTTGATGCGGCTCAAGTAGCTTCAGCCTCAGTTTTTTTCGGAAGTTTGGTACGTTGTATAGCTAAAAACAACAACCAATCCAACGGAGATATAGTTTCTAATGGAAAAATTATCGAAGAGTCAATGAAAGCACTATCTTATTCAGCTATTACTTATATGGCAGCCAGTTTAATGTCTTATCCTTTCAGATCATATGACGATTCAAATTTTGGCAATATTAACTGTGCGATTAGTACAGCCCAGATTATTTCTACCGGATTGCTTATTGCTATGGGAAACTCAGATTCACAAAAAATTGGGAAAGTAGGACAGGTATTTAGACAGGTAGTTGATTTAACATGTTTTGTAAGCCATGTATCGGCTTTTCCTCTTAGAGTATTTAGTATTGGATAAAATCCCCTCTTGTATAAGAAGGGATTTTTGAGACCTTATTACATTACAGAACAGCAAGTAGATCTATGCTGATTATTATTTGCTTGGTTTTTTAATATAGGATCAACAACTTCTGAAACTTGAGAGCTGTCCTTTTTTAGAAATTTAAAAATTTTATCTGGCCTTATAGTAATCTGAGTTGCACCCGAGATAACTGCCTGGAAATTCTGAAATGAAGAGCTTCGCTGTCTATAAAAAGTTACATTATCAGCAGGCTCAGGTGGTTTTCTATTTACTGGGCTAGTTCCTACAGCCATTTTTAACTCCTATTATTTAAATTTTTAGTAAGAAGCTAAAAATGTTATTTACTAACTTTATTATTTACAACGTATTTTTAGAGAAAACTAGCTGAGGCTCTCCCTAAGAGAGCCTGTATCTAGATATTTTTAGTTAATAGGTTTTCTAGCTAAGAAAAAATAATTAGGTGTGAAAACATCAAGCTTTTCTGCTTCTATAAAAGCTGCTGCTCCTTCCTCGAGATAAGAAGCCACTTGACAGGAGCCTTTTGGCGCCATTTTAAGTTTTTCCGCAATAGCTAAAGTAAAGTCAGTTATCTTTCGAATAAGCTTTTTTCGGCGAAGTCTTTTATATAAAGGCCCACACCATGAATGACCTGGAGTGCATACATCTCGAGCTTCCAAAAGCTCAAACCCAGCATCTTTTAATGCTTGATTAACCTCTTCAAAGGTAGCTGTTTTTTGAGTTTGCGTTGAATGCTCAACCATTTGGATTGTTTTGTAATGTTCGGGATTGTTTTTGTCATAGTTTGGCTTTACACACCACTCATATCCTCCAAAAAAATGACCAGGCTTCAAAACCCTGAACATTTCTTTAAAACACTCGGTTTTATTAGGTGCGTGACAGGTAGTCTCAAGGGCATAAATGGCATCAAAACTATTATCTTCAAAATCCATTTTCATAAAGTCACCGTAAACAAGCTTGCACCTGTCTGAAAGACCAGCTTTTTCTACATTTTTTTTGCCTTTTTTAATTTGATAATCACAAATAGTAATACCTGTAATTTCACTACCTGTAGCTTTAGCAATGTTGATCATAGGTCCACCTACACCACAACCAGCATCCAATGCTTTCATTCCTGGTTTTAAATTAATAGCATTAGCCAAGTTCATTTCATATTTTAAAATAGCCTCTTCGTATGTCTCCCCTTTTCCTTGTGGAGCATAATGAAAGCACTTACCCCAGCCTACTTCATAAAAGTCGGTAACAAGGTCATAATACTTAGCTGCTACACTGACATCTTTAGGATCTATTTGGTTAGGTACATAAGTAGTTACTTCATCACATTTCTGAGGATCATAGACTTCATCACGATCTGACATAATATATTTCCCTTCTTTGTTTCATTGAATTTTATAGAGACATAAAAGGGTTTTTTATGAAGTTTCTAAGTTAAATTTTCAACCTTTTTCCTAAATTTTTTTATGTAGTAATTAGGGATCACAAAGTCACTAAAGAAGCGTTATCAGGGTTTTGGCTTAAGTAATACTTGTTGATATGATTTAAAGTTTCTTTTTGGCTTGCAAAGGCAATAAGATCTTTTGCCTCTTTTATAGAACACCAAATATAGTCATCGTGTTCATTAGGAGAGAGGGTGATTTTTTGATTATGATCAGCAAAAACTAAAAAATTTGCACTAAAGCCAATCTCATCTTTTATTTTTTCATAAAAATGAGTCACGCTTACATTATGCGCTTTTTCTACGTTTAATCCTGTTTCTTCAAAGACTTCTTTCTTTACTGTTTTTAATGTGGAATCACCCTTTTCTACTCTTCCAGTTACTATTTGCCATATACCTCCTAAGTAATCTTGAGGAGACCTTTTAAGCAATAATAAAAGAGGTTCAGGATTTGTATTGGGATCAATAATGTAAGCTGCAATGAAATTAGGTTGGATCATATAAAAAAATTTCCTTACTAACTAATAGCTATTGAGGTCTTGCTAGGTTCTTTTTTCGATACGAAAAAGCGAATATTCTGATAAAATATCATTTCCCATGTAACCTTTAAAATAAAAAATGTCAGTTAGTCTAGCTTCTATCTCAAGTATTACTCCATCCGATTCCATGCTATATCGCTGTTGTCAAATGGTTTATGAAGGTATTTATAGTGTTATTGAATTGATTTTTCAAAGAACCATACACTGTACAATAAATGCAAAGAAATTAGAAGAGAAACTAAACAACTATCAAGATTTTTTTACTAAAAGAGAAGTTGTTCCTATAAAAAGCTATATAACACCTAGAGAACTTTCTTCATTAAGAAAAGAGAAGTCCTTTAATAAATTAAGAAGTTCTGAAGCTTTACAAATTGTTCGAGAAAAGATTACTAATACAATACCAGAAGGTGTTTCAATTTTTGTTACTTCTCGGTTAACAGATCGTTTAATTAAAGATCAACGATTTAACATAGCTGATATTTTCCGTTATATTGGTGGACGAGACCTTAAACATATAGGTTTTGTCGTAAAAAATGAAGGGGGACTTTTTATCTCTCATGTAGACCCTGCAAATAATGGGATTAAGAAAGTAGAAGATCCTCTAATTTTTGTTCACAGCTTAATTCTAGGTTTCGATCTCTCTTCTACTTTGTCAGATTTGCCTGAGCAAGATAGAGCAAAGATACAAGAAGATTTCAATGAAACGCTGCTTGCTGAAGCATCCAAACCGCGAAAAAATATTCCCAGCATGGGACCTTGGGTAGTTCTTCCATTTTTTTTAGGGCACAAGCACCTATGGGGCTTTTCAAACATTGAATTGAAAGAAGGCCAAAGAGAGATGTGCTCTAGTTTTGTGGCAAAAATTTTATTAAAATCTTTTAAAGCAGCCAATGTTCCCACACCCATTCCCTCAAATGAAATCCTCGAGAGAATACATATAGTCCGCTTCTTTCATTTTTTTGCTGAGTATCTCAAGGAGATACCTTTTCCTGATCAAATTGTTGATGCCTTCCCCTCTCCTACTCTACATATTAGAAGGTTCTTAAAAATTCCTAGACCAAGATAAAGCTTGGATGGGTTTTAAAGTAAACATGTTAACACAGGCTAGAGGTAGGTAGAATTTACTATATAAATATTTACTAACCAAATATTATTTGATAATAAACTAATTATTAAAAATAACACAAAAAATAAGGTATTTTTATGATAACTACAAATAATATTTTTAAAAATTTAACATATAGAACTATAGGCGTTCAAGCACCTGCTTATCGAAAATTTATTGAACGTGCTTTAAATTTTGAAGGTTTAGAAAAAGATCTAAAGGCAAAAGTCACTAGATTAAGTAAAATGCTACAAGACGATCAATTCATCAAAATTTTCAACGAAATTAAAGTTAATTTTTCTGAGCAACTTAGACCTGTTATGCTAAGTGATTCAATAAGTAATAATCAAATGCATACTATAGAGAAGATACATGAACTTTTTTGTGACAGTTTGTTAAAAGCTTACCAGATGGATGATGAGGCTAAAAAAAGCGATGAATTAGCTAATTTAGTCGATATTACTATAGAAAAAAATTATTTAGGTTTAGCGAAATCTATAGCTAAAATCATCCCTGATGAGGATATAAGAACTGAAGCAGAAAGAAAAATACCTTTTCACCCTCAAGTTTAAAAACTAATAGTGTCTTATTAGAGCCTTAGTACTTTAAGGCTCTTCTTAAAAAGATATACCTTTTGAAGTCTATCCAGCAAATACATGTAGCATTGCTAATTTCTAAAACTCGAATATAATAGTAAAAATCTAAGACACGGTGTTCATAAACTAGCGGCAGACGGATTCGAACCGCCGACACGCGGATTATGATTCCGCTGCTCTAACCAGCTGAGCTATGCCGCCTAAAAAAGAAAGAAAAATAGCGGGGAAAGGATTCGAACCTCCGACCTTTGGGTTATGAGCCCAACGAGCTAACCACTGCTCCACCCCGCGATATAAGAAGTTAATATCTTATCAATCGATTGTTTTTATGACAAGGGAGTTTTATTTTTTGGGGAAATAAGTTTATCCAAGTAGGTATATGTCTTTGCACAAGCCCCTTTTACTTCTTTAAAAAATCGTGGATTAGGTAAATACGGCTTTGTTACAACATCCCTTACATCGTTTAATAAATTCTTTAGATCTGTTTGCTTTCCTAATTCATACCGATTCACAATCTCTACTAGTTCTTTTTGACTTTGCATATATGGGCCAAACATTACAGGAATTTGATAAATACAAGGCTCAAGTATATTGTGTCCCCCTATTTGAGGTATGAAGCTACCTCCCATAAGAGCCAGTTTACTAATAGAAAAGCAAGCTGGTAATACTCCCATTTTATCAATAAGGATAAGATTATTACTCTGATAGGATTCTATAAGAGCTTTTACAAGTTTAAAACGCTCAGGATGTCTAGGGGCGATGAGAATTTTGACCTTAGAAAAAAGAGGCTTAAGAGCATTTAACAAAAGTTCCTCTTCATTGGCATGAGTAGAGGCAATCGTAATGACATCCTCCTCTTGAATGTTATACTTCTTTTTCCAAGCTTGGATATTGACGGATTTTTTTTTCTGATCATATTTAAGGTTTCCTCCAATAGAAATCTTTTCGCCTGGAATACCTATAGATAAAAAGTGCTTTTTTTGTTCTAAGTTTTGAGCAGAAATATGATCTATTCCTGAAAAAAGATTTTTAGTAATAAAAGGGAACTTTTTTAGCCTATGTGTAGACTTTTCAGAAATCTTGGCGCTAATAGCAAAAATCTTTGCAAAAGGTTTTGCATATTTTATGAAGTTATACCAAAAATCTGTTTCTACAAAAAACACGTAGGAAGGCTTCACACGGCGCAAGGTTTTTCGCATTACCCATGAAAAATCTAAAGGTAGGTAAATGGAAAGATCTATATTTTTGTCTTTTTGAGCTTGCTTTTGTCCTGTTTCAGTAGTAGTAGAAAAAAGGATAAATACCTCAGGATGCTTTTTTTTAAAAAGCTCTAAAAAATTAAGTCCTGCTTTGGTTTCACCTAATGATACGGCATGAAACCAAGCCACTTTTTTATTTTGAGGGATTTTTTGTAGCTGGGGTATAAAACCCAATCTGGAAAGAAACGTTCCTTTATATTTTTTGAATCGCATCCTTTGGTAAAAATACTTAGGAAGCGAGCCTATAAAAAACAGTCCCAATCCAAGATTGTAAAGCATTATTTCACAACGATACTTAATAGCTTATTCGGAACAAATATAGTTTTTACTATTTTTCCTGTTAAGTATTTAGCAACATTTGGATCTTTCAAGGCAGCTTGCATAATTTCATTTTCCGTTTTCCCTGTTTCAAACTGCATTTTAGCTCGAAGCTTTCCATTTATTTGAACCACATAGTTTGCATGCGTATCTTTTAAGTACTTTTCTTGCACTTTTTCAATGAGAGCAAAAGCCAATGGCTCTTTTATCTCTAATACTTCCCAAAGCTCTTCAGAAATATGTGGAGCAAAGGGATAAAGCATTTGCAATGCCATCTTTAATGCTTTTTTAGGATAGGCTTTGAGTTTAGTAAAATCATTGATAAACTCCATTAATCTAGCGATGGCTGTATTAAACTGCATGGCTTCAATATCAGCTGTCACAGCGTGCACAAGTCGGTGTGCTAAGCGAAGTCCTTCTTCCGTTTCCTCTTCAACTACTTTGTCTGAAAAGAAAAGATCCCAAAAACGGTTTAAAAATCTTTTGCAGCCATTCACAGCATCAGTATTCCAAAGTTTTTCTCTGTCGAATGGTCCCATAAACATTTCATATAATCTTAAAGAGTCAGCCCCGTACTCTTCGATGATTTCATCAGGAGTTACGCCATTTAACTTTGACTTTGACATTTTCTCTTCTTGCACAAGAAGCTCTTCGTGGGAATCTTTCGTAAAAAATGCTCCATTCTCTTCTATAACGTCATCTTCAGCAACATAATTGCCCCCTTCAATTTTATAAGATTTGGCATGTACAAGACCTTGATTACGATATGTTTTAAAAGGCTCTTTAGTGTGAACTAAGGAGCAATCGTAGAGAACCTTATGCCAAAATCTAGCATAAAGAAGGTGTAATACAGCATGCTCGGCACCTCCTACATAAAGATCTACAGGCATCCAGTAATCTTCAGATTCTTTAGACCAGGCTTCTTCTTTATTGTTAGGATCGCAAAAACGAAGGTAATACCAGCACGATCCAGCCCATTGGGGCATAGTATTTGTTTCCCTAACAGCTTTCTTCTTAGTTTTTGGGTCAATGATTTCCACCCATTTTTTCTCTTTGGCAATAGGGCTTTCACCTGTTGGAGAGGGCATATAGTCTTCAATTGACGGTGGAGTTAAAGGGAGCTCATCAAGCTCTAACGCTCTTTTAGATCCATCTTCAAAGTGCAAGATAGGAATAGGTTCTCCCCAATATCTTTGTCGAGAAAAAAGCCAATCACGAAGTTTATAATTAATGGTTTTTTTACCGGCATCATGGTTTTCTAACCATTCAGTCATTTTTGTCTTAGCTTCTTTCATGCTAAGACCATTTAAATCTAAATCTTTATGACTGCTATGAATAACTGTGCCATCTAAGGTCCAGCATCGCTTCCCTGACGCAACCTCTTTTTTTATTGTTTCAGAAGTTGCATTTTCCTTTTCTTCTTCAGATAGCAAAGATACATTAGGCTCATATACAGGTAAAATGGGAAGTTTGTATTTAGTGGCAAAAGAAAAATCTCTTTCGTCATGGGCAGGAACAGCCATAACAGCTCCTGTGCCATAATTCATTAAAACATAATCGGAAATCCATATAGGAATCTTTTCGTGTGTTACAGGGTGTACTGCAAATCCTCCTGTCCAAACACCTGTTTTGTCCTTATTCAATTCAGTTCTTTCTAGATCACTTTTTTGAGCAACTGCTTGGCGATAGTTCTTAACATCTTCTAATTTATCTTGCGTTGTGATGGTATCTACTAAAGGATGCTCTGGTGCTAATACAACGTAACTTACTCCCATCAGTGTATCTGGTCTAGTTGTAAAGACCTCGATTTTTTCTTTAGTAACCTCTTCTTCAAAAGATATTTGGGCGCCAATACTTTTACCAATCCAATTTGTTTGTAATTTTTTTAAATGATCGGGCCAATCTAATTCTTTGAGGTCTTCCAGCAATCTATCCGCATAAGCTGTGATTTTTAAAACCCATTGCCTTAAAGGCCTTCTTTCAATGGGAAATCCACCTTCTTTCGACTTACCATTTTCTACTTCTTCATTAGCAAGAACTGTTCCTAAAGCTGGGCAAAAATTCACATTAATAGTGGCTTCATAAGCAAGCCCTTTTTCATAAAGTTTTGTAAAGATCCACTGAGTCCATTTGTAATAGTCAGGCTCACTTGTAGTAATCTCCCGATCCCAGTCATAACTGAACCCTAAAGAGCGAAGTTGTTTACGGTATGTGTCAATATTTGCCTGTGTAGTAATTCTAGGATGAGTACCTGTTCTGATCGCATACTGTTCTGCTGGTAGACCAAAACTATCCCAGCCAATAGGGTGTAAGACATTAAAGCCTTTTTGTCTTTTATACCTTGCTATGATATCAGTTCCTGTATATCCCGTAACATGCCCTACGTGCAATCCAGCACCAGATGGGTAAGGAAACATGTCTAATACATAGTATTTCGGTTTAGATGAGTCTGTTTTACAGGAAAAAACTTTGTTTTTTACCCAATATTGCTGCCATTTTTTTTCAATAGACCTATGGTCATATTTTCGTTTAGTCATATGAAATAATTGATTTAGGTGATTTAAGCGACAATTTTATCTTTCATATTAATAACTTGCAATGATTGATAGGATTAGACAGGCAGGAGCAAGGTGTTAAAAAAATATTTACACCAAAGCAACTTCTTCTCTTTTGGAAGGTGGATCTACCCAAAGACCATGGGATTTAATTAGGGCGATTAATTTTTCATCTGCATCAGAAAAGCCAATGTTTTTCTCTACACATTTTTTTCCCACATACAAATCAACCATACCTGGCCTTGATCCTACATATCCAAAATCAGCATCTGCCATTTCTCCTGGCCCATTAACGATGCATCCCATAATGGCAATTTTTACACCGGGAAGATGTCCAGTTTTTTTTCTTATTCTGGCTGCTACCTCTTGAAGGTCAAATAATGTCCTTCCACAACTTGGACAGGAAATAAACTCTGTTTTTATTGTTCTCATTCTGCATGCCTGCAGAAGATTGAAACTAAAGGAATGCAGCTCTTGAATATTTGCTTTATGCTGAAGGCAAATACCTGCTCCGATATTATCACACAGAAGACTCCCCGCTTCACTGGAGGCTGCAATTAAAAAATCGTCCCAACTTTCTAAGTAAGAAAAAGCTAAAATAATAGGTATCTCAAAAGAAGATGCCTTCAACCAGCTGTGAAGCTTTCTAGCAGAGTGCACTTTCAACTCTAAAGGATCTAGTAAAATGACTTTTGGTTGCATTTGTGTAATTAGAGAAAAGGCATTTTCATTAACTTCTTGTAAGTGTAAAGCATCATGCCCTATTTGGTAATCTGCAATCCGTGAGTTCTTTGCTATAATTTTTACATTTTCTGCGGAGAGCTCTTTGAGCTTTAGAAGTGATTTTTCATCTTGTACGTCCTCTACCCAAACAGCATCTATCTTTGCTCCTTTTTGTGATAGCCCTAGACTTTGCAGCAAACTGTCGTCAAGAAGATCTGATTCTTGCAACTTAATAATGACAGAGCCATTTCTATGTAAAAATGGAGTTTTATTTTGGGGTTCTTCTGATGAAGGTATTTTAATCAGAGTTTGTCTATTCGAAAAATTGACCAGCCTTTTACAAGGATCAATTTCTAAATGAGGATCCTCTGTTAAAGATACTCTAATAGTGTCTCCTAATCCTTCTAGGAGTAATGATCCAATTCCTACAGCTGATTTAATACGTCCGTCTTCTCCCTGTCCTGCTTCGGTAACTCCCAAATGTAAGGGGTAATCCCAACCTAATTCGTCCATTTTTTTTACTAAAAGACGATAAGCTTTTATCATTACTAATGGATTAGATGCTTTCATAGAAAAGATCATGTCATGAAAATCATATTTCCTAGCAATTTCTGCATATTCAATTGCAGATATTACCATTCCCTCTGGTGTGTCCCCATGAGCAGACATGATTCTATCCGATAAAGAACCATGATTAGCACCTATTCTTATGGACTTCTTTAATTGCTTACATTTAAGAATAAGAGGGGCTAGTTTTTCTTCGATTTTTTCTAGAGCAAATTTTTCTTGAATAGCAACTGTTTGAAATATAGCTCTCTTATCAGCAAAATTTCCTGGATTAATACGAATTTTATCCACAAAATCAGCTACTATAAGGGCAGCAGGAGGGTAAAAGTGGATATCTGCTACAAGCGAAATGTCAATATTTTTTTGAACGAGGAGGTTTTTGATTTTTTCACAGCTTAGCGCTTCTTTTTTTCCTTGAACAGTGACTCTTACAATTTCACAGCCATGAGCCTTTAGCTTAGAAATCTGCTCAACAGTTTTTTCAATATCGTTTGTATTAGTTGTAGTCATAGACTGTATGCGAATAGGGTTTTGTCCCCCTACTTTCACATTGCCTACTAATACTTCACGCGTTTTACGCTTTTTTGTCTTAAAATCTTCCATAATAGAGTCTAGATTATATTACCCAGGCAGGTTAATAATCAAACTCGTTAAAATCAGGGTTAACAATTCTTTCCCCAGTATGTAGTTGGTCTATGCTTTGCATTTCTTGGTCCGTAAGGGAAAAGTCAAATATTTCAAAATTTTCTTTAATGTGAGGTAGGGAAGAGCCCTTGGGAATTACGACAACCCCTTTTTGAATTAGCCATCTTAAAGAGACTTGAGCTGGAGTTTTGCTATGGTTGTTGGCTATGTCCACAATTACTTTATTTTTAAATACCTTTCCCTGAGCAATGGGGCTATAGCCCGTAACTGTAATATTGTGATCTTTGCAAAACTTCAACATATCAGCTTGGTTTAAAAAAGGGTGAAATTCGATTTGATTAACAGAAATACTTAATCCATCATCAAAAATATCTTGAATGTGATGAATTGTTGCATTACACACACCGACACTTCTTACCTTTCCCTTTTCTTTAAGCTTATGCATCTGTTCTAAAATCAAAGAAACAGACTTGGCTCTTTCCGGCCAGTGAATTAAAAACAAATCAAGATAGTCCATTTTTAGCTCTCTTAAGGAGGTATCACATGCTTTTTCTACTAAATTAGGGTCGTGAAAGTCCCTCCACAACTTGGTTGTCATAAAAAACTGATCTCTTGGAAAATCCCCTATTCCTTCACTTACCTTTTCATGGTTCCAGTATGCATGAGCCCCATCAATATGTCGGTAGCCGACCTCTAAAGCAGTTCTTACAGCTTTAACACAGGTGTCACCCTCTAACTGCCAAGTACCAAACCCAATTGCTGGGATTTCTACACCATCATTTAAAGTAATAATCGGAACAGTTTGCTGTCTTTTTTGCTCATCCATAACAATACCTTCAAATTATTTTTTAATTTTGCAACATAGCATCCATAGATTTTGGCATCCAGTTTAAATTCGTTTACCTATCCAGTAAGTCGATTTTATGAGTTTTCTTTTTTCTTGAAAAAATAACGCAATAATGCATAAAACATGCAAAATTTTTTTTACAACCATCAATGGTAAAATATCATGAGTTCCCTTGATTTCCTTCAAAATAACGGTAACTTATCATCTCACGATAGTCTTAACCCTGAAAAGATGAGAGAGAGTACTTCATGTCTAGAAATTATTTCCAATCGACTTAAAATGGTCTATGAGTATTTTCAAACGCGAAATGCGACTATACGATTATTTCATGCAATCGATACTGACGATACAGTTGAAGCTATTCAAATTATTGTCAGCAGAGTATTTAAACCAAACCATGTTTATGCAGAAACAACTGCCTTACATAAAGCTATTGAAAAAGGAAATCTTCCAATAATAGAAAAATTAGTAGAGGCTCATGCAAATATTAATCAGTTTGTCCAAGACTTGCCATTACCCCTTGAAAAAGCATTTCTCAAACAACGACCGCAAATTACTAACTTTCTACTCACCTGTGAAGAGATTGATTTCAACCTCGTAGATCCAATTATTAAAACCGCATTACTACATCAGGCCCTTAGTGAAAAAAACATAGGTATTGCCATAAAACTCATACAAAATGGTGCAGATGTTAATGAAGAGGTAAATGACACATTCCCCTTATTAACAGCTATAAATGAAGAAAATTTAGCTCTTCTAAAAGCTCTAATTGCTCGATTTGATTTAGAAATCAATACAACAAATAGTAAAGGAGAAACAGCTCTTTACCACGCCTCTAGAAAAAATCAGGTTGATATAGTAAAAGAGCTTCTAAGTAGTGGAGCTGATGTAAATATTCCCAATAAACGAGGCATCACTCCATTGATTGCAGCTGCAGCTGAAGGTAATTATGTCGTCGTTGAATTACTACTTGGTCACCCTGACACAAATGCAGATCTAAGAAGCCATCACGGAGATAAAGCGATTCATTGGGCTGCTTATTTAGGACATCTTGAAGTTGTACAAATTTTTGTAAAATATGGTGTAGATATCAACTACCCTGGATGGCAGAACAAAACTCCTTTAGAACAGGCATTATACAAGAATCACCCTAAAGTTTTTTGGTATCTACTTGATCAAATAGGTTTTTGCAATATTTCTTCTTCTGTTAAAGCAGAATTATTACATAAAGCTCTTTGTTCTGAAAAAATTGATACAGCCATAATGCTAATACAAAATGGCGCAGATATTAATCAGCAAAAAAGTGGAGATACCCCCTTACAAATAGCTGCAGAAAAGGGTTACTGCAATATAGTAGAATTACTACTTACTCATCCCAATATAAACCTAAATACAAGAGATCCTTTAAATAAGGCCCTTCTCTTAGCTGCTTGCAAAGGGCATTTTCAAGTTATGCAAATGCTATTAAAGCATGGAGCCGATATCAATGTCTTAAACTGGAACAAGAAAACCCCCTTAGAATTGTCTTGGGAACTCAAGCATTATGAAGTCGTTGGACAACTACTAGATAGCATCTATGTTCATAGTATTTCTGTTGATGTAAAAACAAAGCTATTACATAAAGCTCTTAATAACAATAAAGTAGACGTTGCAATCAAGCTAATACAAAATGGCGCTGATGTAAATGAAAACATCGAAAATTCAACCTTAGTTCCTTTGTTAAAAGCTATAGAGTTGAAAAACTTGGATCTTGTAAAAGCATTAACAAATAGACCTGACTTAGAAATAAATAAGGTAAATTATTTTAATGAGACAGCACTTTATTTGGCGTCTTTAAAAGGGTTATCTTCCATAGTAAATGAGCTTCTACAACATCATGCCGATGTAAACATGCAAGACCAAAATGGTTATACTCCGTTAATGGCTGCAGCTTGGAAAGGTTATCCTGCTATTATAGAATTGCTGCTTGCTCATCCAAACATAAATGTAGATTTAGAAACTACACAGAATGACAAAGCGATTCATTGGGCAACCTGGTCAGGGAACCTTGAATCAGTACAGAAAATTGTAAACTATGGTACGGATATCAACTCTCCTGGCTGGAGCAATAAAACACCCCTAGAACAGGCATTAGATAAAAATCATTGTAACATTTACTGGTATCTATTTAATCGAATACCCTTCCGCTATATTTCTGCTACTACAAAAGCAAGGTTATTAAATAGAGCTATAGAAGCAACAAAAATTGATACAGCCATAATGCTAATACAAAATGGCGCTGACATTAACCAAAATTTCGAAGATTCAAGAGATCTATTCCCATTATTCGCAGCGATAGTTTTGGAAGATTTAAATCTTGTAAAGGCATTAACAGCTAGACCAGATTTAGAAATAAATAAGAGAAATAGTGACGGTGAGACAGCTCTTTATCTCGCATCCTCAAAAGGTCTAGTTTCCATAGTAGATGAGCTTTTGCATAGTGGCGCTGATGTAAATGTACAAGACAGAAAAGGTATTTCTTCCTTAATGATAGCCGCCGGAAAAGCTCACAGTAATATTATAGAATCCCTGCTTGCTCACCCCAATATAAATGTAGATCTAACAGATGAGCAACTTGATAGAGCCACTCATTGGGTTGCTTGGGGAGGGCATCTTGAAATTCTGAAAATGTTTGTGAAATATGGTGTAGACGTCAACTCACCGGGCTGGGAAGATAGAACTCCAATAGAACAGGCGTTGTACAATAACTCTCATGAAGTAGTTTGGTATCTACTTAATTTAAATAACGACATACCTAGAAAAGAATTTGCCAACTTGTTACTTGAAAAAATTAACAGACTTGATCTCGTAGATGAAATTTTAATGAATATTTTTCTTAAGATCTTTTTTGGAACAACAGAAGCTAATAAAGAAGCTCTTAAAAAAGCCTTTGAATCCATTACAAGGGAAGATCTATCTGAAAACGAAAAACTGCAATTTATAAAAAAATGTTTAGATGATGGCAATGATAAAGTTACCTACGTAAATGTAGATAAAGTACTTAATCAAGTTCACCTTTCCATACCAGAAGACATTACTCAAGAAATTAGTAAGTTTTCAGGTGTTTTATTTTAAGATCCTAAGTTTTTGAGTGTAAGATAAATTCTTGAATTAATTAGCTTTTTGGATGTAACCTTTCGTGGTATTAATTTTTTTTACATAAAACTATGTCGGTCCCAAATGCTTTATCTAGAGCTGTTGAACTACCTTCGATCTTTTCTGAAAATAATGATAGAGAGGTCGAGGAGGTAAAAGAAGATATTTCATGTCTTGCTGCTTCTATATTTAAATGTAAATCTAAACTCTCCTATCACTTAACAAAAAAAGCTGCAGAAAGAGTTTTTCGCGCCATTGAAATAAATGATTCTAATAATGCGTTAGAAGCAATTCGAAGCAATAGATTTGACATAAATTATATTCACGAAGGCAAGAAGGCCTTTCATATAGCGGTAGAAAAAGGGAGTCTTATTATAGTTAAAACTTTAGAAGCTAAAGGAGCTGACATCAACGAACCCGATCAAGATGGCCTTACCTCTCTTGAAAAAGCTTTAGCTCTATCAAGGTTTGAGATTGTCTGGTTTTTATTGAGCCTTCGCCAAATTGACCTCAAACACATTCCTAGACCAACATTAGATCTTCTACTACATAAAGGCATTGAGCAAAATAAATATGTCACAATACAGAAATTAATAGCAGCTGGAGCTGATGTTAATGGAGTAGATCAAGATGGCCTTACCCCTATTGAAAAAGCATTTGAAAAACTGCATTTTCGAATTGTTAAATATCTATTAACCCTTAATGAAGTTGATTTGAGACATATTCACTTAGAACTCAAAACACGTTTACTTCATCTTGCAGTTGAAAAATATGATATCGACATTGTAAGAAAGCTAATAACGGCTGGCGCTGATATTAATGGTTTAGATGAAAACAATCAAACCCCTCTTGAGAAAGCTATTGACGAATTAAACTTCGAAATCGCCTACTTCTTTTTATCTCATAGCCAAGAAAGCCTTAACCCTATTTCAAATAAAGCAAAAAAGGCTTTATTTTTTCAGGCAACTCAAGAAAATTACGATGTTACAAAAATGCTTTTAGAATATGGCATGAATGTCAATGAAAAGAATATTTTGAACGTTTCCCCTTTAATGCAAGCTACTAAGGCGGGTAGATTAGATATTATGGAGATGTTGTTACAATCTCCTAATATTGATGTCAATATACAAGGAAGCTTAGACAATAGGACAGCCCTTTTTTTTATATTTACTAACCCACCTAACACAGTAGCTAGCGCTGAAATACTTTTAAAGCATGGTGCGGATATTAATAAGCAAACAATTGATGGCACAACTGTCTTGGTGGAAGCTGCATCTAAAGGTGATTTTCCTCTGGCGCAGTTATTATTAAATCACCCTAATTTAGATATAAATTTAGCTGACAATGATCATAATACTGCAATTTTTTTAGCTCTAAATAACCAGCATTTTAACATTGTTTGGCGCTTACTTGATGAAAGAGCCATTGAACTAGATGCGAAATTTAGTGATCTGCTAATAGAAGAAATAAGAAAAACAACTCATTCCAATGAAATATTAATGAATATATTTCTTAAAAGCTTTTTTAAAACAAATGCAAGAAATAGAAAGGCTCTTGAAAAAGCCTTTGAATCCATTACAGAAGAAGATCTATCTAAAAACGGAAAACTTCAATTTATGAAAAAATGCTTAGATATGAAAGTTACCTATGAAAGTGTTGACCAAGCGATTAAAGAAGTTTATCCATTTATACCACAAGACCTTACCCTAGAAATTGCCGCACTTTCAGGCATTGTATTTTAAACCTTTTCTTGAAGATAAGCTACTGTGCTTCCCCAAGCAAATTGAACAGGGATTTCTTTTAGTATTCTATAAGATGCCGCATCATACTCAGTTAAAGGATAACTAACAGATAAGATTTTAGTTTTCGATGCAACTTTTTTAAGGGTTTTAAGAATATTATAGACCTCATCATCACTCAGGCAGGTTCCACATAAATAAATAAAAGTTGCATCAGACACATCTATATGCGTCATGTTACCTTTTATAAAGCGTAGATTTTTCAGTCGAAATATATTAGTGAGAAAGTCTGCTACAATACAAAAAAATGGAATTTGTTCTACTCCAACTGTTTTGCAATGTTTAAAGGCATGCATCCAAAAACAGAGCCTGCCTCTTCCAGCTCCAAACTCGTAGAAAATATCTTGTGAGCTAACTTCACTTATCCTTATCATTTTTTCGAAAGTCAATAATGGGGTTTCTCCATATTGATGGACATCTTCTTCCTTCTTTTTAAGAAGAAACTTTTTTGAAATTCGATAAGGATTTTGAAAAAGATAAATTATTTTTAAAAAACTATCTAAAAAAGCAAATTGAAGGTTTTTATAGTACCTGCAAATATTTATACATTCTTGGGTAAGGTTGAAAATTTTAATCTTTAAAAATAGCATGCTACCAGTTTAAAAAAAGACCAGGTTCTACTGCAACAAATTCACGAAAAGGTAAACCAACTTTTTTCATGGCAAGATAAAGGTCATAAGGGGGTAAATCTAATGGCTCATCAGACAATTTAAAGGTTTTCCAGTGCATCCCAATGCTAAACTTAGAAGAAATTTCTGTATGAATGCGAACTGCTTCATCAGGGTTAATATGTACCGGTTTCATAAATTCTCGAGGACAATAAGTTCCAATGGGTATCATACCTAAGTCAATGCCGTTAAACTTCTTCCCAATTTCCTTAAAATCTTTATCGTTATAACCCGTATCTCCAGAAAAATAAAATTTTTTATTTTCCTTTTGAGACTCAACAACATAACCGTTCCATAGCGTTTTATTGGTATCAAAAATAGTTCGCCCTGAAAAATGCTGAGCTGGAACGGCTGTAATAACAGCTCCGTTGCAAGAAAAGCTATCCCACCATCCTAATTCGCAAACATTATTAATATTTTTTTTAAGGAACCATTTTTTTAATTTTTTAGGGACTATCCAAATTGCATTTGGAAACAAAGAATTTATTTTAACAACTGTTTTTCTATCCAAATGGTCATAATGGTTATGAGAGATTAAAATACAGTCCAATTGAGGAAGATCATTTAATTCAACTCCAGGTGAATGTTTTCTTTTTAAACTACTAATTGGCAAGGGCGAACAGTACTTAGATAATATGGGATCGGTTAAGAAGGTAATTTCTCCGACTTTTACTAAAAATGTACAATGGTTAATCCAGCAAACTGAAGGAAGAGCATCATTAAATGTTTTTTCTATTGGATAAGTGAAATTATTAGGGGGCTTCTCTCTTCGTTTTGTTTCATCATAAAATCCTAGTTTCCATAAGAGAACATCCCAAAAACTTCTTTTAATTTTTTTTATATAAGGATTCGAGAATTTTTTACTTTTACGTAAAATTTCTGAATTTTCTAGATCATGCATCATCTTCTTGCTATTATATTTCTTATATTTGTGAAATATAAAACAAAATAATTTTTCTCTAGTCAAAACCTATGAAAACGAATGAAAATATAAGCTCCACCAGTCAGGTAAAAAAACTTTTTAATCTTTCTTTACCTTTGATGATCTCATCTTTAGCCACTCTTCTGATGATTTTTGTAGACCGTATTTTTTTGGCAAATTACTCCATTGATACTTTAAACGCAGCTGTTAGCGCAGGGACTTTGGCTTGGGCTTTCTTAGGAGGATTTGGGATGATAACAGCCATGAGCCAAGTCTTTGTATCTCAATATAATGGCTCCAACCAGCAAAAAGAGGTAGGGAAGGCTGTTTGGCAAATGATTTGGGTGGGCATTTTTTCTCTTTTCTTATTTGTCCCTATGGCATTTTTTGCTGCTCCCTTTATTTATAAAAACTCCCCTCATCAAATCAACTATTTTTTTTGGCTGATGATCTTT